>CAZKQK010000123.1:0-15884 GCA_964554865.1 uncultured Luteolibacter sp. | reverse complement strand
GACATCGAGTTCGTCAGCTACCGTCAGGCAGGTGTCGATGGCGGCGGGCGTGGTTCCCCAGTCCTCGTGGAGCTTGAGGCCGATGGCTCCGGCGAGGACTTGCTCGCGCAGAGGATCGGGCGAGGAACAGTTGCCCTTGCCGAGGAAGCCGAGGTTTACGGGAAACGCCTCGGCGGCCTCCAGCATGCGATGGATGTTCCAGATGCCCGGCGTGCAGGTGGTGGCATAGGTGCCGTGCGCGGGGCCGGTGCCGCCGCCAATCAGGGTGGTGGTTCCGCTGGCGATGGCGTGCTCAATCTGCTGCGGACAGATGAAGTGGATGTGGGTGTCGATGCCGCCGGCGGTGACGATGCAACCTTCGCCCGCGATGACTTCGGTGGCCGCGCCGATGGTCATGGTGATGCCGTCCTGGAGAAGAGGATTGCCCGCGTGGCCGATGCCGGTGATGCGGCCGTGCTTGATGCCGATGTCCGCCTTGATCACGCCATGGGCGGCGTCGAGGATGACGGCGTTGGTGATGACGAGGTCGGGCGCCTCCGCATCGCATGCGAGCGGTGATTGGGCCATGCCGTCGCGGATGACTTTTCCGCCGCCGAATTTCACCTCGTTTCCATAGCCGCCGTTTTCGGCGATGAGGTCGCGCTCGATCTCGATGAAGAGCCCGGTATCGGCGAGCCGGACCTTGTCACCGGTGGTGGGGCCGAAGGTGGCGGCGTAGTTGGCGCGGGATTGCTTCATGCGTCGAGCGGTCCGTTGACCAGGTTGTTGAGCCCGTGCATCACCCTCTTTCCGGCGAAGGCGACGAGCGGGACCTCGCGCGTGTCACCGGGCTCGAAACGGACGGCGGTGCCGGCGGGGATATCAAGCCGGAAACCACGGGCGGCGGCGCGGTGGAAGGAGAGGGAGGCGTTGGTTTCCGCGAAGTGGAAATGACTGCCGACCTGGATGGGGCGATCACCGGTGTTTGCCACGGCGAGGGTGAGCTTTTCCAAACCCGCGTTGAGTTCGAGGGCGGGGGCGCCTTTGGGTGTTAGAATTTCGCCGGGGATCATCGGACGGGGTTGTGGACGGTGACAAGTTTGGTGCCATCCGGGAAGGTGGCCTCCACCTGGACGTCGGGGATCATTTCCGGGACTCCTTCCATCACTTGGTCGCGGGTGACGAATGTGGTGCCGAGACTCATGAGTTCGGCGACGGATTTCCCGTCCCGCGCCGCCTCTAACAACCCGGCGGTGATGAGGGCGACGGCTTCCGGATGGTTGAGCCTGAGCCCGCGCTCGCTGCGGCGGCGGGCGAGATCGCCGGCGACGACGATCAGCAGCTTTTCCTGTTCGCGCGGTGAGAGATGCATGGTCGCTCAGATCGCTGCAATGAGGGCGGGCGAACCGCCGCAGGAAATGGCGGCCCCGGCCCGGACGGTCCGGCGGCGCCTGAACCCGAACAGGACGAGCGAACCGAGCGCGACAAGAGCCAGGCTGATCCCGGGCCAGCCGTGAAGATGGGGCCAATCGGCACGAAGGGCGTCGAATTCATCCCCCTCACCCGGCGGATGGCGGTGGCCCGGGTGTGCGATGGCCGCGAGGGCGGAGAGAAAAAACGCCACCAGAACCGGCTGCGGGAGGGAGATGGATTTCATTTCGGGTTTTGTTCAGCAGGCAACGTGCCATGTGATCGCAACGAATGGCGGCCATGCCCCAACCAAAGGGCATGGCCGCCGCGGAATGATCCGCTCAACAACCGGGATGAGAAAACTACTTGTAGGTGCCTTTCAGGAAGGGCTCGCCGACCACGTCCTTGTATTCCTTGAGGATCTTGAACTGGCCGTCGGCACGGGTTTCACCGATGAAGACGTTCTTGGTGAGGTGGCGGTTTTTCTGGGTGGTCACGGTGCCGCCGGGGCCATCAAAGGAGATGCCGGACTCAAGCGCGGCGTTCACCTTGTCCACATCGAAGGAACCGGCCTTTTCGACCGCCATTTTCCAGAGATAAACCCCGTTGTGGGAGAGAACCATGGGCGAGCAGGTGACGCGGCCCTCCTTGACGATTCCCGGAACGTCCGACTTGGCGAGCCAGGTCTGGAAATCCTTGATGAACTTGGCGTTTTCCGGGCTCTTGATCGACTGGAAGTAGGTCCAGCAACCGAGTTGTCCGACCAACTGGCTGGCGGGCAGGCCGCGGAACTCGTCCTCGGAAACCGAGAAGCTAACAACCGGGCAGGTTTCCGCAGTCAGGCCGGCGGCGGCGTATTCCTTGAAAAAGGGCACGTTGGTGTCGCCGTTGAGGGTGTTGATGACGCAGGCGTCACCGGAGGCGGCGAACTGCTTGATCTCGGCGATGATCTGCTGGTAGTCGGTATGGCCGAAGGGCGTGTATTTGCCGGCGGAGATGATCTTTCCGGACGAGTCCTTGGTGAAACCGCCGCCGATGCTCTCAAGCGGCACCTTCTTGGCAAGAAGGTATTCGAGAAGGATCAGGTTGGTGGTCTGGGGATAGACATAGTCGGATCCGATCAGATAGAACTTCTTCTTGCCCTCTTCGAGCATGTAGTCCACGGCAGGCGTCGCCTGCTGGTTCACCGCTTCCGCCGTGTAGAAGATGTTCGGGGACATTTCCTCTCCCTCGTATTGGACAGGGTAGAAAAGCAGGCCTTTCCTTTCCTCGTAGACCGGGAGCACGGACTTGCGGCTTACGGAGGTCCAGCAACCGAAGGTGACGGCCACCTTGTCCTGTTCGAGAAGCTGCTTGGCCTTTTCCGCGAAGAGCGGCCAGTTGGACGCTCCGTCGGCGACGACGGGCTCGATCTTCTTGCCGAGAACACCGCCGCTGGCGTTGATCTCGTCAAAGGTGAAGAGGAGGATGTCGCGGAGCGACGTCTCACTGATGGCCATGGTGCCGGAGAGCGAGTGAAGCACGCCGACCTTGACGGTTTCCCGGGCGGAGAGGGCGCTGTGACCAATTGCGAAGGCGGCAAGGGCCGCCGGAATGGAACGGGGGATCATGGGATTGCGATGTTGGGATTGGTTACAAGGGAGGGGCGCCGCGGTCCGCTCCGTGAAACGGACCGCGGCTGGAGGCAGGGAATGGAGGGGGAATCAGAACTTGGCGAGCGCCTGGATGCCGGCGAAAACGGTGTCCTGATCGGGGGCGCTGTCCGTCCACGTCAGCTCCGCGCGGATGAGGAAGCTTTCGCAGAAGGCATAAGTCGGGCAGATCGTGTAGGAGTAGTCGTCAGCTCCGCCGTTGGCGCGCTCGGCGATGCCCCAGCGGGCGACGGTCGAAAACCTGTCGGTGAAGGCATACTTGGCGTAGAGCAGTCCCTGGACGCCCTCGACGCCGGCGTCCTCGTGATAGGCGATTTCCGCGGCGACGGTGAGCTTGTCGCTGACATCGTAGCTGGCCCAGAAGTCATAGGTGATCCAATCCTGGCCCGGGTCGGTGTTTTCGTAACCGAAGCCCGCCCACAGGGTGAGTCTGTCGATGCCCTTGTAGGTGATATAGCCCTCATAGCCCTGGTCATCGCCAAACTCGTCGTCGCCGGACCAGAAACCGTCACCGCCGGTGACCGAATCGGAGACGCTGAAGCCCGCGCCGAAGATATCATTCGAGTAGTCAACCTTGACGCCGGTGTGATAAGCCGGGATGGCGCCGATGCCGGCGGCGTAGGTGATCTGGTTCATATTCACCGTATCGAAGGCTTCGTAGCCGAGGTAGCTGAGGTATTTGCCGCCGGTGATGGTGAAATCACCCACCGTGTAGGTGGCATAGGCGTCCAGGATCCCGGCGTCCTCACCCGGCACGTCCGGAGTGTAGAACAGGCTGACATAACCGCCCAGGGACTTGTAGGATCCCTCGAATCCGACCTTCACCGCATCGAAGGGCGTATCGCCATCGGCGAAGGTTTCGGTTCCGTTGTCGGTGTAGGTGTAGGCGATGGCCCCGTAGCCGCTCACCTTGAGCCAATCCATGCAGTCCGCCTCGGCGGCGGGCGCGGGCGCAACGGTTTCGGTGGTGCCGGCATTGGCGGTGGCGAATGCCACGGCCAGGACTGGCAGGCCGATGAATTTAGGACAGTACTTTGATTTCATATCCGGTTTGTTTGGTTCTTGGAGTGCGGAGGCTGTCCGCTCGCGACGACATAGCGTTATCCGTGCCAGCGGATTGGGAAATGTCTGATAAAACCGGGCGTTTGTTGCTGTATCTAACATTAGCGTTTCCCGCAATGAACGCGGTTCGCGGATTCGAAACGCAATCATGAATTCCATGCATCCGCACCCGCGGGACGGGGGCCTTCAGGTGAGTTTTTTGGAAAAACGGCATGCGGGAAGAATGCCCGCGCCACTGTTCCGGATGGCGACGGCTCAGACTGTTAGAAACTCCCGGATGATGGCATCGCCGAGGTCCGCCATCAGGCCGGAGGCGGCCACGGCACCGCGTTCGAGGATGGCGAAGTCGTCGCCGAGTTCCCTGCAGAAGTCGAGGTATTGCTCGACGAGCAGGATGCTCATCCCGCCTTCGGCGCGGAGCATGCGGATGGCCTCGCCGATCTGGTCGATGATGTTGGGCTGGATGCCTTCGGTGGGTTCGTCGAGGATCAGCAGGGTGGGCATGGTGAGCAGGGCCCGGCCGATGGCGAGCTGCTGCTGTTGGCCGCCGGAGAGCATGCCGCCCTTGCGCTTGAGGAATTCCCTGATGATGGGGAACAGGGTGTAGATGCGGTCCAGTTGCGCGGCATCCACCTTCATGCCCCGGGCGCGGGCGCCGATGAAGAGGTTTTCCCGAACGGTGAGGTGGGGGAAGATTTCACGGCCCTGGGGGACATATCCGATCCCGAGGCGGGCGCGTTCGGCGGTGGACATGCGTTCGATGGATTTTCCGGCGAAGGAGATTTTTCCCGAATCGATCGGAAGCAGGCCCATAAGGGCCCTGAGGGTGGTGCTTTTGCCGACACCATTGCGGCCCATCAGGCAGAAGACCGTGTCCGGACGGATGTCCAGATTCACGCCGCGAAGGATGGGACTGCCACCGATGGAAAGCCGGAGGCCGGAGAGCCGGAGGCTGTGGCCGTTAAGGGTGGCGGTCATGGGGAGATATGGGAAAGGGCCTGTCAATTGGCGGCATGCGACCCGTAGCGGTTCACGCGGCTTTGGATTTCCTGCCGAGATAGACTTCGATGACCCGTTCGTCGTTTTGCACACGGTCCACCGGGCCCTCGCAGAGAACGTGACCCTGGTGGAGGACGGTGACCTTGCGTCCTTGCGATATCTGGCGGACGAAAGTCATGTCATGCTCGATGACAACGATGGTGTGCTTGCCGGCGAGGGAGAGGAGAAGTTCGCCGGTGCGGTGGGTTTCCTCGTCGGTCATGCCCGCGGCGGGTTCGTCCACCAGGAGAAGGCGCGCCTCCTGGGCGAGCAGCATGCCGATCTCAAGCCATTGTTTCTGGCCGTGCGCAAGGGCGCCCGCCTTGCGCGAGGCGTGCGGAGCGAGCTTGACGGTATGGAGAATCTCCGCAACGCGGTCCTTTTGTCCGGATCCGAGTTTCCCGAAAATGCTGTTCCAGATGCCGCGGGATCCAGCCAGTGAAAGCACGAGGTTTTCGAAGACCGTGTGATCGGTGTAAACGGTGGGGGTTTGGAACTTGCGGCCGATACCGAGGCGGTAGATTTCGTATTCGTTCAGGCGGAGGAGGTCGTGTTTGGCATCGTCCCAGACGAGGGTTCCGTGATCGGGTTTGGTGCGGCCGGTTATCAAATCGAGGAAGGTGGTTTTCCCCGCGCCGTTGGGGCCGATGACGGTGCGGAGTTCGCCTTCGTCGAGATAGAAGTTTAGATCGTTGATGGCCTTGTAGCCGTCGAACGACTTGTCGAGCCCCTCGGCGGCGAGGAGGAAAGGCTTCCTGGGAAGTGGCGAGGAAAGGTCCATGCGCGGGAATGATGGCGGGGGATTCAGGGATCGGTAACGGTGGACTCGCGGGGGGCGTCGTCCGCGGAGTGATCGCGGCCTCGCGAGAGGCGGCGGTATGCGGAGGCCAGTTGCGCGGGCAGGCCGACGAGGCCCTTGGGCATGAACAGGACGACAAGCACGAAGGAACCGCCTAACAGAAGCGGCCAGAAATCGGCGGTGGCTCCGGATGACGCCCAGCTTTTGAGGGCATTCACGCTGATGGCGCCGAGGACCGGTCCGATGATGGTGCCGCGTCCGCCGAGGGCCACCCAGACGACGGCTTCGAGGGACTTGCCGGTTTCCATCTCGCTGGGGTTGATGATGCCCACCTGCGGGACGAAGAGCGCTCCGGCGAATCCGGCGATGACCGCGCTGATCACGAAGACGAAGAGCTTGTAGTTGGCGGCGGCGTAACCGGAGAAGAGCGCCCGGTTTTCCGAGTCGCGTATGGCGCGCTGGATGAGGCCGAAGCGGGTGTGGGTGAGCCATTTGCAGAGGGCGACGACACCCACGAGCAGGAACGCGGTGGCGATGTAGAGCCCGCGCTTGGTGCCGATCCCGCGGAGATCGAAGCCGAGGAGGGTGCGGAAGTCGGTGAAGCCGTTGTTGCCGCCCATCAGCAGTTCGTTGCGGAAGAACAGCAGCGCCGCGCCATAGGTGAGGGCCTGGGTGAGGATGGAAAAGTAAACGCCCCTGATGCGCGAGCGGAACGCGAGGTAACCGAAGACAAAGGCCAGCAGGCCCGGGACCAGAACCACCATCAGCACCGCGAAGGGGAAGCTGGAGAATGGCAGGAAAAACGACGGCCACTCGCCGCGGCCGAGCATGGTCAGGAATGTGGGAAGCCCGTCACCCCCCACCGCCCGGAGGAGATGCATGCCCATGACGTAGCCGCCCAGCGTGAAAAACAGGGCCTGGCCCAGGCATAACAGTCCCGTGTATCCCCACAGCAGGTCGATGGAGATGGCGAGGATGCCATAACAGAGATATTTGCCCCAGTTTCCCAAGGTGAAGTCGCTGATCACTCCCATCAGGTTGAGGGCAGGCATGACGACGACGAGGAAGACTCCCGCGGCGATGAGCAGCGGAGTGTGGAGCCGGCTGGACAGGGGTGTGCGGTTCATCGGTCAGTCGAGGCTGCGGGAGCGGGTGACGAAGAGCCCTGCGGGGCGCCACTGGAGGAACAGGATGATGGAGGCAAGCACGAGGATCTTGCCGATGACCGGGTTTCCGAGGTATTGCTGGAGCGATTGGTCGGCCAGGCCAATGCCGAGCGCGCTGATGACGGTGCCCATGATGTTGCCCACGCCGCCGACGACCACGGTCATGAACGAATCGACGATGTATAACTGGCCCATGTTGGGTCCCACATTGCCGATCTGCGAAAGGAAGGCTCCCGCGAGGCCGGCGAGGCCACAGCCGAAGGCGAAGGTGAAGGTATTGACCCGTTCGGTGCGAACGCCCATGCAGGCGGCCATGTTGCGGTTTTGCATCACCGAGCGGATCAGCAGGCCGAGCGGCGTCCTGTTGAGGACCAGCCAGGTGATGACGATGAGGAGGATGGCGAAGGCGATGACGAACACACGGTTCCAGCCGAAGATCACATCATTGACCGTCCAGTTTCCCGAAAGCCAGTTGGGGCTTGTGACCTGCACGTTGTTCGATCCGAAGACGAATTTGAGGATCTGCTGGATGACCAGCGAGATGCCCCATGTGGCGAGCAATGATTCCAAAGGCCGCTTGTAGAGGAAACGGATGACCGAGCGCTCCAGGACAACGCCGACCAGCGCCGCGACAATGAAGCTCGCCGGGATGGCGAGGATGAAATAAGTGTTCGCGCCATTGGCCAGGCCAAGGCCGGGCAGACTGACCGATACGCCGAAGGGCGACAGAGCCAGCCCGGCGGCGAAAACGTTCTGGATCACATAAGTGGTGTAGGCGCCGATGGCAATGAACTCGCCGTGGGCCATGTTGATGATGCCCATCAGCCCGAAGGTAATGGCAAGGCCGATGGCCACCACGAGCAAAACAGAGCCCAACGACAGGCCGCGGAACGCGGTGCCTATCGCATTGATGACGGAGATATGTGCATCAATGGAGGAAATCGCCGCGCGACCCGCCTTGGCCTCACCGGAAGCGCCGTCGGCTTCGGCGGCACGAACGAAATCCCTGAGCGCGTCGCGCGCGGCGAGTGACTGCAAGTCACCAAGGGTGCGGCAGGCGGCCACGCGCTCGGCGGGATCGGCTGACTTCAGGCGGATGATGGCAATGGTTTCATCAAGGGCGCGCAGGGCGTCACTATCCTTCTCGGTGGTTTTGAGCGCGAGAAGCGCGGGAAGTTTTTCCGGATTCCGGCCCATCGCGGAATCGCGGATCGCCCGGATGCGCTTCGCCTTGTCCGGATCCGCCAGCGCGGCGAGGTCGGTGACTTCCTTCATCGCCCGGCGAAGGCCGGAATCGGTGTCGGCAAACCCGACCTCGTCAGGGTTGATCCGGATGGGAGAGCCATCGGCGGCGGTCAGGGGCTTGCCATCCATCACCCTGAGCGCGGCGGAGGCGCCGTTAGCATCGGCAGATCCTGTTAGAGTCACCGGAGTGATCGTGCCGGCGTCATCCTCGTGCAGGTGGATGGCGCCTTCCTTCCATCGATTGAGCCATGAGACCGCTTCCGGGGTGGGGCTGGCCTTGAGCGAAAGCACGGCCTCGCGCCGGCCATCCGAGTCGCTGGCGGTGATCGCGGCGACAATGGTTTCCCTGACCTCGCGCGTTTCCGCGATGGCTGCCACCGCGGACATGAGCCAGAGGCAGAGGAGAAACCGGATGACGACCGTTTTCTTGTTAGATGGCATGTCCATGCGTCGGTGGCCTGCCTAGCACTCGATGTGCCACCGGCATGGATTTCAAGAACGGGGGTCTTCACCACCACGCATATTCCATCAATCATTGCGGACATGACAGGGAAGCCCAACAAATCGGCGTGCCGCATCACCTTGTTTGCCATGAGCCATATTCATGGCCAAAATCGTGATTTGCCATCCTCGCGGTAAAATTCCAGCCTCCGAATGAATCACACCCATGCCGCCGACGGGGCATTCGCACCATCGGTAAACCCCGGACGACCATCCGGTTTCGTTTCCGAATGCGCCGATGAAAAATCTCCCGGCCAAGGAGCCGCGCCGGGTGCACTGCCCTAACCAAGTCATGTCGCGGCGATAAGCGCCAGCGATCCGCCAAAGGCGAGGACGGCGGCCACGCGGACCTTGCGCTTGTCGCTGAACGAGAAAACGGCCACTGCGGCAAGGGCGACGGCGGCGAAGGAAATCTCCCACCAACCGTGAAGATGCAGCCAGTCCGCCCGCAAGGCATCGAACTCGTCCTCCTCGCCCGGCGGATGGTAGTGGCCGGGATGGGCCAGCGCGTTGACGGCGGTAAGCAGGGAAACGGCCAGCGTCGCCAGCACGGCGGACGGTTTTGTGAGGAATGGCGTTTTCATCGGTTTGTCGGCCGGGAACATAAGGCATCCCGCGAAAGAGGCAATACCGGTTTTCGCACATGAAATGGGAAAATTCCGGCGATATGCCTCGGCTCCGCAGTCGTTTGAGGCCCGCTGGATTTTTTCCAAACATTTCCCTTGCGGGATCGGCGGATCGGGATTACCGCTGCCGCGTCGCAAGACAAGGCGGTCCGACTGAGATGCCTTACCGGGTTATTGGGTTTTCCCGGGGGGATGATCGGTCGGGCCGCTTCTTTTTCGCACTGAATCCGCCTTGGCCGGGAGCGTTTTTTTCGCATTCCAGACCGGGATTTCTTCCGCTAGGATCGCACCATGAAACTGATTCGCTTCGGGGATGCCGGCCGGGAAGAGCCGGGAGTGCTGCTGCCCGACGGTCGGCGACTGGACGCAAGCGGCGAATTCAACGACTACGACGAGGGGTTTTTCGCTTCGGGCGGTCTTGAGGCGCTCGCCGAATGGGTCGCGGACGGTTGCCTGGGCGGCACGGAAATCGATCCGAGGGTGCGCCTGGGGCCGCCCGTGAACCGGCCCTCCAAGCTGGTTTGCGTCGGTAAAAACTATCTTGATCACGCCAAGGAATTCGGCGAGGGCATCCCCGCCGAGCCCACCCTGTTCATGAAGGCGACGAGCGCGTGGAGCGGTCCGAACGACGACGTGATGATTCCGCGCGGCGCCCACAAACTCGACTACGAAGTCGAACTGGCGGTGGTAATCGGCCGCACCGCCGCTCTCGTCGAGGAAGCGGACGCGCTCGATCACGTGGCCGGATATTCGACTTTCTGCGATTTCTCCGAGCGCGCGTTCCAAAAGGAAATGGGAGGGCAATGGACCAAGGGAAAAAGCGCGGACACCTTCGCGCCCATGGGGCCATGGCTGGTCACCGCCGATGAGGTCCCGGACCCGCAGAAACTCCGGCTCTGGTGCAAGGTCAACACCGAGCTGCGGCAGAACAGCTGGACCGGTGACATGATGTTTTCCGTCCGCCAGCTCGTTTCCTACGTCAGCCGTTTCATGACGCTGCTGCCGGGCGATGTGATCGCCACCGGAACACCCGGCGGCGTCGGCATGGGCATGTCACCGCCGCGCTACCTGCAGGCGGGCGACTTCGTCGAATGCGGCGTCGAGGGACTCGGCGAACTCGGCCAGCGCGTGGTGGCCTTCCGCTCTCCATGAAACCCGGATTCACCAGAGCCTGGCGGGCCTTGCTCCCGTGGCCCAAACCACCGGGTGGCACCCGCCACGCCGCGTGTCATTTCTGCGATACCCTGCACGTCGCCAGCCCGGTAGCCGAGTGCTCCGCCGCCCGTTGCGTCCGCTGCGGCGGCATTCTCTATCAGAACCGGCCCGCTTCGCTGGCGCGCGCATCCGCCTTCTCGCTGGCCGCGCTCATGATGATGGTGCTGGCCCATGTCCATCCCTTCCTCACCATGGACGCCGCCTCGCTGCGGCGGCACCTCACGCTCGCGGGTTCCGCCGGCGCGTTGATTCAGGAGGACGCGCCCATCCTCGGTTGCTCGATCATTCTTTTCACCATCGTCGCCCCGGCGGTGCTGGCCGGCGGCATGGTCTACGTGTGCTTGCCGCTGCTTTTCGGCAGGGCCGCGCCCGCCGCGGAAACGGTGGCCAAATGGACGTACCGCAGCGAACCCTGGAACATGGTCGAGGTTTTCCTGTTGGGCGTGCTGGTCAGCCTGCTCAAGCTCGCCAAGGTGGCCGATGTCCACTTTGGAGTCGGCTTTTGGGCCTTCTGCGCGGTGATGGTCTTCATGGCCGCCGCCGTGGCCGGAATCGACCGCGAGGAACTCTGGGACCGGCTGGAGGTGGCCAGATCATGAACACGCGTTTCCCGCGGGCCGCCGATCAGGGCCTGGCCTCATGCCACACCTGCGGCCGCGTCTCGCCGGCCTCGGCCGGGCGCTGCCCGCGTTGCCGGTCCCGCCTTCATCCGCGCAAGCACCACAGCATCCAGAACACGGTGGCTCTGATGGCCGCCGCCGCCGCCCTCTACATCCCCTCCCACATCCTGCCGGTGATGACCACGGTGGAACTCGGCATCGTCACCCACAACACCATCATCGGAGGCATGCTCTACTTCTGGCGCGGCGGGGCCTACCCCATCGCCATCGTCATCTTCACCGCCTCGATCCTCATCCCGCTTCTGAAGATCGTGGCCCTCACCTGGCTCTGCCTCGCCGCCACCGGACATGTCCACCCCTCGCCCAAGGCGCTCGGGAGCCTCTATTGGTTCACCGAACTGCTGGGACGCTGGTCGATGATCGACATCTTCGTGGTCGGCATCCTCGTTTCCGTCGTCCGCCTCGGAAACTACATGACCGTCCTCCCCGGGCCCGGAGCGCTTGCATTCGCGGGCGTGGTCGTGCTTACCATGTTCGCGGCGATGAGCTTCGATCCCCGCCTGTTGTGGGACCGGCTGGACGACCGCGACCGCGCGCCCGGACCCACAACCCCAATCGAAACCGAATCGTGAGCGACAAACCGACACCGCCATCCGCATCCGCCCCGGAAATCCGGCACACCCAGCGCTGGAACATCGTCTGGGTGGTCCCGCTCGTCGCCCTGCTTCTTGGCGCGTGGATGCTCTTCCGCCACTTCACCACAGCCGGTCCGGTCGCCCGCGTGCGCTTCGAGACCGCCGAGGAAATCTTCGCCAACAAAACCGAAGTCCGCTGCCGCTCGGTCACCGTCGGCATCGTGCGCAATGTGGAACTCACCGAGGATCTCAAGTCCGTCATCGTCCACATCGAGATGCACTCCTCCGCCGAAAACCTGCTGCGCCGCAGCGCCCGCTTCTGGGTGGTGAAGCCGCGTATCTCAGGCTCAGGCGTCTCAGGTCTCGGCACCCTGATCCAGGGCGCCTACATCGAGCTTGATCCCGGCAACGACCCCGGCGAGCGCACTTCCGATTTCACCGGCTTGGAAACCCCGCCCGCCACCAACCTCAGCGTGCCGGGAAGGCGCATCGTTCTCACCACCGACGAGGCCGGACTTCTAACAGCCGGCTCGCCGCTCTACTACCGCGGCTTCGAGGTCGGCCGCATCGAGTCGCGCACGCTTTCACCGGACGGCACCCGCGTTTCCTACAACGCCTTCATCCAGGAGGAATACAGTCCGCTCGTCAGGGAAAACACCCGCTTTTGGAACACCAGCGGCATCGACATCAGCGCCGGCGCGGAAGGTTTCAAGGTGCGCACCCCCTCGCTCCAGGCGATGATCTCCGGCGGCGTCTCCTTCGGCCTGACGGAAACCGAAACGCCCGGCGATCCCGTCACGGATGGCGCCACCTTCACCCTCCACCGCGACGAAGACACCGCGCGCAACACCACCTTCAAGCCCACCATCAAGCTCCTCCTCCTCTTCGACCAGACCGTCCGCGGTCTCTCCAAGCGCGCCACCGTCGAGTTCCGCGGCATCACCATCGGCCGCGTGTCGGACATCTCATTCGAACTCGTCCCCTCCAATGGCGATCCCCGCATCCCCGTGCTCATCGAGATCGACTGCGGACTCATGCGCCGCGATATCCGCGATCATCCCGAGAAGCTCCAGGACACCGAGTTCCTCACCCAGCTCGTTGACCGCGGCCTGCGAGCCTCGCTCAAAACCGCCAACTTCATCACCGGCGCCCTCTACGTGGATCTCGACTACTACCCGGAAGCTTCCCCCGCCAAAGTCGGAAATTCCGGCGAACACATCACCATACCCACCGTTTCCTCCGGCTTCGCGCAATTCACCGCCATCCTCGACAGACTCCAGGCCCTGCCCATCGAGGAAATCATGAACAACATCGCCGCCGCGGCCAAAGAGGCCAAGATCACCATCGCCGAATCGCGGAAAGCCCTCACCCAGATCGAGGAAACCGCCGCCGCCGCACGCAGGACCCTCGAGGATCCCGAATTCCGCAGCCTCCCTGCGGACCTTCGCAAGTCCATCGCCTCACTCGAAAAATCCATCGCCAGCATCGGCCCCGAGGGAGCCATCCAAGGCGACCTCCTCCGCAGTCTCGACGAACTCCGCGCCGCCCTCCGCTCGATCAAGAGCACTTCCGATACCGTAAACGAAAAACCCAACTCCCTGCTCTTCGGCCGCGACTCCTCCGGAAACCCCACGCCCAAAGCCCCGCGCGGTGGTCGTTAGATCCATTCCTCAAACCAATCACCCATGACCCGTCGGCTCCTGCTCCTCGCCAGCGCCCTCATCCTCGCCTCCTGCGGCGCGGGCCCGCGCTCCTACTACGTTCTCAAGGCCGATGGCCCCACACCCTCCGGCGGCGGACGCGGCATCGGCGTCGGCCCCGTTTCCCTCGCCGAATACATCGACCGTCCCAACATCGTCGTCGCCGAATCCGAACACCAACTCGGCATCGCCGAAAACCACCGCTGGGCCGGCGACCTCGCATCCTCCATCACCCGCGTCACCGCCACCAACCTCGGCCGCCGCCTCAAGACCGGAAACGTCCGCTCCTACCCCTGGCGCGGCGACGAAGGCATCGACTCCCAGGTCACCATCGACATCCGCCAACTCCACGCCGGAGCCGATGGTTTCGCCGTCATCGAGGCCGGATGGCGCTCCTATTCCCTGCCCGACCGCCGCCTCAAGGCATCCCGAACCTTCATCGACCGCGAACCCCTCGCCTCGGATGGCTACGACGCCCTCGTCGCCGCCCAGTCCACACTCCTCTCCCGCCTCGCCGACGACATCGCCAAGGGGCTTTGAAATCGGTGGTTTCCCTCGTTGACCAATGTCAGCCGGCGTTGAATGGGACGAGCCCCGATCCTCGCCGGAGGCAGCTTCACAATACGCGGTCTTGGACGGCCCCCTTGATGGTGACGCGCCGCCCTTTGTCATCGTAAATCACCGCTTCAAGGGCAGCCAGGCATATGTTTGAAGTTATTTTTCAGACGTGCTCTTGGCAGACGCGCTACCGGTCCTTGCCTTCTCCAAATCTCCCAGAAGGACACGCATGAGAGCCCTCGCTTCGTCACGGGACTTCGTGCGGATCTCATCCAATTCCTGTGCATAAATGAACTCGTGGGTGTAAGCGGGACAGCCGAGCGTGCCGCCGCACCATTCGAGCGACGTTCCCGAATTTGCAGTGACGTTCGATTCGACTTTGAATCCGCCTTCTTCCTTCTCCACCGCGGCGAACCATCTGCCGGAAAAACTTTCCGGATCCTGCCGCTGATCCGCAGGATTGATGTAAAAGAAATCACGGTTTGTGGCGTGGAAGTCGATGGAGACCCATGTTTTCCGGCCATCACCTGTGACCTGATCCCTCAAAAACCGGGCGACGGCCTGGATTTCCGGCAATGTTTGGGTGTGCCAGTCGCGATTGGAATCCTTGCCGCCGAGTGAGCCGCGCCAGTTGCCATGATGTTTGCCGTCAGGGTTGATCATGGGAACAACCACCGTTCGGAACTCCTTGCGAAAACGCCTTGAGAGGTCGCTATCGGAACAAATTTCCCCGATGAAACGCACCAGGCCGCGATCCCCGGCCGCTTCCGGCGGATGCTGGCCGCCGAGCACCACAATGAATTGCCGGGCGTCGGTTTCCGCGATCGTCAGTTGTCGGATCGGCCGCCCCTCCGCGGAGAGGCCGATGGATGAGCCGGTGACAAAAGGAAGTTTTTCGATCTTGTCGCACCATGCCATCGCCTGCTCCAAGGTGTAGGGGAGAAAAGCCGAAACCCGCAGGATTCCGGACGGAAGGTTTATGCGGGCGGTGCTGGTGAATTCACCTTTGGTCCATGCCGCTTCATCCAGTTGCTTCCATGAGATTCCTCCATCCGCACTGAGCCATGGTCGTGATGGCATCAGCGGGATGGTGTCCGGATAGGTACCGTCAATCATGATGGACAGTTCAATTTCCCGGGGTTCGGCGGACCCAATGTCAAATGAATACCAGGGACTTGGGTTGATGGGGCTGAATTCAGGCCGTGAGATCGCCAGGTAGCGGTTCCCGGCAAGACGGCGGAGATCACTGAGCCGCGCACCGGAATAATTGTTGGAGAAAACCAGATCATCCGTCCGCCACTCCCGGCGTTGCTGGATTTCCGACTGCATCTGAGCCCCGGCCTCAGGCGCCAAAGCGGCCATGCATGCACCGATCGGCAAGAAGACGATTTTTTGAAGTGGAGACATCATTTCCGATCCGAATGGCTTGGTGAAAAAAACTGACGCCCCCCACGTGTGGCCTCTCGCCGACGAATTTCAAGACTCCGGTGCGAAAAGTGACCCGGCTCTTCGAGAACTCACTGATCGCTTCGGGTCGAAGCGCGAGGAGGAAGACCATGTCGAGGAACTCGGCGGCGGGGTTGTCCGGGTGGACGGGGGAGTGGGTGCCGTGATAAAGGGGCGGTCCCGAATGGCGCGTAGATAAGCCGAATTTCGCAAGACTGAGGCAGGGACGGCT
>CAZKQK010000122.1:0-16087 GCA_964554865.1 uncultured Luteolibacter sp. | reverse complement strand
AATGTGGAAACGGTCGATCTTGTGGGGTGAGGTCTTTTTGCGGGCGCTCTCCGGCACCGGCCGGATGATCTCAAATTGTCGGCGGCTCGGATCGCTGGGGTGGACCTGACCGGGACGGGTGGAGGGTGAACTCATGCCCGATTCCGCCCGACCTTGCGGATGTTTTAAATAACTTTGGACGGGTTTTCAGGGCGACTCCATCACCCGCACCCGGTAGAATGATGCCGGGCCGTCGCCATCGTCGAACAACTCGATCTCGGACGGGCCTGTGTGGCTGCCTGTGTTCACCGGGCTGCCGAGATCGCTCCATGATCCGAGACTTGTCGAACGCTGCCAGCGGTAGAGCCTGCCGGGAATGGTCGGGAAAGTCATGCGCCAGCGAGGTCCCTCGTCCGGAGCGGGTGCCATCGTGACCCTTGGTTTGGCCATGGGATCGGCGATCCGGGTATTCATTCCGAAGAGATATTCCTCTCGATTGGAAACGCCGTCACCATCCTCGTCGCCATTCGGTCCATGAATGCCGGATGGGTTGTTGGGATCAAGACCCTGAAGCCGTTCCCACCAGTCGGGCATGCCGTCGCCATCCGAGTCGAGGTTGCCGCTGACGCGCATTTTGACCAACTCGCTGTCGCCGAGTGTGAGTCCGCCGCGGCGGTGTTCCGCGCGCACGGTATGGAGGAAATCCGGCAGTCCGTTGTAAAGGTTCGGAAAGGTGAACTCGACCACATGCTCGGTGGCGTTGATGTTTCGCACCAAACGGTAGCCTTCGCGCGGCTGGAGCACGGCGCCTTCCGGGTCGCCGCTGGCCGTGCTGCTGATGTAAACCGAAAATTCGTCCAAAAACTCCGCGTCGCTCATTCCGTCGGGGATCAGCTCCTTGCGGAAATAGACCTTCATCACATAGTTTTCGTCCACCGTTTCCCCGGCGAAGGACGGGTAGCCGATATTGAAATTGATCGGGCTGCCGGTGGTGACCTGGCGTTCGAGCGTGGTGTAGTGTCCGGCCTCGTCGCTGAGACTCATGTCCGCGGATGACGAGGGCTCCATGAGTCTGACCACGATGCGCGCCATGCCGCCCGACGGGATGTTGTCATAAGTGAAACGCCATTCCTTGGAGAAGGATGTGCCACCGAGGTTGGTGGGCACGGCGACCGCGTCGGCACGTCGCCACGCATGCAGCCCGTTGCCCTTCGAAGGATCGTCGTTGGAGGGATCGAGGTCATCGATGTAATACCACACCTCGCTGGCATCCGGATCGCTGGCGACAACCACGCCGTAGTTCGAACCGCCGAGTCCGTCACCCGCGCGCGGGTAGACGATCTCACCGCCGCTGCGCCGCGCGTCATAGTAAAACACCTGGGTTTCGGTGCGGTAGATGGAAGAGCCGTCGCCACGACCGGCAAACGCGCGCGAGCGAAGGACATGGAAGCCCTCTTCCAGGCCGGCCGCCATGGCCCCGTGGTCGTTGTGAATGTGATGGGGCACGGTGGTGGCATCGAAGCCGGTGATTTCGAAAACGGTTTCCATCCGCTCGGCGAGATCGATGTCGGCTCCGGTGAAGGGGAAAACCGAGCCCGCGTTCAGACGGGTCACGCCCACCTTGTAGCGCAGCACGGTGCCTTCGGGAAACGCGGGAAGCACGGCATGCCACCAGTCGGTGACTCCGGTGCCGTCGTTGTTGCCGTTGGCATGGAACAGCGCCTCGGCCACCTGCGTGTTGCCCTTGCCGACACCGCCGCTGCCCTCGGGATAGGTTGCCCCATCGGTGGTGTAGTAGATCCACACTTTGTCCGCCTGGAACGAGTATCCGGTTTTCACATAGAGACCCACCGGTTCTCCGGCGGCGCTCTCCGGCGCGGGATCGAATTGCGGGACCACGGGAGCCAGTTGGTTGTCGGCGGCCGGATCATGATAGACCCATGAGGCGGTGCCCCGGTTACTGTTCACTCCGCCGCCGTTGTTCACGGTGAAGCCCGCCGTGCCGATCACGGCCTGATAGGTTTCCGCTCCTTGCGAACCGATGACGTTTCTCGAAACGCCGCGCGCCGCGAATTTCTCCGCGCCACGGCGGACAAAGCGCATCTGCTCGTAGCCGAGATAGGTGTCCGTGGAGTTTTCAAGCCGCCGGTCGTTCGCATCCGCGGCGTTGAATTGGTCACCGGTCGCGCCGGGCGGGAAATCGCGCGGGTCTCCCGTCTGCGGTCCGAGACCGAGGTGGGAATTCACATCGATGCCGCCGTTGAGCTTCAGGCGGATGTTTTGTGCCGAGCCGTCGGCCCGCGCGATGAAGCTGAGGTTCGAGCCGTCAGTCACCCGGGGAATCCGCACGCGGTAGGACTTGGTGGCGCGGTCGCCTTCCGGCACGCCATAGGGGTTGAAACCATTGTCACCGTCCTTGCCATCGGTGCGCCAGTGGTCCATCTCCGGAGCGGGCACGCCGTTTTGGAGGATCGTGATCGGCCGGACCTCCTGCTGGTGGCGGGAGGCCTGCCAGACGAGCGGCATGCGCGGGTTATGCCATGAGAAGGCGAACCATCCGCCCGGCGGCACCAGTGGAGCGTTGCCACTGCCATCGACGACCTGTCCGGAGCCGTTCACAGACACCCGGAAGCGTCCTCCGTGCGACGAGTGGTTCACCAGCGTGGCTCCCGTCGGGAAACCGGTGGGAAACAACCTGCCCTGGCCGCTGCCCTGATAGGCGCGGGCCATCATGAAGAGCAGCGTCGGACCGTTCCATGAACCGTTGTCCTTGCGCTCGCGCATGTCCACCCGCTCGTAGGCGGCGTAGTTTTGATCGCTCCATCTTCCGACCTGATGGCCGCGCGCGAAGTCGCGGTGCACTCCCACGGCGGCAGTCACGCTGTTGTCTCCGAATTGCCCGAGGAAGTTCACTCCCGAGGGTTTCGGGAAATAATCGGGGGCGCCCGCCTGGTTGTAGCCGTCCGTGTAAACGATCGGCAGGCCCTCGCGGGTGAGGATGTGGGCGTGGGCCGCCGCGCGGTCTCCACCCCAGAGCCAGGTGTTGTCATGGCTCATGACATAATTCACCGATTGCGCGGATGTCCCGTAGCCGCCGTGGTTCGGCGTGTCGTAGCCGCTGAGACTGCTGCCGATGGTGTCGCGAACCATGTTGAGCACGTTGTCGTTGGCGATGCGCATGCCGGCGTCCAGATAGCCGCCTTCCGCCGGTGGCGATCCGAGATGCTCGCCGAAGAGCATGGCGTCGTCCCGCACCTCGTTTTCACCGCCGAAGACGCTGTCGCGGTGGTTGCCCCAGTCGCCATAGCCGCGGCTGATGTTGAACTGTTCCTGGATCTGACCGTTGTAGCCCCAGTTCGAGCGGTCCTTGTCCGAGCCCGACTGTTTGCCGAAGAAATACGAAGGCACGTGTTTTACCGCATCGAGCCGGAAACCATCCGGCTTCGCCTCATCGACGAACCAGCGCACGGCGCGGTTGAGCATGGCGTTCACATCCTCGGCGACGGGGTTTCCCATGTTGTAGATGCCGTCTCCATATCCCCACTGGGTGGTGCGGCGGGCGGGCACCGCGGGATCGACCCCGGTGTCGGTGAAAGGCTCGGAGGGCTCGCCAAGGTCGTGTTGTCCGTTGCCGTTGACATCCTTGAAATCAAAGCGCCCGTTTCCCGCTCCCGTCAGAACCCCGCCGTCGAGGTAGCCGGTATCCTCATAGGGCTCCTTGTCGGCGAAGGGATGCACCGCGCCGCCGGTGCCGTTGGTGGCCACGGTGAGGTCGGTATCGAGATAGCGCGCGGTCATGCCCGGATGGCGGATCCCGCTCCACTTCGGATAGGTGTGGCCTTCCTGGGTGCCGGTCGGGTTGAAACTGACGTTTTGCGGGGATTCCTGCGCGATGTCCCAGGCGAAGGGGTTGCGGTTGAGCACCTGCCACTCGTCCAGCCAGTTCGGCCAGTCGGCGGCCTTGCGCCAGGTTCCGTTGCTCTCGCGCACGAGGTGGAAGTCCTCGGGCACGAATCCCGGCACGCCGGGCAGCAGTTGGCCGGGATTGGTGTTCTTGTCCAGCGGTCCGGCGTTGTGGGCCATGACGTTGTCGAAGTAAACCCGGATGCCGAAGCGGTGGGCGGCGCGCATCAACCGCAGCAGGTCGGCCTTGGTGCCGTAGCGAGTGCGGACGGTGCCCGATTGGTTGCGGTCGCCGAGGTCGAAGCGGTCCAGCGTGTCAAAGCCCACCGAGTAGGTTCCCGAGCCGCCCTTGAATGGCGGCGGGAGCCAGAGCGAATCGTATCCCCGCTCGGCGAGTTCGGGGATGCGGCGTTCGATTTCGTTCCACGAGGTGCCGAAATACTGGAGGACCACCTCGGCACGGGCGGCGGGGGCCAGTGCGAGCGTCAGCAGGATGAGTGCGCGGATTTTCATGCGGGTTTTCACCGGACCAGGTGTTCCGGAGTTGGGGTTTCAGACGGATGAATGTCGCCCGGATGCGCTTCGGTTTAAAATGAAACTTTCGGGCCGCGCGAATCGGGGCCGCCGAGGCCCGTTTCAGGCGGTCTTTTTCCCCCCCGCGAAGGCCCGCAGCGTGATGACCACCAGCATCACCGCCGTGATCGGTAGCACGTAGTGAAACATGGCGGCGCGGTAGCCGGGAAAAGCCCCGTGGCCGGTGGCGGCAAAGACGACGTAAACCACGTAGGCCGCGTAAAACGCAAGGAAAACCACGCCGTTCACCCGGCCGATCCGGCATCCGGCGAAAAACACCGGCAGGCAGGCAGCCGCCACGGCGATCATCACCGGGATGTCGAATTCCATCGCCGCCTTCGAAACCGGAATGCCGGAGGGCGAAACAATCGAACTCAGGCCCAGCACGCCGAGCAGATTGAAGATGTTGCTGCCCACCACGTTGCCCACCGCGATGTCGCGCTCGCCCTTGACCGCGGCCACCACCGAGGCGGCCACCTCCGGCAGGGAGGTGCCGGCGGCGACGATGGTCAGGCCGATCACCAATTCGCTCACGCCCCACGCGCGGGCGATGGTCACCGCTGCGTCCACCAGCAGCTTCGAGCCGCCGACCAGCGCCACCAGCCCGATCAGCACCAGGCAGATGTTCCCGATCCAGTTCTTCGCGTCGCCCTTCGCGCCGACCATTCCATCGTATTCGGACTTCACTTCGGCGCTCGTTTCCTTGCCGCTCCGGACGATGAGAGAGACAGTGTAGGCGATCACTCCGGTGAACAGGACGATTCCGTCCACCCGGCCGATGCGCCCGTCCATGGCGAAGAGATAAACCAGGACTGAAACACCGATCATCACCGGCACGTCGAATCGAACAAGCTGCTGCGCCACCACCAGCGGCACGATCACGGCCGAGATCCCGAGGATGAGCAGGATGTTGAAAATGTTACTGCCCACAACGTTTCCGAGCGCCAGGTCGGCCTGTCCCTTGAAGGCGGATATCACGCTCACCGCAAGCTCCGGCGTGCTGGTGCCGAAGGCGACCACGGTGAGTCCCACCACCAGCGGTGTGATGCCTGCGGCGGTGGCGATGCGCACGGCTCCGCGGACCAGAAACTCGGCTCCGCCGAGCAACAGGAGCAGGCCCAGAACGAGGAATACAACAGTGGTGAGGGTCAAGACGGTGGGAGAACCGGAGATTCATGCCGCGACCGATTCGTTTCCAGGAGGAAAATACCCGGATTTTCCAATTTCCACCGCCCGCTTGCGCGGCCGCGCGCCGTGGATACATTCGCCGCACATGGCCTGTTGCTCCGATTCACGCTGCACCGTCCGCCGGAAAATGAACGATCCGTCCGGCACGGGGCGTCGCGCGGCGCCCGAGTCCCTGGAGAAAACGGCGGCCCGCTTCCGGCTGCCAGGCGGCGAAAGCCTGCTGGAGGCCTCCGTGGACCGGCCGCTCGTGCTGGTTTTCCTCCGCCACTTCGGCTGCACCTTCACCCGCCGGACCCTGCGCGGGCTTGAGGATCTGAAGCGCTGCGCCACCGGGCACGGCGCGCGTCTCATCCTCGTCCACATGCTCCGCGAGGGTAAGGAAATCCGCTACCTGCCGGACGCGGACGGGGTCGCCCGCATCGCCGATCCGCGCTGCGAGCTTTACCGGGCCTTCGGACTCGGCAAGGGCGGTTTCATGGAACTTTTCGGCCCCCGGGTCTGGTGGCCCGGCTTGCTCTCGATTTACAAAGGCTGCGGTGTCGGCTATCTCGCCGGTGACGGCAGGCGGATGCCGGGGGCGTTTCTTTTTCACGAGGGCAGGATCGTCGCCGCCCGGCGTGCGAAATCAGCCTCCGATCCGCCTGACCTGCCCGCCTTGTTTCCACCGAACGCAACCACCGATCCCGCTTGATCTCCACGTTTCTCCGCGCCGCCGCCATTCTGCCGATCCTGCTTTGCGCCGCCTGCATCGAGTGCCGCGAGGAATTCTGGCTCAATGCGGATGGCAGCGGCAGGGCGGAAATCCGGGCCTCCGTCCCCAATACCGTGCTTGCCATGAGGGGCGGCGAGCAGGCGGTGGCCAAAATGCTCGACCGCTTCATTCGCGACACCCCGGAACTCCATGGCTCGACCTACCGGATCCGCACCAATGGCGACCGCGCCGCCATCGATCTGGACCTCACATTCAAATCCGCCCCCGCGCTGGCCGATGTCTTGAAGGGCCCTTCCGCCAAGGCCCTGCCCGAGGCCGCCAGGCATCTCGCCGGGGAAATCGAAACCCGCACCCGCGGTCTCACCCTTGAGATGGAGCGCAGCGTGTCCCCCGGGAAAGCGATCCCCGGCTCGGCACTTCTTCCGGCATCGACCTACAACGGGCGACGCTTCGTTTCCATCGTCCACCTGCCCGCTCCGGCCTTCGATCACAATGCCACCCGCGTGGAAAACGATGGCCGCACGCTCATCTGGGATCTGCCCGTGGCGGACGCCGTGCGGCGGCCCGTGGTTTCACGTTTCAAAATGCGTCTGCCCGTGCCCTGGGGGCTCGTCGCCGCAATCTCCGCGCCGGTGCTGCTGCTCGCGTCCTTCGGGTTCGTGAGATGGCGGCGGCGGGCATCCTGAGTCCGCGTGCTTGCCAAGGCCGGAGGGATCGATTGGATTCCGTGAAACCCGATGGACTCCTCCGACACTCCGATTCCCGCCGATCCTCCGAACCGCGTGATCGTCATCATGGGCGTGAGCGGCAGCGGCAAGTCGTCCGTCGCCCGCGCGGTGGCGGCGGAGTTGGATGCCGCCTTGCTGGATGGCGATTTCCTCCATCCCCGGGCGAACGTGGAGAAGATGGCCCGCGGCGAGCCGCTCAATGACGCCGACCGTCGGCCGTGGCTTGACGCGCTCAACGACGCCGCTTTCGCCATGACGCGTACCCACCGGCTTTCGCTCATGGTGTGCTCCGCCCTCGGGAAACGCTACCGGGATCGCCTGCGGGACGGAAACCCCGGCATGCGCTTCGTGTTTCTCAAGGCGGACCGGGCGCTCCTCGAAGGCCGGCTCGCGGCGCGGCGCGGCCATTTTTTCAAACCGGAAATGCTGCGCTCCCAGTTCGAGGCGCTGGAGGAACCCGGCCCCGATGAACCGGACGTCGTTACCATTGGCGTGGAGCCTCCGCTCGATGAGGTGGTCGCCGCCGTCTCCGCGCTCCTGCGCGAACCAAGCCCGTCACCCCACCCATGAACATCGCCACACTCGTTCTGACAACCGCTGGCTGCGTCGGCCTGCTGCTCTTTCTCGTGATGAAGGCGCGCATGCACGCCTTCGTCGCGCTCATGCTCGTCTCGATGGCGGCCGCGCTGCTCTCCGGCATGCCGCCGCAGGACATCGCCAGGACCATGGAAAAGGGCATGTCCGGCACGCTCGGGTTTCTCGCCATCGTCGTCGGTCTCGGCGCCATGTTCGGCAAGGTGCTGCACGAAACCGGAGCGCTCGACCGGATCGCGCTGAAGCTGTTAGGAGCCTTTGGCGAAAAACGCGCCCACTACGCCCTCGGACTGGCCGGGCTGGTGTGCGCCCTGCCGTTGTTCTTCGATGTCGCCATCGTGCTTCTCATCGGCGTGGTCTTCGCGCTGGTGCGGCGGACCGGCGGCGGAGTCACGCGTTATGCGGTATCGCTCTTCGCCGGAGTGGCGGCTGCGGCGGCCTTCCTGCTGCCCGGACCCACGCCCATGCTGCTGGCGTCCCAGATGGGAGCGGACTTCGGCTGGATGATCCTCATCGGCATCTGCGCGGCCATCCCGGGCATGCTGCTCGCCGGCCCGGCCTATGGCACCTGGGTGGGCCGCAGGGTCGATCTGAAAATCCCGCCAGACGCCGGGGAACCCGAAATCATGCCGGGGAAGGGGGATTGTCCGCCGCCATCATTCGGTTTCAGCCTCGCTTTGGTGCTATTCCCCCTGCTGCTGGTCGGGTTGCGCTCGATCGGTGGCGCTTTCGTGCCACAGGACAGTCCGCTCCACGCCTGGTTGCAACTCATCGGCCATCCGTTTTTCGCGATCCTCGCCGCCTGTCTGGTCGCCTTCTACGGGCTCGCCCTGCGTCGTGGCATGAGCAGGGAAAAGGTGTTCGAAATCTGCTCCTCCGCCCTCCAGCCCGCCGGCATCATCCTGCTGGTGACCGGAGCCGGCGGCGTCTTCAAGCAGGTGTTGGTGGACTCCGGGGCCGGCGCCCAACTCGGCGGCGCCCTCATCGGTCTGGGCCTGCCCGTCGCCCTCGCCGCCTTTGTCATCGCCGCGACGGTCCGGGTGGTCCAGGGCTCGGCGCTGGTCGCCTGCCTCACCACCGTCGGCCTGATCCTGCCGGTGGTGGAAACCATGGGCCTGAGCGGCGCCCGCCTCGCCGCGCTCTCGGTCTGCATCGGCGGCGGCTCCGTGGTCCTCAGCCACGTGAACGACTCGGGATTCTGGCTCTTCAGCAAATTCACCGGAGCCACCGAGTGGCAGACGCTCAGAACCTGGTCCGTCATGGAAACCATCCTCGGCACCACCGGAGCCGCCGTCGGCATGGCGGCCTACTGCCTGCTCCCCTGATCGCGCCGCGCGATGGTTTTCGCCGTTTTGCGGCAGTTTCGTTGTTCACAACCCCCGGGTTTGGTTTTAGCCTCCCGCCGATGAATGGAATCGTCCGTGCCTTTCCGCTGACCATCCTCCTTGCCTTGCTGGCGCTGCCCGCGCACGCGGATCACGTCATTGTTTCCGGCGGCCCGGCCCTGCGGAAATGGGAAAACCTGCGCGTTGAGGCCGACCAACACGACCGCTGGTGGGCCAATTTCGTCCGCGCCGCCACCCTCCGCATGGCGGAGATCCGCAAGGCCTACGGCAGCGACGCGCCGCTCGTCTGGATGGTCTTCAAGCCCGGCTACGAAACCCGCGGCCGCGAGGACGGCAAACCCTACACCACCTGGATCACCGAACAGGCCGCCAAGCGACGCGCCACCCTCATCTGGTTCAACTCCGGCCCCGGCTTCATCACCGCGCTCAACTCCCGGCCCCGCGGATCGATCCAGACCTTCGACTTCTTCGGCCACTCCAACCGCCACGCCTTCATGTTCGATTACGGCAACGAAATCATGGCCGCCTCCATCGCCACGCTCCACGAGCGCGACCTTCCCCGCATCAAGGGCTCCGTATTCGCTCGCAACGCCTACTGCAAAAGCTGGGGCTGCCACACCGGGGAAAGCATGACCGGGGCATGGAAACGCTACGTCGGCGTCCCGCTCGAAGGAGCCAAGGGCCCCACCGACTACCGCGTCATCAGCAACGGCCAACTCCCCGTCGTCAAGGGCAGTTGGGCGAGATGACCGGCCCGCCGGACAAGCGGCACCCTGGGCTACACAAACAAAAGGGATTGCCGCAGGGCTGACGGTTCACCAACCATTGGCATCATCCACGGTGCCCGCCTTGGCCATCCTGATCTCCCTATCGGGCATTCGTTCGTGGGGAAACCGATTCGGGTTTCCTCCCGTTGGAAAAATGGCAGGAACCGGTGCGTGAGTCCAAGCGTATTGTGCCGGGAGCGCTCCGCTCGGGCGGATGACCGATGAATTTCATCTGGCCTAATGGTCTGAAGCGGGGAGATTCGGCCGGAGAACCCGCCGTTCATGAACTCCGATCCCGTCCTTGAAACCCTGCGCACCCGCTTCGGATTCGACGCGTTCCGCGGCGGGCAGGAGCGGGTGGTGCGGGCCTTGCTGGACGGCCGTCCGGCCCTGGCGGTGTTTCCGACAGGCGGGGGGAAATCGATGTGTTATCAGCTTCCGGCCCTGTTGTTGGACGGGCTCACGCTGGTGATCTCGCCCCTGATCGCGCTGATGAAGGATCAGGTGGACTCGCTGCGGGCCCGCGGCATCGCGGCGGCGCGGCTGGACTCCACGCTGGACGGCGGGGAACTGGCGGAGTTATACCGTCGGCTGGAGGCGCGCGAGCTGAAGCTGCTCTACATCGCTCCGGAACGCCTGGCCAACGGGACGTTCCGCAGGCGGGTGAAGTCGCTCGGCGTATCCATGGTGGCCATCGACGAGGCGCACTGCATTTCCGAGTGGGGGCACAATTTCCGCCCGGACTATCTCAAGCTTGCCGCGTTCTGCCGCTCGCTGCGGGTGAAACGGGTGCTGGCCCTCACCGCCACCGCCACCCCCAAGGTGGCCCGCGACATCCGCAAAAGTTTCCGCATCGCCTCCGCGGATCATGTGCAACTCAGTTTCCACCGGCCGAATCTCGACCTGCGGGTTTCGCCATGCCGCGCGGCGGATCGCAAGGCGATGTTGCTGGACCGGCTGGCGGCCATCGATGGCGCGGTGGTGGTGTATGTGACGCGCCAGGAAACGGCCGAGGAAGTGGCCACCTTTCTGGCGAAAAACGGTGTGTCCGCCCGCGCCTACCACGCCGGCTTGCCGGACGGGTTCCGGACGGACGCGCAACAGGCGTTCATGGACGGCCATGCCCGCGTGATCGTGGCCACCATCGCCTTCGGCATGGGCATCGACAAGGCGGACATCCGCGGCGTGATCCACTACAACCTGCCCAAGAGCCTGGAAAACCACACCCAGGAGATCGGCCGCGCCGGACGCGACGGACAGCCGGCGGTCTGCGGGATGTTCGCCTGTGCCGACGATCTCACGGTGCTGGAAAACTTCATCCTGTCCGACACACCCACGCCGCGCGCGCTGGGAAACCTGATCGACCGCGTGCTGCGCCTCGGCTCCGAATTTGATATCTCCGTGTATGACCTGTCGGTCTCCACCGACATCCGCGCGACGGTGGTTTCCACCGTGTTGGCTTATCTTGAAACCGATGGCATCATCGCCGCCACCGGCGTGTTTTACGGGAACTACCGTCTCCGCCTGCTGCGCCCGAGGCCCAGCCTGCTGGCCGGGCGCCCGGCAAAGGAGCGGGACTTCCTGAGAAAAGTGCTCGACCTCGGAACCGAGGGGCGATCATGGATTTCCCATGATCCCGGCGCGATCGCCGCCACGCTCGGAGTTTCCCGGGAGAAGGTGGCGGCGGCGCTGTCCGGACTGGAGGCGGCGGGCGATGCGGCGCTCACGCTCTCCCAGGTCCGCCACGGATACCGGCTCACGGCGGATCCCGGCGATCTCAGGGACCTTTCCGCGAGGCTGGCGGAGAGGTTCGCGGCCCGCGAGCAGGCCGATCTCGCGCGGATCCGGCAAGTGCTCGGCATCGCCTCCAGCAAGGGCTGTCTGACAGACTATCTGACGCGCCATTTCGGCGAGAAACTGCCGGGGCCCTGCGGCCATTGCGATCGCTGCCGCGGAGTGCCGCCCGTGACGATCCGCCGGGCCAAGCCGCGCGCGGTGACGGACGGCGAATGGCTGCGGATCCGCGCGCTGGCAGGGGAGGGGCATGCCGCGCTCGGCACGCCGCGGCAGCTCGCCCGTTTCCTCTGCGGCATGAGCAGCCCGGCCGCCACCCGTGCGAGGCTGTCCCGCCACGATGCCTTCGGCATGCTCGGCGACCTGCCCTTTCCCGAAGCCCTGGCCATCGCCGGCGCGCTGGGTTGATCTGATATGTGTGACATGGGAAAGATTCACCCGTAGGATGACATCCATGTCCGCGTTTTCATCTCATGATGAGCGCCTTGGCATGCCGGCGGAATGCCCGCGCCATCTTTTTCCAGCGCGTGATACAACTCAGAACAACTCCACCAGCCAGCCTTCGCGGACGCCGCCGCCGGTGACGCGGACCCAGTAAACGCCGCGGTTTTTCGGTTCGTCCGGCTCGAAGTTGATGGCTCCGTTCATGCCGAGCGAGACATGGTTCACCTTGATCCGGCGGCCGACGATCTCGCCATGGAGCGGCAGGGCCTTTTCCGGGCGCTTCGACAGGCGGAAGACCTCCACCTTCAGCTTGTCCGCGGACTCCGGCCTCCCCGCGCCGTAGAGCGTCCAGGCGTTGCCGTGCATGTAATCGATGGGAAAGAGCCCGCGTCCGGGATAGGTCCAGATGCCGCGGATCGATTCGCCGCCGTTGTTCATGCACCACATGGCGGAATAGCTGTCGCCGCCGGAGCCGAAGCCGACCCTGGCCATCGGCGGATTCAGGCACCACGCGCGGTGGCCGCGGGCGTCGCGGTTGTTGGCCCCGGCGTCCTCGATGTATTGCGCCACGCTGGCCGCCATGTCGCCGATGGTTGACAGATTGCACTTGTCGGTCGAGTGGCCGAGTCCATGCGAGAGGGAGCCGTGTTTCTTGCAGGCGAGGGCGGCGTCTTCGGCGTTTTTGGAAAACGCCATGTCCGGCTCCACGTTGTGGGGCACGCCGCAGAGGAAACGGTAGATGTTGAGCTTCCGCGTCGCCTCGTGAACCTCGCGGGTGACATCCGCCGGTTTCGGCCGACGCTCGATCTCGCGGATCCCGGCGCGGATTTCCTCGCGGGTGCGCGGGTAAAGGCGCGACTTCCCGGGGTCTCCTTCCGGCACCGCGTTGTCCGGATCGCCTCCGCCGGCCGATGAGGGCGGCATCTTGATGTCGCCATCGTAGCTGCCGAGGAATTCGTTGTCCTCCTCGCTCAGGTTTTCGAAATCGAGCGGAATCTGGCGTCCGTTCGACTTGAGTTCCACAACGACGTGATCCTTCTCGACGCGCAGGATCTTCGCCTCCAGCTTGCGGCCCCGGACGTCGGTGAAGGTATGCCAGTTGTCCGCGCCACGCAGAGGACCGGGCGCGGCGGTGAGGATGAGGATCGGCAGGACCAGCAGGGATCGGCGAAGGAAGGATCTCACGTCGCAAAACTGGATGACTCCCCATTTCATGTCAACCGGAGGGATGCGGCGCCCGGTGAAGGCTTTCCTGGAAGCGGAAGTCCGGGCACCGGCGGAACGCGGACGGAATCATGTGAAACGCCGGGAAGCCGCTGACCTTCCCGCCGCCCCCGCCAAGCCGGTGCAAACGCAAAGGAGCCACGACCTTATTGTCGTGGCCGCAAAAGGGGAGCAAGGGGAACGACATCAGGACCGCGCATTTTCTCCCGCTATGCCGCCCGCCCCCCGTTTTCCGCCCCGATATCAGCCACCGCACCCCGGTCCCGCCCACTCCGCAGTAAGCCACCGGATAGACACACCGCACCCCGGGAAATACCTTGTAAATCCAGGGATTGCCGCCAGAATCAGCAGCACGGGCTACTCCGTGGATAGCACCTCGGGGAGCGCCTGCGAATAAATTCTGTTCGGCAGAAGAAATAAAACTGAGACCAGCTCAACATGATTCCATTCGATAAGCCTCAGCATGTAGGGTATTGCCTGAGTTGCTACAACGCATCCGGTCCTATCTATTCTATCCCAATTGATGCATCTACTGATGCTCTTCGAGTAACTTTGAATCGTGATTACCCGATCAATGCAGAACCACTGAATTCAGAAGAATTTAAGTCTATTTTCGGCTTTGTCATCGGATCAATCGAATTATCTTGGGATGAAAACTTGGAATTTTTGATCGAAGGCATGAATTTACCCTTGGACTTCCAATGACAAACCACCAAGCCGAACAAGGCGGTGGAGGCAACTCCGCTGCGCTCCGTGCCTCACCTTAGACGTTGGGCAATAAAAATATGACCTCAAATGAAATGGCGTGGCTAATAGGCCTGTCTCTTTTCGGCGGGACAACCGGGATAGTCTCTGGATGGATTGCCGCAAGAAGGTCGAAGGGTATGGAGAATGCATTTATCGGAGCACTGCTTGCTGCAGCAGCCTTACCTTTAATCTTCTGTTTTATAGTCGGACTTTTTGAGTCACATCAGCCAAAAGGCTTCTCAATTATTAACGCAGTTTTAGCTGGAATCGGAATGATGATGTATCTTGGGATAGGAATGGTGGCATTTGCCGCCCCAGCGGCGGTCGTTTCGGCTATCGCTTCCCACGCTGTTTTCTCCCGTTGCTGTCAGAAAACTAAAGAAGCCCAACAAGCCGTGCGTGGCAACCGGCGATAACGTCTCTAGTTGAATCGGAGCTTGAGCTCGCCGGTGCCACCACTCTACGTTCTCTCAAGAAATCGCACAGACACCAACCCGCAATGAAACACGGAGATATCGAGTTCCACGATCTGACCGGCCCGGTCCTTGACTCCATAGCCAATGAAGGGCTGCGGATTGCGAAGGAGAATAGGTGGAAGGGACTTCTTATCGAGATCGAGATTTCCGGCCCCACACATGGAGTAGGGCCAGCCAGCGTTCGATGCACTCTCAGGAATGGAGCATGCCATTCGGAAGTTGATGAGCCATCAGCCCCCATGCTAGACGCCACCCGTAGATTGCAGGAACTGTTTATGAGCGTTGGAACTCCCTTGGCTGGGGCGACAATCGACTGGATCGGCAGCGGAGACGATGACGGAAGAATCAGACGCAGGTGCAGTTATCGGTATCACTGAGATCCACATTTGCAGAGCTACTCCGCCATCGCAAACAGAAGAAAAGGACCGAGAGAACAAGCCGCATCGTGCAACCACTGCCAGCCGTTTAGTTTCGATGATTTCACCTGATTACAACCCCAACTCCGTGATCGGCACACTCCCCCGCTGGTAGTGGCGCACGTGCTCACCGTTCTGCAAAAATTTCCAATGAAGACACCTCACATGCTGATATGCGCATTGTTCGCGGTCACTACTACAGTGCTGGCTGAGGCCCGAGAACATCTACCGGATCTGGGCAAGGCTTTGCCGGGTGGGAAGCTCATGCATCAGGCGGACCCGGAGATTATGGTGGGCTATCGGTATGAATATGATTCGAATTCTGATTTTGAAGCTTTGAAGAAAAAGCTCAAAGATTTTCTAGGTGAAGGATGGAAAGAGAACGAGGTAGTTCCAGGCTTCAATAAGGCGCTTAAGCAGGTAATGAAGGTAGAAGGAATTGATCTTGTTGGTCAGGCTACGTTTTCGAATCCAGCCTTCTCCAAGGAGAAGATTATACTGACGATGAAGAGTGAGAAATTTAATGGGAAAGAGTGGCACATTGTCGACATTTCCGGCACATGGTATAAGAATGCAGAACAAGCCGTGGGTGGCAACCGGCGATAACGTCCCTAGTTGAATCGGAGCTTGATCTCGCCGGTGCCACCACATCATCGTTCTGCAAGAAATGAAGACACTCGAGAACGTCCAAAACGCATGGCGAACCGCAGCCCATGAGCTCGGATTTGACTTCATCGCACCATATGAACTTGAAGCTGATGGACGCACGTATCTCTATCATGGATTCGTTCCCGATTTCGGCGGAGACCACGGCGCTCTTTTTATCGCGCGAGAGACCTTTGACGGAAGTATTGGAGACGCACCGCGGGTTGCAAGCGAAGCAGGATTCTTTTGTTCGCAGATTAATGCGTCTGAATATGGGCGTTATCAGCGCGACGTTTTCATTGAGGTTCTCAGTGACTGGGGATGGATCAGAAAGAACAAGACCCCGCCCGACTGGCTTGCAGCTGCACAATGAAGAAAGCCGAACAAGACGAGCCACAGCAACCGCCACTAGCCGCTTCGTCGTCAACCTCACCCGTAGTATGAACCTCCTCCCCGTCTCAACGCTCGCCCTCGCTAGTGGCGGTGCGTGCTCTTAACGTTGTGCAAAATATGAAAACCATCCAAACAGCCCTGATTTCGCTCTTCGCATT
>CAZKQK010000121.1:2400-16327 GCA_964554865.1 uncultured Luteolibacter sp. | reverse complement strand
CCGGCGGCAACGGCGGCTGGGTGCCCTGGCACATCCGCGGCGTGCTCGAAGGCCGGGGCGACCCCGGAGCCCACCCCCACGCCATCGCCATTTTCCTGATGCCGACGATGCCCATCCCGAGACCGTCAAACGCCTCCCCGACCACGCGGAAACCGCCCGTGCCGACCTCGGCGACCGGCTCACCCGGCGCATGGGCAAGAGAAGCCCGGATTCCAAGGAATGAGGAATATTTGAAAAATTCAAACGGTGGTTTGAATTTTTCAAAAGGACCACTACGCAATCGCGTAATCTTTATTAAATTTCGTTTACCTTTTGGCTTCCTTTTGGGACTTTCCCGGTGCTGTCCCAAACATGAAAACACAACCAGCCACCACCCTGTCGGTGGCGCTGTGCGCGATTGCATTCGCGTCATGCGCCAATCCGCCGCAGGAGACTCACCGCGTTCAGGTCTCCTCCGCCATCAATCCGGATCGCTCCCTTGGCGGGCAAATTCTCCAGGAAGTGAACGCCTACCGGGCCACCAAGGGGGCCGGCGCCCTCCAGCGCCATTCCGGTCTCGACCGTCTCGCCCACCAACACTGCGAATACCTCCGCCAGAACCGCGGCAGTTTCAAACTCAGCGGGAAAAACGTCAGCCACTTCGGATTCGAGAGCCGCGCCCTTGTCGCCCGCGAGCACTACAACATGGAAAATATAAGCGAAAACGTCGCCGCCGCCAACCATCCCGGGCAACGCGCGTCCACCGTGCTCGTCAACCTTTGGAAAAACTCCAAGGATCACCACAGGAACATGGTCGATTCCTGGACCCACACCGGCATTGGCGCGGTGGTGGACTCCGATGGCACCGTGTTCTCCACCCAACTGTTTTCCACGGTCTCGATGAACCACTCGACCGTGCGCGACAGGTTCAACCGCTTCTGAGAACCGTGCCGGACCTGGCCTTCGAATCCGCCCTCCATGCCCGCGGCCTGAAAAGGATCGCCGGCGTGGACGAGGCGGGCCGGGGGCCTCTGGCCGGGCCGGTGGCCGCCGCAGCCGTCATTCTGCCGCACGGTTTCACCTGCCCCGGTCTCGATGATTCGAAAAAACTGAGCGCTGCCAAACGCGGGGCGCTCTACGAGCAGCTCACCGCCCGCCCGGATGTCGAGTGGGCTGTCGCCCTCGCCGAGGCGGCGGAAATCGACACCCTGAACATCCTGCGCGCCACCCATCTCGCCATGCGCCGCGCCGTCGGAGCCCTGAAACCCGCGCCCGACCACTGCCTTATCGACGGCCTGCCGGTCCGGGATTTTCCGCTGCCGCACGACGCGCTGGTCAAGGGCGACGGCCGCTCGCTTTCCATCGCCGCCGCCAGCATCATCGCCAAGGTCACGCGGGATCGGATCATGAGGGAGCTCGACGCCGAGTTTCCGCAATTCGGCTTTGCGCGCCATCAGGGATATGGCACCAAGGAACACCTTGAAGCGCTTCGGATTCACGGCCCTTGCCGCCATCATCGCCGGTCGTTTCAGCCGGTTTCTCAACTCACCCTGCCGCTTGACTGACGAACGGGGCGAGGCCCGCGACCGCATCTGGATCGGCGCTTACGGCGAGAACGTCGCGGCGGATTGGCTTCGTTCCAAGGGCTGCCGCATCCTTGCGCGGAACTTCAAGGGCCAGCGCGGCGGCGAGGTGGACATCATCGCCGGGCTGGGCGGGCTGCTGCTCTTCGTCGAGGTGAAAACCCGCCGCAATGACACGAAAATCCGCCCGCTCGACGCCGTGGACAAACCGAAGCAGGCCCTCATCGAGCGCGGCGCGAACGCCTGGCTCAGACGCCTCGGCACGCGCGAAGTGCCATGGCGCTTCGATGTCATCGAGGTGTATGTCTCCGATGGTGAGAAACCCCGGGTCAACCATGTGCGGGACGCGTTCTGATGATTTCCCTTTGCCGTCCGTCCGGTCCCCACCTTAGCTTCCGGACCAGTGCCAGCGGGGCCGGCTGTCCCAAACCCGCGCACCAGTGGAGATGAACCCTCACAGTTGCCACCGGACGGTTTCCGCCGCGCTCGCGGTCATGCTCTGCGCGGCGATGCGTGGCCACGCCGAGAAAGTGCGCATGTCATCGGTGGAGGCCACCCGCTTCGAACGCGCCGTCCAGGGACCTCCCAGCGTGATCGACGGACAGGACGGCGGACGCATCGGCTGGTCGGTGTTTCCGAAGGTGGAGGAGAAACAGATGCTGGTGGTCCGCACCGCCGCACCGGTCACCGCCGAGGCATTCGAGCTGACGATGTGTTTTCTATCAGGAATGCCGAAGCGGCATTTCGGCAGGTTCACGCTCTCATACACTACCGACGAAATCCCCGGCCTCTTGGGAAACTGGCACCGGCTCAAACCCATGCGCCTCACCGCCACAGGCACCGAACTGACTGAATCCGCCGACGGATTCATCGTTTCCGGCAGCGGCGACGACATGATTGGCGACGCCGTGTTCCATGTGCGCGCCCAGGTCCCGCAACGCGCGGTGACCGGATTCCGCATCGAGGTTTACCCATTCGTCAGGCCCGGCACCACCGGGCCGCGATTGGCATGGAACCAATACCGCGACTTCTGCCTCACCGAGTTCCGCGTCGAGGCGGTTCTAACAGGCACCACCAACATCGCCCTCGGCTGCCAGGCCACGGCCAGCCATCCGCTGTGGGCGAATGTCTCGGCCAATCTCCTGACCGACGGACTGCCCGGCAGTTTCGTCCACCCGGCCGAATCCGGTCACGGCGCGGACTTTCACTTTGACATCGACCTCGGCTCGACCCGCGCGATCGACCACATCGCCCTTCGCGGCCGGGCCGATGGCTTCGGCCTGGACCGCATGTCCAGGGTGCTGGTCCGGCTCTATGACCGCGTGCCGGAACCGGGAACCCTTCCGGTGTGGGAGGCGATGGCGCGGGCTGACGGATCCTACCCGGACGCCGGAGACACCGATGTGCTCCGGGTCGCCGAGTCCGGGACCCGGAGCGGCCGACATATCAGGATTTCCAGTGATAACCCGGTCGAACTCTCGCCGCAGATCGCCGAGGTGGAAACCTACGAAACCATCACCCCCGTGCTGGTGGTTCTCAGGGCGGACGGTCACCCCATCGCCCTCGATTCCGGGATGAGAGTCCCCGCCGGCACCTCGATGCTCACCGCCCGCCTGGACATCCCCGGCGCCGGGTTGCCGGAAAAACTTCCGCTCAGATGGCGCTTCCGGGGACTCCATCAGGATTGGCTGAAGGTCCAGGATCTCGCGGTCGAGATTTCACAGCCGCCGCCGGGTGACTACTTCCTCGAGGCGCAGGCGGCTCACAGCGACGGCGAGTGGGATCAGAGCGTGCTGAGCATACCCGTCGCCATCCTCGCGCCATTCTGGCAGACTCCCCTGTTCTTCGGATTGACCGGCACCGGTGGCGCGGGACTCGTCGTTCTGTTAGGGTTTGCCGCCGCCAGGCGCAGGCGCGCGCGGGAACTCGCCGAGTGGGGGCGCCAAACCGCGCTCGTCGAGGAACGGCGCAGGATCGCCCGCGACATGCACGACGAGGTGGGCGGCCGCCTGTCACAACTCGCGCTCATGCAGGACCTGATCATCCGCAAGCATCCGCTGCCGGACGAGGCCCGCGCCAGTCTCGAACAACTCGCCGCCAACACCCGCAGCACCGTCGATGCGCTCGATCAGGTGGTCTGGGCGGTCAACCCGCTTCACGACAGCCTGGCGGGCGTGGCGGAATACCTGTCATACCTCGCCACCAGCTATCTGGCTCCGCTTGGTGTCAACTGCCGTCTCGATGTGCCTTTCGACTGGCCCGGGATCAAGGTCCGTGCCCAGGTGCGCCACGAGATCACCCTGGCTTTCCGCGAGGCGCTCCAGAACATCGTGAAACATGCCGACGCCCGCACGGCGACGCTTTGCATCCGCTACGATGCCCCCATGCTCATGATCAGACTCTCCGACGATGGCCGCGGCCTTTCCGGGGAAATCACCGGTCCGGGCAGGGACGGCATCGCAAACATGCGCTCCAGACTCGCCTCCATCCGCGGCACATGCGCCGTCACCGGACTTGCCGCGGGCGGCGCCTCTGTGGAAATGCTCGCGCCGCTATCACCGTAACCCTCCCCTCACATGGCAGTCCGCACCGTATTGATAGAAGATGTCGCCTCCTATGCCGAGGCACTGAGGAACTACATCCGGCTCAGCGACTCCGGCGTGGAATGCACTGGCGTTTTCGGCACCGCCGAGGACGCGCTACGCCACATTCCCGCCAATCCCCCTGACGTCGCCGTGGTGGATATCAATCTTCCCGGCATGAGCGGCATCGATCTGGTCGCGCGGCTCAAGGAAACCTGTCCGGGCGTCCTTTGCCTCATCCTCACCACCTACGGGGACGGCATCCCCATTTTCAACGCGCTCAAGGCGGGCGCCTGCGGATACATCCTCAAACGCGCCCCGGCCGAGGAAATCGTCAGCTCCATCCTCCAGGTCCACGGCGGCGGATCGCCCATGTCCCCGCAAATCGCCCGCAGAGTCGTCAATTTCTTCCATCACCAGCCTCCGTCCGGCGATCTCGACACCCTCAGCGACCGCGAGCGCGATGTGCTGCAATTGCTCGCCGAAGGCTCGATGTACAAGGAAATCGCGGCGAGCCTCGGCATCAGCATCGATACGGTCAGATCGCACGTACGCAAGATCTACGAGAAACTGCACGTCCACTCCCGCACCGGAGCCGTGCTCAAGTTTCTCGGGAAGACCCGGTAGCCGCCGTCACAGAGGCCCGGCAATCGAATCACATCTTCATGCGGTAGAGGCAGGCCGCCCGAAGTGGCATGGTCGTTCCTATCGACATCGCCACGGACCACGCCTTCCGACAGGTCCGGTCCCGTGGCGAATTCAAAAAACCGAACCCGCCACACAAACCCATGAAATCGACATTCCGACTCCAGTTCCGGCTCTCCTCCATCACCGCGCTCACCATTTCGGGTCACCTGGCCGCCGCCACATTCACCTACACGCCAAGCGCCGGCACTTCGGACCTTTGGTCGGCCGGAACCAACTGGGACGCGCCACCGGTCGGCGCGGGAGACACGCGCCTCACCTTTGTCTCCGGCAATGCCACCGTCCTCCCGGATGACATCCTCAACACCTCGACCAATGACCTGGCCGGGGATTTCCAGATCAACATTCTCGACCTCCAGGGCACCGGACCGGCGGCCGGCGCGGGAACTGTCAACATCGCCGGAACCCCACCATCCACCGGACTGGCACTTGCCGGGACCAATCCCGCCGTGAACCTCAATGCCCTCGCCGGCGTCGCGGGTCTCACCTACGACATCGCGCCCACTCTCACCCTCAATGCCAATGCCACGGTGACCGGTGCGGGAACGGCGAATTTCAATCTCAATGGAGGACTCTCCGGAAGCGCCTTCACCCTGACCAAGGGCGGGACCAGCGTCCTCAACCTCGGCTCCGCCAGCAATCTGGGCTCCCTGACGATCGGCAACGTCCAGGACGGCGGCAGGATCGTGGTGAAAACCGGATCCTCCATGGCGATCGGTGACGGCTCCGGAAACAACCTGCTTATTGCCACCAAGGTCTCCGAAGCGACGGCGGCCAGAGGCACCCTCGACCTATCGGCCGCCGCCGGTTTCACCGCCAATGTCGCCCGCGTGGAACTCGGCTTCACCAACAACTCCGCGAATTCCCAGGGCATTCTGAACCTCTCGCCGGACAACGCCATCACCGCCACCACCTCTTTCATCGTGGGCAATAGCAATGCCGCCGCCAACGCCATCGAAAGCATGGTCACCACACCGGCGGACAGCTCATCCGTCATCAACACACCCTCATTCATCGTTTCATCCAACAAAAGCCGCGGAAGCTTCACCCTTGGCGCCGACTCGCTGCTGGAAGTCCGCGGAGCCACCGGTTCCGGCAGCCGCGCCACCATCATCGTCGGCAGAACCGGCAACGGCGGCGGCGGTGCGGGGCCATACCACGGCATCGCGGACTTCTCCGCAGGCGAATTCCGCGCCGATCTCAACAAGCTCATCGTCGGGGAACGCGTGCCGGGAGACATCTCCAACAGCGGCCAGGAGGCCCAGGGAACCCTCACACTGGGCGGGCCCGTCAATTACCTGAACATCGCGGGAACGGGAACCGTGGTCGAGATCGGCAAGTTCGCCCTCAACGGATCCGCCGCCACCGCCAAGGCTACCGGGACGGTCACCCTGGAAAACCTCTCCCACGGCAGCATCATCGAGTCCACCAACAATGCGACGGCCATTCTGTTAGGCCAGTCCACCATCGCGGGACGCTCCACCGGCACCCTCAATCTCAATGGCGGCGCGCTCATCCTCAAGACCACGGGCGCGGCCATCGCGGGCCATGCGAACGGCAACGCCAACGTGAAATTCAACGGCCCCACCCTCATTGCGGGCGCCGGTAGCGCAAACTGGATCACCGGCCTCACCGAGGCCGCCATTTCGGACGGCGGCCTCCGCATCGATACCAACAACTTCAACATCACCATCCCGCAGAACCTGGGCCACGACTCATCGGGTGCCCCCGTGGACGGCGGTCTGACCAAGACCTGGGCGGGCATGCTCACCCTCAGCGGAACCAATACCTATACCGGTCCCACCAGCGTCGAGAGCGGCATGCTCTTCCTCACCGGGACCGGCGCGCTACCCTCCGGAAGCGATCTCACCATCGAGGACGGCGGCGGCCTCGGCCTCAACATCGGAGGCGCGGGAGAGTTCTCACTCGCCCAACTCGAAACCTGGCGAACGGACGGCACATTCCTCGGGGCCGATCACTCCATCGGCATCGGCACGGCAAACGCCGGCGGAGATCCGGTTTACACCAGCAGCCTGCCCACCATGCTGGACCTCTTCAAAACCGGAGCCAACAAACTCACACTCGCCAACAGCACCGAAATCAAGGGCTCGCTCCGGATCGGCATCAACGCAACAGGCGGCACGCTCGCCGCCGGAGCCGGCGCCACCATGTCCATCGGAAGCGGCTTCGGCGGCCAGCTTGCCATCGGCGTCACCAATACCGCCACCCAGGCCAGCGGGGTGCTCGATGCCTCCGCTGCCAATTCATTCACCGCGGACGTGGCGAATATCATCATCGGTTCCGCGCAGAACAACGCGGTCACCGGCAGCGGCATCCTGCGGCTTCCCGCCAACAGCAGCCTCACCGCAAGCTCATCCATCGTCGTCGGCAACAGCTCGGGGGCCTTCAACAGCGACCTGTCCGAGATCACCACCGCGGACGGGGGAACCGCTGAAATCATCACCCCGGCCATGACATTCGGGGGCGTCAAGAGCAGGGCGCTCTTCACACTTGGAACAGGCGCCACGCTCAATCTCTCGGCACCCTTCGATTCGCGGATGGCCCTGGTCCTCGGCAGCTCGGCCATCGAGGGCGGAAGCGCCACCACCTGGTATGGAGACATGAACCTCGCGCCGGGAAGCCTGAACGCCAAACTCAGCGGCCTGCTGCTGGGACACACCGACGCGGGCTCCGGAAGCTGGACCTCCGAAGGCACCCTGACCACCGGGGGTTCATCCAATCACATCGACATCGAAGGCCCCGGCACCACCGTCGTCGCAGGACGCTGGGTCAGTGGAAACGGCGTGAACACCGCCCGCGGAACACTCACCCTCACCAATCCGGACGCCACAAGTTCGATCACCAGCACCGACAACGGAACCGCCATCCTTCTGGGCACCGGCGGCTCCCCGGGCAATCACAAGGCATCAGGCACACTCAATCTGACCGGCGGCAGTCTTACCATCACCACCACCGGCAGCGCGATCCGCGGAGATACGGCGAATGCCTCCAATCTCAGCACCGTGAACTTCGACGGCGTCACACTGCGTGCCGGCGCCCCAAGCTCCGACTGGATATCCGGCCTCAGCACCGCAAACATCGCCGGCGGCGGCCTGACCATTGACACCGCTTCACATGACATCGGCATTCCCCAAGCCTTCTCGGGAGCCGGCTCTCTAACCAAAGCCGGGGACGGGATCCTTGCCCTGACAGTCACCAGTTCCCATGCCGGAGACACCACCGTCAGCGGCGGCACCCTGAGCCTCGCCACCGAAATGCTCGACGACGCCTCCGATATCCATGTGGCCGCCGGTGCCCTCCTCCACCTCGACTATCCCGAAACAACGGTCGATACCGTGAACTCCCTCACACTCGCCGGAAACCTCGTCACTCCCGGCATCTGGGGCGCGGCGGGTTCCGGAGCGCCGAAAACCAGCCCGCTCATCACCGGTACGGGACGCCTCAATGTGCTCACCGGAGCCATTGGCGGCGATGCCTATGAGGAGTGGGCCTCGGTCATTCCCGATCCCGATGAACGCGCTCGCACCGACGATCCGGATGGCGACGGTTTCACCAATCTTGAGGAATTCCTCTTCGGCACCTCGCCGATTGCCGCGAATGGTTCGCCCGTCCAGACAACCACATCGGGAGCCAATCTGGTCATCCGTTGGAATCAGCGCGATGAGGACGCCTCCTATCAGCTTCAGGAAAGCACCACCATGGCCGAAATCCCATGGCCTGCCAGCGGCGTCGTTCCGCTTGCCGCGGCCGATCAGAGCGGCGTTCCCTCGGACTACACCCGCATGGAGGCCACCGTCCCGATCGACGTGGCCAGAAAGTTCCTCCGTGTCGGAGCCGCGGAGGACTGAGAGTCCCCCTGTCATGAGGAAACGAATGGAGGGCGCCCGTCGTCGGACCGGCGCCTTTGCCATTCGTGGGCAAGCCCCGAGCATTCGCTGGACGAACCGCCGGGGATTGTCGCATCCTCCTGTGGCAGGCTCCCGTCCGCACAAACCGCCCACTCCAATGAAAGTCCTTCCCGCCACCTTGCTCGCGCTTTCATGCGGAGCCGTCACGCTCGTTGCGCAATCTCCCGCCGACCATGAAACCGCCGTGGTCCTCAATGCCGCGGACCTTCTTCCCGCCGACCTCCTTCGCGGAACATCGCACCGGGTCCGCGAGCAGGTGGTGACAGACGGTTTCATGGCCCATTTTGAAATCGACAGCGACTTCGGCACCTTCGAAGCCGTCGGCGTGCCACAGGTCGCCACCCGCGTCGCCGAGATCAATGCCATCCGCAAACTGGTCGAAACCTCAAAGGGCGACCTCTTCGCCGAGGGCATGAAACGCTCCATCAACCAGCCGATCGACGCGGTGAAAAACATCGCCAAGGATCCCGTCACCTCGATCAAGCGCGCTCCGAAAACCGTCGGCCACTTCTTCAGCAAGGTCGGCGGCTCGATCGAGCGCACCGTCAACCGCGCGAAAGAAGGCGCAGAGGCCGGGCAAAGCCCCAACACCGCCGAGATCACCGGCGGCGTTTCGGAAACCGCCATGCGCGCGGCCGGTTTCGACAAGGCCCGCCTCGACACCGCCCGCCAGCTTGGCATCGATCCCTACTCGGACAACCGCCGCCTGCGCGAGGAAATGGACAAGGTGACATGGGCCTTCTTCGCCGGCGGCCTGCCCCTGCGCATCGGTGCCGCCGTCGCCTCCGCCGGAGTCGCGGTGGCCGCCACCAACATGGTCGGCGTGCCCGGGGAAACCTATGCCCTCACCCAAAGCGAACTCTCCCTGCGCGATCACCGCTCGCTGACCTCCATGGGCATTCGCGAGGAAGACATCAAGACCTTCCAAATCCAGCCGAACCTCAGCACCACCCGCCGCCATCGCATCGTCAAGGCGCTTGAGGCGATGCCGAACGCCACCGGCCGCGGACGCGTCATCCAGCTCGCCAACTCCGTGGAAACCTCCGGCCAGGCCGATTTCCTCGTCGCGGCATTGGAAATCCTCGCCTCCCGGCAAACAAACGCCGCCGCCGGCTACAAGGAACTCTTCGTCTTCGGCAGGCTCCCCGGAGCCATGACGGCAGGCGGCACGCTCGAAGTCCCCGCACCCGTGGACCACGTCACATGGACCGACCAGGTCGCCGCCTTCGCCACCCGAGATGATCTCGGCGCCTCGCCACGCCTGCTCGTTCACACCGGAAAATTTTCCGCCGCCACCAGCGCCGGTTTCACCTCCGCAGGCTGGACCACCCAGGCCATTCCGTATCCGGGGCAACCCTGACGAGGCAAGATCCCGGCCCCCGTCCCCATGCCGCCTGGAAAAAAGACCATCATCGCCCTGGCCCTGTTGGCGCTTGGAGCCGGAGCCTGGTTTATCTCCGGCAAGCGTCCCGGTTCCCCGCCGGAAAACGCCAAGGCCGCGGCCGGCAGGCCCATCCTGCCACCGGACGACGAGGTCCACTCCCAATACGCCGGCTCCATCACCTGCGCCGAATGCCACGCCAACGAATACGACGCGTGGATGGACTCCAATCACGGACTCGCCGAGCGCGAATACCGCAAGGACATGGACGAACCCGGCTTCGTCCCGCGCCAGTCCCTCCAACACGGCGAGGACAACTCCGAAATGTTTCTCGATGCCGGGGGCGTCGCCAACTTCCTCACCCGCGGCCTTGGCAACGTCCGCCGCTCCTATCCGGTCGCCCGCGTGATCGGGCACAACCCGCTTCGCCAGTTCCTCGTTCCCGCTCCGGGCAACCGACTGCAAACCATGGATGTCAGCTGGGATCCGCACGAAAGGGAATGGTTCGATGTCTATGGCGGGGAAGAGCGGGAACCCGGAGACTGGGGCGCGTGGACCGGCCGGGGCATGAACTGGAACGCCATGTGCGCCGCCTGCCACAACACCCGCCTGCGCAAGCACTACGATCCCGGGACGGACAGCTACAGGACCAGCATGGCGGAAATGAGCGTCGGCTGCGAGGCATGCCACGGCCCGATGAGGGACCACGTCGAGTGGCACAAGAACCCGCCGCCCGGTGTTTCCAAGGACGCGAAGGATCCCACCCTCAAACGCCAGACCCGCGACCAGATGCTCGACACCTGCGGAGCATGCCACGCGCGCCGCGGTGAAATCTCCGGCGACCTCGTGCCCGGCGAACCGTTTCACGATCATTTCTCGCTCACACTGACAGACGCCACCGACATCTATCACCCGGACGGCCAGGTGCGTGATGAAAACTACGAATACGCCTCCTTCCTCTCCAGCAAGATGCACCACGCCGGCATCCGCTGCGTCGATTGCCACGAGCCGCACACCGGCAAGCGGCTCATCCAGGGAAACATGCTCTGCATGCGCTGCCACGGCGGCGGCACCGAGCCACCCGCCACCGTCATCGATCCCCTCACCCACGGCCGCCATGCCGAGGGCAGCGCCGGCAACGATTGCACCTCCTGCCACATGCCCCTCACCACCTACATGCGGCGCCACCCGCGCCATGACCACGGCTTCACCATCCCGGATCCGCTCCTGACAAAAGAATTCGGCGTGCCCAACGCCTGCAACCGCTGCCACACCGACAAGGACGCCGATTGGGCGCTCCGCCACACCGAGGAATGGTATGGCGCGAAAATGAACCGCCCCTCCCGCGCCCGGGCCATCCTCGTGGCCAAGGCCCGGCGCGGGGATCCCGGGGCGCCCGCCGGATTGGCGGCACTCCTCAGGACCGAGCCCATCGCCGCGTGGCGCGCCACCGCCTGCCACCTGCTCGAACGCTGGTCGCTCACCCCGGAAGGCTCCGCCGCCCTCGTTTCCAGCCTCAGGGATGAAAGCCCGCTGGTCCGCGAGGCCGCCGTGCGCAGCCTCATACCGCCATGCCGCAGTGAAAACCAAAGCGTCCGCTCCGCCATCCGGCCACTGCTGGACGACGACGCCAGGTCTGTTAGAGTGGCCGCCGCATGGGCGCTGGTGGACAAGCTCGACCTCGCCAGCCGCGCGGGCAGGGAACTCGTCCACATGCTCGATCTCAACTCCGACCAACCGACCGGGCGCATGCAACTCAGCCAGTTCGCCCACGAGCGGGGAGACACCGGATCCGCCATCCGGCAAATCCGCAAGGCCATCGAATGGGACCCCAACTCACCGCCCTTCCATCACGACCTCGCCATCATGCTGAGCACCACCGGCGACAGCGCCGGAACCATCAAGGCCCTCCGCGAGGCCGTCCGTCTCGCGCCGGACGAAGCGGAATACCACTACAAGCTCGCGCTCGCCCTCAACGAATCCGGTGACCTCGATAAAACCATCTCCACCCTCGAAAAAACCGTCGCGCTCGATCCCTCCCACGGCCGTGCCTGGTATAACCTCGGGCTCGCCTACAACTCCCGCGACCAACCGCGGCAAGCCATCGCCGCCCTCTCCCGGGGCGAACGGGCCGATCCCTCGGACCCCGCCATCCCCTACGCCCGCGCCACCATCCACGCCCGCCTCGGCCAGCGCGAGCAGGCACTCCGGGCCGCCTCCCTCGCTCTCCGCATCCGCCCGGATTTCCCCGAGGCCATCCAGCTCGCGCGCTCGCTGGCAAGATAGAAACCGCCCGGGCATCCGGCCGCCGCCGGAAACCGATGGAAACACACCATGGACGATCCGACTCCGAACCTGACACCCGCCGCCCACACCAACGACGGATTCTTCAAGGCCGTCTTCTCCAGACGGGAAAATGCCGCCGCCTTCTTCAGAAGTCATCTGCCACCCGCCATCAGCTCGCGCATCCACTGGGATTCGCTCACCGTCCTTCCCGGATCGTTCGTGAAATCCAACCTCCAAAAGGTTCATTCCGATCTGCTTTTCTCGGCAACCGCCGGCGACGCGCCGGTTCTGCTTTATCTCCTCTTCGAGCACCAGAGCTCGCCCGATCCGGCAATGCCCCTGCGAATGCTCGGCTACATGGCGGAAATTTGCATCCGGCATCACAAGTCGCACGGCCTGCCGCTTCCCGCCGTTCTCCCCTTTGTCTTTCACCAGGGTCCGGAGCCCTGGACGACATCCACCGCCTTCGAGGACCTGTTCAAACTTCCGGAGGGCCTGGCAACGGAACTCCTGCCGTTCATCCCGAGGTTTTCCCACGCGCTTCTCGATCTCACCCGTTTCGATCCCGATCCCGGCGAGCGGGACATGAGGCTCCGCGCGGTCCTCCAGCTGATGAAACTCGCAAGGGAAAAGGAACTGCTGCGTTTCTTCAGGTGGCTGGCGGGGATCTCCGCCAGTGAACTGCCGGAAGACATCCTCGGCCTCATGCTGCTCTACGCCCTCCACACCGACAGCAACCTTGACGTTGCCGGAATCTACCATACCCTGTCGTCGAACCCCGACCTACGGAACAACACCATGTCAGTCGCCGAAAAACTAAGGGCAGAAGGCCGCGTCGAGGGCCGCGTCGAGGGCCTCGCGGAAGGCCGCAGCCTCGGCCTTCTGATTGGCGGAATCCAGGCATTCGAAGAGTTTCTTGACAAACCGAGGACCGGGAGTGGGATCCTCGAAACCCTGCCTCTTCGGGAACTCGAGGATCTCCACCGGAGCATGCGCCGGGAATACGAGGACCGGTTCAAACGCGGATGATCCGGAACGCCGGGAGGGTTCCCCGCAACGGAGCGGATGGCACCCGCCGCAGGCGGAAATGGCGCGCCCGGCTGGATTCGAACCAGCGACCCTCCGCTTAGAAGGCGGATGCTCTATCCAACTGAGCTACGGGCGCTCATGCCACTGCCCGCGAGGCATGCGAACGGCACTTACTACCCGCGCGCCAAGGTGCTTGGCAAGATGATTCGGGCGAAGGCCCGGACCCGAAGTCCGGCCCGGCGCACGGCGCGGACATCGCTCCCGGCGGCCCGCCGGAAAGCATCCTTCGGCCGGACCGGGTTCCCCCCGAAAAACCGGCGGGAAAACCCTTGACCGCCACCCTCCCTCCCGCTTGCATGATTCCCGATGTCCGTTCTTGGAACAGACGAGACGGCAAGCGGCAAGCGGCAAGCGGCAAGCGGCAAGCGGCAAGCGGCAAGCGGCAAGCGGCAA
>CAZKQK010000121.1:0-2300 GCA_964554865.1 uncultured Luteolibacter sp. | reverse complement strand
GCGGCATTGCCTGAGGCTGCCGTTCTGATTTTTCCCCTCCGGGCAAGGCCGGAGTTTCCCCTGGCGGCGGATTCCGCGTCCGGGCGGGTCTTCCCTCACTCCCGGCGATGCCCGCACCCCTCCGGCCGCCCCCCGCGCCGTCCCGGACGCCTCCCGCACCCATCCGGCTCCATCCCGCACCCCTCCGGCCAGCCCTCGCGCACGTCCGGCTCACCCTTGCACACGCCCGGCCCGTTCTCACACCGGTCCGATCAACCCTCGCGCCCATCAAACCCTCTCTCGCACCCGCCCCGCCGCCTCTTGCATCGCCACGGACGCATCCCGCGCCTCTCCGCCTCCATCTTCCGGCCATCCCGCCGCTTCTTCCACCGATCACCCGGCACTCTCCCGATAACAAACAACCTCCAACCAACAACGAATCCATGACCGACCGCCAGGAAAACAAACTCAGCATGTACCTCGCCCTCCTCACCGTCCTCGGGGAGCACAGCGCCGTCTGGCAGACCATCCCCGCCTTCGCCGCCGCCAAGGCGGACTTCGAGGCCGCCGCGGGGGAAATCCAGAGCCTCGCCCAGGATCAGGAAACCCTCTCCGCCGGGGCCACCGCGCAAAAGCGCACCCTCCGCCTCGCCCTCGCGGATGCCGCCCTGCCCGTCTCCGGCGCGCTCGTCGCCTACGCCGGCGTCGGCGGGGATCAGGAACTCGCCGGAAACGCCGCCGTCACCCGCAGCGATTTCCTCCACCAGCGGGACAGCGCCGCCCTCACCGCCGGCCAGCGCGTCCACGCCCTCGCCCAGACCCATCTCGCCGCCCTCCCGGATTACGGGGTGACCGCCCCCACCGTCGCCGCGCTGGGCCAGGCCGTCGCCGCCTATGCCGCCATCCTCCAGCGGCCCCGCGCCGTCATCGCCACCCGCGCCGCCTCCACCGCCCAGCTCGCCGCCGCCTTCTCCGCCGCCGATGCCATCCTCAAAAAACGCCTCGATCCCCTCAGCCTCGCCTTCCGCGCCAGCGCCCCCGCCTTCTACCTCGCCTACGAGGCCGCCCGCGAGATCGTGGATCTCTCCGGCACCCAATCCCCTCCTCCCGCCCCGCCGCCCAACCCCTAAGCCCCCCAACCGATCCGCAATCACCAACCAATCCGGAAACCCAAGTGGATTCGAACAGGAGGGAACAGAGATCACAGAGAGTGAGGAACATGGAAGGAAAGCGGCCGCTGATTCCAAGTCACCCGCCCGGTGATTGGCGCCTCTTGCATCGCTTCTTCCACTGATCGCTCCGCACTCTCCCGCTCCATCCCACCGCTTCTTCCACTGATCACTCGGCACTCTCCCGATCACAAACAGGCTCCAACCAATAACTTCCAACGAATCCCCAATGAAACCGAAACACATCCTCCTCCCCCTCGCCGCCCTCCTCGGCCCATTCTCCGCCCGTGCAGCCGACCTGATGGCGGGACTCGGAGAAACCACCTACCATGTTAGTGCTACCGACAGGGGATGGTGGACTGACTATTACGCCAACGACGGAGGATACCATTGGCCCTCCAATCTCAGCTACATGGCCGGTTATGGCTCGTTCTATGGCGATTTCGGGGATTGGTATAACTTCTTTGTTTTTGATCTTCCTGACGATATTGTGAGTATTCACGCCGCCCAGCTTCAACTATGGAATCCTTCCAATGGATATGTCAGCCCGTCCGCATCGATGCCTTACAATCTTTACGATGTTTCCACCCCCATTGGAACACTCACGGCGGGTGGTGGCGGTGTGGCATCGATTCCCAATGACCTCAGTTCCGGCGTCTCCTACGGCAGCACTACGGTTTCCAGCGCCAGCAATGGCAGTTTCGTCAATATTTCCCTCAATGCCAACTTCATCAATGCCGCGGAAGCCGCAAATGGCGGACTTATTGCCATCGGGGGAGCAATACCTTCGATTGCATATTTAGGTCCCAATCAGGCTGTTTTCACCAATACAGAAGGGGTTCCCCTCTCAAGCACCCGACTCCAGATCACCGCCGTTACCGCTCCGCAAGCCGGGGATCGTTTCGGTGGCTCCGTGAGCCTGTCCGGCGGCATCGGCATCGTCGGAGCCTACAGGGATGACGACAAAGGCACCGATTCCGGCTCGGCCTACGTCTTCCGCAACCTCGATACCGCCACCGGCGCCATCACCCAGAACGTCAAGCTCACCGCCTCGGACGGCGCGGCAAACGATTTCTTCGGCTGGTCCGTGAGCCTTTCCGTAAGCGGTCAACAGAGCACCTCTCGCATTTTTGCCAGAGGTCTGGCGGCTAT
>CAZKQK010000120.1:0-16549 GCA_964554865.1 uncultured Luteolibacter sp. | reverse complement strand
GGGACATGACCGACCGCCTCGGCAAGACCATGGTTGCCGCCAACGACTGGCGGCGCGGCCTCGGCCAGGTGCTCATGCGCTGCCACCATCACGGCCGACCGGCCCTCAACTTCTCCACCCACACCCCCTACCTCTATCGGCGCGACAGGGCCCGCGAGGTTCTCGATGTCTTCGGCTGCTTCTGGAAAATGCCCTTCGAGACCGCCTACCACAACTGGCACCAGACCCCGTCCGCCCCGCTCACCGAAAAAGCCGACAAGCCATCGGACATCACCGGTAGGCTCTGGATCAACCCCTCCTACCGTCAGGTCGATCCCGCCTTCCGCGCCACCCTTGCCGGGCGCTTCGGATCGCCGCCGGTGTGAGGGCGGCTGCAACGGCCAGGGCGCGTGCGCGGGCACCACGCAGCGCAGGCCGGGAGTGGGTGATTTTCTAAAGTGTCCGTGGATTCTTCTAAAGTTTCGCGGCGGATTACCCCTTCGGCTTCCTCTCCGAAACCAGCATGGGAGCCTCCACCGGCGTCACCCTCGATGGCGGCGGCCTCTTCATGAACGCCAACAGCGCGGGCATCTCCTCCGCCAAAACCATCACCCTCGATGCCGGCGGCGGTTTCTTCGACGGCTCCACCGCATGGACCCAGACCTGGTCCGCGAAAATCACCGGAGCCGGGGGACTCACCAAACGCAGCGGCATGCTGCTCATCCTCGATGGCAACAACGACTACGCCGGCACCACCACCATCCAGGCCGGCACCCTGCGCATCAACGGCACGCACAGCGGCAGCGGCGGCTTCTTCGTGGATGCCGGCAGCCGCCTCGAAGGCGCCGGCAGCGTGTCCGGAGCCATCAATGTCAGCGGCGTGCTCGCGCCGGGCGCTTCCATCGAATCCCTCGGCTCCGGCAGCGTGTCCTTTCTAACAGGCTCCACCTTCGCCTACGAACTCGCATCCGACATCCTCGGCGGCGACCTGCTGGCCTCCACCGGAACCCTCGACATCGCCGGCGGCGCGATCCTGACCCTAACAGAACTGGCAAGCGGCGCGCTGCCCGCCGGTTCCAAGCTCACTCTCATCAGCTACGCCGGAGGCTGGGTGAACACCGAACTCTTCACCTATCTCGGCTCTCCTCTGGCGGACGACTCCACCTTCACGCTCGGCTCCAACACCTGGCTCTTCAACTACAACGACACCGGCGGCGGATCGAATTTCACATCCGACCAGGCGGGAGCCACCGCGTTTGTCACCATGACCGTCATCCCGGAGCCGGCCGCCGCCCTGTTAGGCGGACTTGGAACCCTGTTGCTTCTGCGCCGCCGCCGTTTCGCATGACATCGGCAGGTCCGCGCCCGCCGGTTCCCGGCAGCGATCCCGGACCCTGGGACAAGGTCCGCCACTGGCTCGTTCTCGCGCCACACCCCGATGACTTCGATGTCGTCGCCATTACCTTGAAGCGGTTCATGGAAAACGGAGCGCGTATCACGCTCGAAGTGCTCTCCGGCGGCGCCAGCGGCGTGGAGGATGTGTTCGCCACCGGATGGGAGGCGAAAACCTCGGCCCGCGAACTTGAACAGCGTGAGAGTTGCAACCGCTTCGGGCTGCCCGCCGACGAACTCCGTTTCCACCGCCTGCTTGAAGACACCGAGGGGCACATGGCCGATATCCCGGAAAACCGCGACCATGTCCACGCCCTGCTTGATTCCCGTTCGCCCGATGGAGTCATCCTGCCGCACGGAAATGACAGCAACGCCGACCACCGCCGCACCTTCCGCTGGTTCCGCTCATGGTGCGACACACGCCCCCATCCTCCGCTCGCCCTGCTGGCCCGCGATCCGAAAAACCTCGGCATGCGCACCGACCTGATCACACCTTATGATCCGGAGACCGCCGCATGGAAAGCCGCCCTGCTGCGCTGTCATCGCTCCCAGCACGAACGAAACCTCCGCACCCGCGGCATCGGCTTCGACGAACGCATCATCGCCCCGGAGCGCGCCGCAGCCGCCCCCCTGGGCCTTCATGCGATCGAAAGCTTCGAACTCCTCGCCTCCCGTCGCCTTTCCTAAAGCCCGGTCGGGATCTCACAAGAAGGCCGCGTCGATTCCCTGTGGCCGATAGTGTCACCCGGGCCAAGTTGCCGCCAGAGCCGCCCGGCGACGATCTGGCAGGCGACGGATGCGCGGCAAAAACCTGCGCCGCTTGGCCTGAAATCACCCAACTTCGGTTTTCGGGTTGAACGCCAGTGAGCTGGTCATGCCCCGGATGTATGACTGGCTGGTGGCGGTGCTCAATCAGCACCATCTGACCGCCACCCAGACGCAAGCCCACTCGTCATTCAACGTGGTGGACCGGCAACGGCTGAAGAACTGGCGGAAGACCTTCTACGCCCACCCGATCAGAATGTCGCGCGACCAGTTGTGCTCGATGGCTTTGCGCAGATACCAATCCCGTTCATCCCGAGTTTTGAGTTTGTCGAGAAGCACGCGGTGATGCCCCCACGGCAATTGGGCAAGCGGTGCTTGCATCATTTGTGCAGCAGGCTGCCGCACTTTTTCGCCCGTTGCTGGGCGCTGTGGATACGGGTTTTCAGGTCCGCCAGCCAGTTGGCGTAGCCTTCCGGCGGCTCGGTGAGGCGGATGGAAGTGTCGTCGCTCATGAGGTCTTCCTTCTGGTGATTTGCGGAACTTCGCCTTTCGGAAGCCGGAGGCTTGCAAGCCTGTAGCCGGTGGTTGAGCGAAGCGGCACCACCGGACCGGTGAACCCCCGGTTCCCCGCATCCCCGAGGGATCCGGAGGGATGCCAGCGCCCCGGCCATGGTCAATCCAAATATTCCGGATCGTAGGAAATCCCGGATTTTTCGAGAAACTCCACGAGTTCCTCCCGGCAGGATTTCGTCCGGTGGTGTTCCTCTTGATTCGCGATGTAGCGTTGCACGGCATCCCTGGCCGAGGCGCTGACGGTGAAAGCCGCATAGCCCTCCTGCCATTGGAAGCCGGGGAGTTCCGATTCCCGCGCCCATGTGGAGGATGATTTTTTGAGTTCCCGCATGAAGTCCGAAAGACAGGCCGTGGGTTTGAGGGAGACCAACAAATGGACATGATCCGCCACGCCGCCGATGCCTTGGGGATGGGTGCCGAGGCCCTTCACGATGCCGCCAAGGTAGGAGTGGAGGTCGGCGCGCCATTCCCGCGAGATGATGGGTTCGCGGTGTTTGGTGGAGAAGATCAGGTGGTAATGCAGGCTGGTGTGGGTGGATGCCATGGCGTGTGGAGGCTGGCACCCCTGCCGGGGTGCGGGGTTCGTGGGGGACATTATCCGGTGGTGTCGCTTCGCTCAACCACCGGCTACAGGATGGGAAGCCTCCGGCTTCCAAACGCGGTTCGCCTCGTCTGTATTTTCCATCCCGGAGGGATGACACGATGTAGCCGATGGTTGAGCGTAGCGACACCTTTCCATCCCGGAGGGATGCCATCCTGTAGCCGGTGGTTGAGCGTAGCGACACCACCGGAATCCCGTTGCCCGCATCTCCCGCATCCCGGAGGGATGCCAGTTTGTGGCTGGCCAAGGCCAACATCCAATGAATCAAACGAAGGTGACCATATGTTTGAGACAATCAGCCTTCCCGGAAGGCATTGGCGCCTAGGACCACCATCTGAAAAAGCGAATCAAACCATTCCACGCTTCGTCTCCGGCCCGGGCGGCGGCAAGGCTGATGCCGATGGTGCAGCCCGCCCATATCCCGATTCCGAGCGGAATGCCCAGGGAGTCGATGTGCCGCAGAAGTATCAATGCGGTGACAAAGCCAAAGAACAAAAAGGCGAAAACGAACCGGACCCAGAATTCGGTTCTGTCGAATGGTGGCGTGCCCATCGGTAGCGGCTGGGGTCGGATTATATATATTGGAAAGCTTGTGATTCGTTTCCGCATGCTGTCTCTTTGCGATCCCGTTTCATCCGATGAGCCCCATCTTCGTGTAGCTGGCGCCGAGGATGGGCTTGAGGTCCGGGGCGCGGAGCCAGTCGCCGAGGAGCGAGCCGTAAACGCTGCGGAAGTCCACGGTGTGTTTGATGTCGCCTTCATGGAGATCCGCGAGGCTGGGATGTTTGCCAAAGAGGCCGCCCTTGACGGCGGGGCCGGCGACGAAGAGGCAGGAGGCCTTGCCGTGATCGGTGCCGGCGCTGGCGTTTTCCGCCACGCGGCGGCCGAACTCGGAGAAGGTCATGAGAACGACGCGCTTGTCGTTGCCCTGTTGTTTGAGGTCGGCGAAGAACGACTTCAGCGCGGAGTCGAGCTGTCCGAGAAGGCGGTCGTGGGAGTTGATCTGCCGGTTGTGGGTGTCGAAGCCGCCATGGCTGACGTAATAGACACGGGTGGGCATGCCGCCGGCGATCATGCGTGAAACGAGGTTGAGATTGCGGGCGACCGGAGTCCCGTCGTAGCGGACCCTGGTTTTGTGTTTGGCGGCGAGTTCGAGGATTTTTGCCGAAGAGACGCGGGCGTCGAGGGCGACGCGTTCGAGGAAGGCGAGGTTGGTCTCGCCGGAGATGCCGCCGTGTTTGCCGCCGCCGGGCATGGCGATGGAGGCTCCGTCCACGGGCGAGTCGTCCTCATCGATGGTGGCGTGGGATTGGGGCTGATTGAGTTCGGCGAAGAATTCCTCGGCTTTCGCCTGTTCGCCGCCGCCGTGGATCCAGCGGTAGAGTTCCGGGGTGTTGAGGCAGACCCCGGGGTTTTTGACGGCACCGAAGCTTTCCGGCTGGGTTTTGTTGAAGCTGATGCCGACGGTGGGATCGGCACCGGAGCAGGCGTTGTCGAAGTAACGTCCGAGCCAGCCGGTGGCGGAGCGGTTGGTGGTGTCCGCCGTTTCCCAGATGGAGGTGGAGACGAAGTGGGAGCGGTTGGGATTGGGATAGCCGACGCCCTGGACGATGCCGAGGTTTCCCTCCCCGAACATCGAGCCGAGGAAGGGCATGGCGGAATTCAGGCCGACGCGGTCGTTGATCCGGATGAGGTCCTTTTCCCTCTTCGCGAGGCGTGGCCGTGATTTCTGATAGATATCATCGGCGTAGGGAACAAGGGTGTTGAGTCCGTCGTTCCCGCCGGCGAGCTGGAGGACGACGAGGATGGTGCCGTCCTTGCCGGTGACGGGCTGGATGGCGAGGTCCTTCGCGGCATCATGCAGTTGGCCGAAGGTGCGCTCGACAAACATCGGCACGGTCCAGGCGGCGGACGCGCCGAGAACGGTGGAGCGGAGGAAATCGCGGCGGGTTTTCATGGGAGATGGGGATTGGTGGCGTGATTCATCGGGGCGGCATGCCGGTGGTTTTCTCATGTGTCCGTTATCCCGTTCAGCAAAGCTGATAGTAAGGCGTGCTGAGCATGAGGTGGCAGAGTTCGGCGGTTTCGCGGTTGGTGAAGATGGCCCCTTTCTTGGCGATGGCGTATTCGATGAAAGAGCCGCGGGCCTTGTCGGGGACGGGGCCCTGGAAGAAGCGGAAGATGAGTGAATCAATGAGTTTCCCGGGATCCTCGCGCAGCGGGCGCGGGGCGATTTTCTCGTAGTCCGGCCCCTGCCAGCCGCGACCGGGGTTTCCGGGGGGCCGTCCCATGGCGGGGAGTCTCACCCGGTCGCCACCCATGTTTGCGCCGCCGCTGTCCGCGCCTTTGGTGATAAAACCGGCAAGGTTGTAGCGGGTCAGCAGGGTGTTGGTATTGATCCACGCCTGGCCCCAGTCCCAGCCGGCGACATTGGGCGGCATGAAGAGAATCTGGCCGAGCTGTTGCTGCGCGGTGATGGGGAAACCGGCGGGAGGGCTGTCGATTTCAAGCTGGCGCAGCATGGCGACGATGAACTGCACCGGGCACTTGATCTGGTGGCGGATGGCGTTTCCCGAATAAAACTCCTTGGAAAGGAATATCTCGCGGAGCAGGGGAGCGAGTTGATAGCCGGCCTTGCGGAGAGTCCCGGCGAGCGATTCGACGGCCGCTTCGGCGGGTTTGTCATAGACGAAGAATTCCCAGATTTTTTCCGCCATGAAGCGTGCGGTTTCGGATTTTTCAAAGATGAGATCAACGACATCCCCGCCCTTGAAGGGACCGGTTTTGCCGAAGATGGTCTTATCGGACCCGTCCCACTGGCGGCGGTTGTGGGTGACGGTTCCGGTGAGGCGGTTGAGCTGGTATCCGGTGAAGGCGCGGGCGGCCTCGCGAACGTCCCCCTCGGTATAGTTGCCCTCGCCGAGGGTGAAGAGCTCCATGACCTCGCGGGCGAAGTTTTCATTGGGTCTGCCCTTGCGGGAGTTCTGTGTGTCCAGATAGAGCGTCATGGCGGGGTCCACGACCATGGCGCGTGTGAGTTCGTGGAGGCTTCCCAGGGCCTTGCGGCGGAACAGTTCGTTCTGCGCGATCATCAGGTATGGCTGCCTGACCTTTTGGATGGAGGTGGCGAAATGATCGTGCCAGAAGAGGGTCATTTTTTCCCGGAGCGGGGCCCGGGTTTTCAAGATGCGGCGGAACCACCAGCCCTGGCCTTCGACGGCTTGGCTGCGGTTTTCCCGCTGCATGCGCTGGTTGGCCTCGCGGCGTGCCTTTTCGGCGGCCTCCGGCGACAGGCTGCGGGTCGCGCGTTGGAGTTCACGCCGTTGTTGCAGCCGTTCGCGCATGTCGGCGGATGCCTGCTCCCGGGTGGCCCACGCGGGCAGCGGAAAGGCATCGGGCGGATCTTCGCCGGTGATGAGGAAATCGACCGCTTTCTCCCGGCCCATGGTTTGCAGGGAGCGGATGTCATCAGGACTGCCGCCAAAGCCCGCGCGATTGAGCAGGTGGGCGGCTTCGTTAAGGGTCCAGACGGAATCGGCTCGCGGGAGCATGGTCATGAAACCATTCACCACGCGGGAAGTTGCGTGGAGCAAAAAGCGGGGGGCCGTGTGGCGGGCTGCCATTTCCCCCTGGTTTCAACGCCAAGGCTCGCAGAAAACCAAAACATCGAAGCCGGCGCAACGCCGCCTTGTTTCACTCGGCAAGGCGGATCACCAGTTTGCCGGCTTCCACGCGGAACTCCTCCACGCCGGCGATGCGGCCCTCGCCGCCGCCGAGCACCTTTCCTAACAAATCCTGGCCCTTCAGTCCGCCGAGCCAGTCGTTGGGCAGCGAGATGCCCCAGACGGTCACATCGTCCACCGCCAGCGAGGGCCTGCCCGGTTCTCCACCGACGATGAAACGCGAGCGCGCCTTGAGCCTCTTGCCGCCGACCAGGGGCAGACCCTTGTCGAGATCCATCTCCAGCCGCGCGTGGATGGCGTTGCTCGCCAGCTCGAACTTCAGCGAGCTTCCAAGGTCCGTGTTTTCATTCAGCAGGCCATTGAGTTCGCGCTCGGTCAGAATGATTTCCCTGGATCCCTTTTCATATGCGGGGTCCTCGGGCCTGGTATCCTCGGGCCTGGTGATCGCCTCCACCTTTCGCTCAACCACCTGTTTCTCCCCGGGGCTGAGCACCACGGGCTTGATCGGCCGGTTGTGCCACCACCAGACGCCCACCGCGGCAAGCAACGCCACGACCATGATGACAAGCCCCTTGACGAGACAGGATTTCCTGCTGGCGGGTGCGGACGCTTCCATGATGTCCGCAGACTAGGGCCCCGACCCGCCGCGTCCAATGGAAACAACGGCGGATCTTGTAACCCGCGCGGCCCGGCTCAGACGTAGTGGAGTTCCCTGGCCTTGGCCTCGATGGACTTCTCGTTGTCCAGCAGTTCCTGGATCGGATCCCAGCGGCCGGAAACGAGCGCCTCGCGGGCGGACTCGGGCATGGTGACCGGAAACTCCAGGCCGCCGGAGGCGCGGACCTTGAGGGCCTCCACATCGATGGTCACTTCCAGCGAGGGATCGGCCTCCACGGCGTCGCGAAGTTTCGCGATGTCGGCCCCGGAAGCGATGACGCAGGGCATGGCAAGCGTGGTGGAGTTTCCGAAGAATATCTCGGCGAAGGACTCGGCGATCACACCGTTGAAACCATACTTCCTGAGCGACTGCGGCGCGTGCTCGCGCGAGGAACCGCAGCCGAAGTTCACGCCGGCCAGCAGAATCGAAGCTCCGGAAAACCGCCCGTCGTTGAGCGGGTGGCCGGTTTTCCCGCCGGTGTTGGGATCGAAGCGCACGTCATAAAACGCGAACTCGCCGAGCCCGTCGAAGGTGACGCACTTCATGAAACGCGCGGGGATGATGCGGTCGGTATCGATGTCCGCGCCGGGAATGAATACCGCGCGGCCGGTGACTTGTTTGACGGGTTCGAGTGCCATGGTGGGATGGTGGATCGTGGATGATGGATGGAGGATTTCAGTCGGCGGACGTCGGATCCCTGATGATCTTTTTCGCGAGGAGTTCGTTGATTTCCTCGTGGCGGGAAACGGGTTGGGATTTTCCTGTTTTTGGATTGTGGTAAATGTCGTGCTTGGCCCCGCGGCGGAGGAGTTCGCAGCCTGAATCGGCCAGCGTCTTGATGGGATCGCAATGCTTCATGCCTCGATCAGACCATATTCTGTCGGTTTGAAAACGGGCGCGGTGTCCGCCGATATCGATTTTCGATTCATGCCACCTCCAATTCCTCCTGATGCCGGATGCCCGGGATGTTTTCCGAAGAAAACATCCGATAGAGATCGCGGAGATCGTCAAGGTCTTCCCCTTGGGTCCAGTGGTCGGGAAAATCGTTGAGGAAGCCGAGGAACTTCCCGTCCTTATCCTGCCAGTGGGTGATCCGCGCTTTCATGGGGATGAGCCTACGCCACAGCGGCGGCCTTCTCAATGTGGAAGAGTTCGCGGGCGTCGGAGATGTGGCCGTTGATGGCGGCCGCCGCGACCATGACGGGCGACATGAGGATGGTGCGGCCGGTGGGCGAGCCCTGGCGGCCCTTGAAGTTGCGGTTCGAGGAAGAGGCGCAGAGTTGGTCGCCGACGAGCTTGTCGGGATTCATCGCGAGGCACATCGAGCAACCGGCGCCGCGCCATTCGAAGCCGGCTTCGGTGAAGATCTTGTCGAGCCCTTCCCGCTCGGCCTGAATGGCGACGATTTGCGAGCCGGGAACGACGATGGCCTTGACGCCGGCGGCGACCTTGTGGCCCCTGATGTATTTGGCGACCTCGCGGAAATCCGAGAGGCGGCCGTTGGTGCAGGAGCCGATGAAAGCCACGTCGATCCTCACGCCCTTGATGGGAGTGCCGGCTGGCAGTTTCATGTAGGCGAGGGCTTCATCGATGGTGGCCTTGTCGGCGGGTGTTTTCGCTTTGGCCGGCTCGGGAATGGTTTCGGAAATGGCGATGCCGTGGTCCGGGGAAATGCCCCAGGTGACGGTGGGTTCGATGTCGGTGGCATCGATTTTCACGATGTCGTCGTAAACGGCGTCCGCATCGGAGGCGAAGGACAGCCAGCGGGCGGCGGTGGCATCGAAGTCGGTCATATCGACGTATGGGCGGCCTTGCAGGTAGGCGATGGTTTTCGCATCCGGGTTCACATAGCCGCAGCGCGCGCCGCCCTCGATGGCCATGTTGCAGACGGTCATGCGCTCTTCCATCGACATCCTGTCGAAGACCTCGCCGGCGTATTCGTAGGCGTAGCCGATGCCGCCCTTGGCGCCGAGCACGCGGATGATGTGGAGGGTGACGTCCTTGGCATAGACGCCGGGGCTCAACGTGCCGTTCACCTCGATGCGGCGCACCTTGAGCGGCTCCATGGCGAGGGTTTGCGAGGCGAGCACGTCGCGAACCTGGGTGGTGCCGATGCCGAAGGCGATCGCCCCGAAGGCGCCGTGGGTGGCGGTGTGAGAGTCGCCGCAGGCGATGGTGGTGCCGGGCTGGGTGATGCCTTGCTCGGGTCCGACCACGTGGACGATGCCTTGTTTTCCGGAGGCGAGGTCGAAGTAGGTCACGCCGAAATCATCCGCGTTCTTGCGGAGCGCCTGCATCATTTCCGCGGCGAGCGGGTCCTGTGGCGCGTCCTGGTCGATGGTGGGAACGATGTGATCGACGGTCGCGAAGGTGCGCTGGGGGAACTTCACCTTCAGTCCGAGGTCCCGGAGCATGCCGAAAGCTTGGGGCGAGGTGACCTCGTGGATGAGGTGGGTGCCGATGAAGAGTTGCGTGCGGCCATCGGCGAGGGTGCCTACGGTGTGGGCGTCCCAGACTTTTTGGAAGAGGCTTTTTCCCATGGTGAAGATGCCGCCGTGGTTCGCGGCGGGCGAAAAACCTGCACGGGCGACTGCGGATTGTCAAAGCCGCATCCGGGGAGAAAGAACGACCAGGGACCAACCGCTCCGGCACTTAGCGCAATTCGATAAACAGTCCCGCGAGAATGCCCAAGAGGCCGATAACGGCAACCGCAAGCACGGTGACTTTCAGCCATTTGCCGCCCGCCACGGATTTCGTTTCCCCATCGATCCATTCTTCCCATGACCGGTTTTGACGCGACCCGGAACGATGATAGTGGCGCAATGACGGTCTGAAGCGCAATTGCTCGTCCTTTGTCGGCGCGTGTTTCATGGTTACCAAATCGAACGGGCAGCCAGTGCCACATCGAAAGCGGGATGGGAAGCGGGAAATTCAGCCGGGCACGGAAAAAGCGTCCCGCCGCCATTGCGGAGAGACGCTCTGTGGGAATGGTGGCGTCGCGGGCGGCGGACCGCCGGACCTCACTTGGTGTAGTTCACCTCGGGTGCCCCGGCAGGCTGGATTTCCTGGAATTGCGGCAGGGGCCGGAGTCCCGGGGGCTTGGCCTCGCCCGTGCAGCAGCAGGAGGCGGAAAGCAGCGCGAAAACGGAGGCGACGAGTGCGGTGACAATGCGGATCATGGATCGTGGACGGCTAGGTTTTAGGGTAAAATTGGTGGTGTTGGGGGCCATTGTCGGCCGGAAGAGCCCGGCCGGGCAAATGGCGGTCGCCTTATTTCGCGGACGAAGCGGGAGCCGGAGCGCTCGGTGCCGGAGAAGTGTTCGGGCAGCAGGAAGCGGCGAGGATCGCGGCGGCGGCGGCAAATGCGAATTTCATCGGCAGGGTCGTTTGGTTAGGTTGGGTGTGCATCGGCCCGGACTGCCCGGCGAATACGTGGCCGAGACTAGCGGCGAGTCCCCGCCCTGCAAGGCAAAATACAAGTCTCAAACTCCGATTTCCCTTCCTCCGATTACTGCTGCGCCCTCGCTGCCAGGAATCGCTGGTAAAGACGCTCCGCTCCCTGATTGTTCGCGGCGCGAATCGACGCCCAAGTGGTGGCCGCATTCGCCTCGCGCTTGGCGCCCATCCGGTGGTCACACAGCGCGGAGATCCGCTCTCCGGTCAACGAATCCACAAGTTCGCCTTCAAACGAAACGTTGGAAACGAAAGCCGCAACCGCATCCGAGCCCAGTTTCCCGGTCAGCCCCGCCTGCGGATTCACATGAACCGTGGTCACCGGCTCGCCGGCCGGAACACCGGGAATCACGTCGGTCAAAGCCGCGCGTACCCGCAAGGTGCCGGGGCCCGGAGCAGAAACGATTTTCACTTTCCCGGCCGCCTGGGTGCGCAACGCGGCACCGAGATAGGTGGCAAGCTGGTCCTTCACCTCCGCGCTGATCCCCGGTGTCGCCACAACCGTGGTCACCGGCTCGATCAACACGCTGTCGTATTGTTTCAGATTCGCATCCGGTTTCAAATAGGCGGCCACCGCGTCCGTCGTGCCATATCCGGCATCCAGTTGCTTGTAATTCGCCAGAAAACCCGATGGAGAACGGCCGACGTTCCCGCAGGAGCTCAAAACAAACGCGGCTCCCGCCAGCGCAAACAGACCGGTTATGTGGATTGGTTTCATTGAATGGTGGGTCGAGGTTTCTCGCGGCCGATTCCGCAGGCCGCCTTCCACCGGATGATTTGTCAGGTATCCCCCCGCAGGTCAAGGAAACGCCCCGGCAACTTGGCCAATCCACCAATGCCCCCCCCGGCGGACACGGGGAAGCCGGCACCATCCGCGAAAAAACACGGCGAAACTTCCGGGAAAATCCGCTTGCATTATATTTAATATTTCAAATATTAAATCCATGGCCCGCGCGAAACTTGAGGTTTTTGAGAGCGATGCGGTGCGCTTGGCCGCCTTTGCCAAGGCCTTGGCGCACCCGGCGCGGATCGACATTCTGCGGCGTCTCGCGGTGTCGGGCGAGCAGCCATGCATGGCCGTCGTGGGCGAGTTGCCATTGTCGCAGCCCGCGTGTTCGCGCCACATCAATGAACTCCTGCGGGCGGGGCTGCTGAAATCCCGCACCATCGGCACCCAAATCCTCTTTCGTATCGACCACACCGCCCTTGAGGGATTTTGCGCCGCGATGAACACGGCCCTCCATTCCCAGCCCGCCAAACCGTAGCGGAAACGGATTCCCCGCTGAAAGATCCACCCATTTTGCCATGAAACCGAATCCAGAAACCATCGTCATCATCGGCGGGGTCGCCGGTGGCGCTTCCGCAGCCGCCCGTGCCCGCCGCCACTCGGAATCCGCCGGGATCGTTCTCGTCGAGCGCGGCCCTGATGTCTCATTCGCAAACTGCGGCCTGCCCTATCACGTCGGCGGAGAAATCCCGGACCGCGCCGAACTCGCCATCCAGACACCGCAAAGCCTCCGCGCCATGCTCAACCTTGATGTCCGCACTCTCACCGAGGCCGTGGCCATCGACCGGACGTCGAAACAGGTCACCCTCCGCTCGCTCGCGGACGGAACGGAGTCCGCCGTCTCCTTTGATAAGCTCATCCTCGCTCCCGGAGCCAGCCCGCTGCGGCCGCCCCTCCCGGGCATTGATCACCCGCGGGTCATGACCCTGCGCAACCTTCAGGACATGGACCGCATCAAGGCCGCCGCCGATACCTCCGCCCACACCCTGATCATCGGCGCGGGCTTCATCGGTCTCGAAATGGCGGAGCAACTCCACCACATCGGCAAGTCCGTCGCCGTCGTCGAACTCCAGACCCAGGTGCTGCCACAGCTCGATCCCGGGATCGCCCGGCCCCTCGAAAGCACACTCATCGCCAAGGGCATTGAACTCATCCTCGGCGACGCCATCGAAGGCTTCGAGAACCGCGACGGCGCGGTCACCGCCATGCTGAAATCCGGTCGCCGCCTGGAAACCGACCTCGTCATCCTCTCCATCGGCGTGCGCCCGGAAAGCGGGCTCGCCCGGGATGCCGGTCTCGAACTCGGACCGCACGGCCACATCCGCGTGGATGGGCATCAGCTCACCAGCGATCCGGACATCTACGCCGTGGGTGATGTTTGTGAAACCGGGGATCCCATCCTCGGAACCCGCGTCGCCATCCCTCTGGGCGGCCCCGCCAACCGACAGGGAAGGACCGCCGCCGATCACATCTTTCTCGGCAGGCGTGCCCTGCCATACCCCGGCAGCATCGGTACCGCCATCGTCCGCGTGTTCGATCATGCCGCCGGCATCGCCGGCCATTCGGAAGCCCGCCTCAAGGCCGCCGGAGTTCCCTATCGGGCCGTCACCGTCAACGGCGCTTCCCATGCCAGCTATTTCCCGGGCGCGGAAACCATCACGCTCAGGCTTCTCTGGTCGCCCGGGGACGGACGCATCCTCGGTGCCCAGGCCGTCGGCATTCACGGAGTGGACAAGCGCCTTGATGTCATCGCCACCGCCCTGCGCGGACGCATGACCATCGATGACCTCGCGCACCTGGAGTTATCATATGCGCCGCCCTTCGGAAACGCCAAGGACATCATCAACGTCGCCGGTTTCGCCGCCGGCAACATTCGCGACGGCCTGCTCGTCCCGGCGCCCGACCTCGCCTCCGCGGGATCGCAAATCGTGGATGTCAGACCCGCCGCCGCCGCCGCTGGCAGGAAACCGGTGCCCGGAGCGAAAAACATCCCGCTCGCGGAACTCCGGGCCCGCCTCGGCGAACTCGACAAATCCCAACCCGTTTTCACCATCTGCCAAATGGGCAGGACCAGTTACTTCGCCGCGCGCATCCTCGCCAACCACGGCTTCGACGCGAGAAGCATCCTCGGCGGCGCACATCACCAGATGCGATGAGCATCAAAGTGGCAAACCTGATAAACCGCAACATGGGAACCGGACCTCGCGCGACGCCTTTCGCGGGGCCGGCCTTACCCACCCTCACCACTCGGTGATGCGGCGGAATGCTGCCAGACGCTCCTCAAGATCCTCCGCACGCAAGGACTCAAGACGCTTGGTCGAGAACGCCTCGCATGCAAACGAGGCGAGAATCGACCCCTGGATCACCGCCTGCCTCAAGGTCGCCGGGTCGGCGCAATTCCCGCCGTGCGCGGCGAGGAACCCGGCGGTCGCCCCGAGGAAGGTGTCACCCGCTCCGGTCGGATCCGCCACATGATCCAGCGGCCATGCCGGGCATCGGAAAATCTCCCCGCCCCGTGAAAACAACATCGCGCCAAACTCGCCGAGTTTCACCACAATGTGCCGCGGTCCCTTGTCCAGCAGCTTGCGCCCGGCGCGCACCAGATTGGAGGTTCCCGCCAACTCGCGGGCCTCACCCTCGTTGAGGACAAACAGATCCAGGCTCGGCAGCACCTCGTGAAGCCGCTCGTTGGCGATCGAGATCCAGAGATCCATCGTGTCCGCGATGACCAGGCACGCGTTGTCAGACCCCGGCTTGCGCATCTGGGACAGCATCTCAAGCTGGTTGTCCGGAGACATGTTCGCCAGCACCACGATGTCCGTCGAGCGGACCGCCTCGGGCACCTTCACCTTCCAGTCCTCCAGCACGTTGAGTCCCACGCGATGGGTCGTGCGCTCGTTCATGTTCGCATGATACTCCCCACTCCAGGTGAACGATTCGCTCTCGGACCGCTCCACCCCTTTCAGGCAAACCCCGCGGCTCTCCAGCATGTCCAGGTGTTCCGCCGGAAAATCACGGCCGATGATGCCGATCAGCGATACCGGCCTGGTGAAAAACGAAGCGGCCAGCGCGGCATATGCCGCCGATCCGCCAAGCAGATTGGCCCCCTCGGCCTCGGGCGTCTTGACGTGATCAATGGCGATGGTGCCGCCAATGGCGACGGAGGAGTGGGTGTTTGACATGATGGTCTGCGGGTGGCGCGCGCTTTCTACCGGCCCCCGCCCCCACCCGCAAGAAAACAGATCACAGGCGATTTTGCGCCTTTCGGCCGATCCCGGGGTGAGTTACCATCTCCGTGGTTCCAATGGATACCCGCATCCCATTTCCCTCCGGACTCCTCGGCATTGCCGCCATCTGCCTCGCCGCACCGCGCGCCTCCGCCGTCATGTTCGTGGAAACGGGGGATCCCGCCTTCAACACCAGCACCCCGGGTGACAACTCGGGCTGGCAGTATGAGGGAAAGTTCAAATCCTTTCTCGGAGTGCCCATCGCCCCGCGCCATTTCATCACCGCCGCCCACATCGGTGGCACCGTTGGCGACACCTTCGATCTCCACGGCGACATTTACACCACCATTGCCTCCCACGACGTGCCCGGCACCGATCTCCGCATCTGGGAGGTCGATCACGCGAAGCCCTTCCCCACCTACGCCCCGCTATCCGGCGGGGCCAATGACATCGGCGCCACCGCCACCGTTTTCGGCAGGGGAACCAGGCGGGGCGGCGAGGTTTTCCTCTCATCCGTCTCCAAAGGTTGGCTGCACGGGACTGCGGACAGCGTCAAGCGCTGGGGGCGGAACGTGGTCACCGGCACGGTCAACTCATCAGTGGGAGAACTCCTTTACTGTGACTTCGACCAACCTGGCATCCCCTTTGAATGCCATCTCTCCGTCGGCGACTCCGGTGGCGGACTATTCGTGCTCGAAGACGGCCTGTGGAGACTCGCCGGCATCAACCATGCCATAGACGGGAGATTCCGCCTGCCACCATCCGGCACGCCATTCTCCGCAGCGCTTTCCGACGCCGGGGGCTTCGACTACGAAGGGCCGTCCAATGTCTGGAATCCTTTGGAAGATCAGGAGGAAGACATCCCCTCCTCATTCTACAGCTGCCGCATTTCCGCCTCGCTCGCGTGGATTTCCAATCTCGTTCCGGAGGTCAGCTCGCTGTCCCAGGAGGACTACAACGCCTGGCTGCGCCTCTATCTCTCCCCTGCCCAAATCGCGGACGCGAATCTCAGCGGCCCGCTCGCGGACTTCGACAAGGACGGCATCAACAACCTCCTCGAATTCGCCCTGAATCTCGATCCCATCTTCAACGGGCGCGCCACCATGGAGGCTGACACCGGTTTGCGGGGTCTGCCTTTGGTGCGGATCGGAACCGTTTCCGGCGAGGACCGCCTCACCATCGAATTCGTCCGCCGCAGCGCGGGAAGCGGCGCCGGACTCACCTACATCGCCGAGTTTTCCGATGACCTCAGCACCTGGCAAACCGGCGGCACACCCGCAGTGACCGTCATCAATCCCCGCTGGGATCGCGTGAAGGTGCCGGACACGGCCACCTTCAGCTCCTCTCCGGCCCGCTTCGCACGCCTCCGGGTGGTGGCTCCGTGAAGCCCGTTACACGTACAAAAAAGAAGCCCGGCACCCTGTTTCCAGG
>CAZKQK010000119.1:0-16649 GCA_964554865.1 uncultured Luteolibacter sp. | reverse complement strand
ACCGCCCTCGAAAACTCCGCCGAAGTCCAGAAAGGCGACGCCCCCACCGAGCGCAAAATCCAGCGCCTATTCCGCAATCCGGAACTCACCCGCAAAATCAAAATCTGCAACGACTTCGGCGCGGGCGGCGTCTCCGTCGCCATCGGTGAGATCGCCCCCTCCCTCGTCATCAACCTCGACGCCGTTCCCAGGAAATACGACGGACTCGACGGCACCGAACTCGCCATCTCCGAATCCCAGGAACGCATGGCCGTCTGCGTCGATCCGAAGGAAATCGATTACTTCATCGCCGAGGCCGACAAGGAGAACCTCGAATGCGTCCACGTCGCCGACGTCACCGACTCCGGCCGCCTCATCATGACCTGGCGCGGCAAAACCATCGTCGATCTCAGCCGCGCCTTCCTCGACACCAACGGCGTCCAACAAACCGCCAAGGTCCACGTCACGGAGCACGGACTTCAGGCCGCCTGCTTCCCCGGCTTGACACCCAGCGTATCCTCAAACCATGAAAACCGCGCGGACATACTTGAACGAAGCACATCGCCGGCGTTCCGGGAGAGCATTGGAAGCACTGGCGAAACAATCGCCGATGTCCTACGAAGAGTGCATCGAGCAGGCCGAAAAACTGTCCAACCGTCGGCAGGAGACCGGCAAGGCCGACTCGACTTCGAACGGGCGCTACGTTCCATCGAGGAGCGAGAACTCCGCGGCCTGACCGGTCTTTTCATTGATAATGCGAGCCTCGCCGCCCCATGGAAACAAGCTGGGAAACTTGGCGGGGCGGAACAAAAGGTCTTCCCGACCCCGGACGGACGCCAATTCCGCAAGATCAACAACGGAAGCTATCACGGCCACTGGCTGCAATATCTCGAACGGCTTCACCTCCACCGCCTGCTCTTCCCCGAAAGCGCCTATACGATCGAGGGCCTGACAGAGGATGATTTCGCGATTGCGTTTGTCGTCAGCCAGCAGACTGCAAAAACCCTCAAGGACTCTTCGGGGCAGCCGCTGGGAGCCAACCGGACGCAGGTGGAAAATGAGATGGCAGGAATTTATGGCGCATTCCGGTTCAGAAACGACGATTACTACCTGCCGGCACTCGATCTCTTCATTGAAAACCTCCATGAGGAAAACGTCTTGGTAGCCGAGGACGGCGAAACGCTCGTTTTCATCGACCCCGTCATCTACCGCAGACCTGCGGACATTCCCGTCCCCCTGCCTCTGGCATCGTGTTCGCAGCCCTCTTCCACTGATCGCCGCTCACTGCTCACTGATCGCTTGCGTTCCCTGAACGTATCCTCCCAACGCGGCCTCGGCGAGATGTTCGACGGCTCCGTCGGCGCGGGCACCGTCCTCTGGCCCTTCGGTGGCAAACACCAAATCACCCCGCCGGACGCGATGGTGGCCAAGCTCCCGCTGTTAGAGGGCGATACCGACGTCTGCACCCACATGGCCTGGGGTTTCGATCCCCACCTCTCCGAGCAATCCCCCTTCCACGGCGCCGTCTATGCCGTCGCCGAATCCGTCTGCAAGGCCGTCGCTTCCGGCGCACTCCTCTCCGACATCCGCCTGACCCTTCAGGAATATTTCCCAAAACCCGGCACCGATCCCAAACGCTGGGGCCTGCCCTTCGCCGCGCTGTTGGGAGCCTTCCACGCCCAACACGCGCTGCGCCTCGCCGCCATCGGCGGCAAGGACTCGATGTCCGGTTCCTTCAACGAACTCGACGTCCCGCCGACCCTTGTTTCCTTCGCTCTCGCTCCGGGCAAAGCCAGCCTCGCGCTTTCTCCCGAGTTCAAGAAACCCGGATCCGGCATCTCCCTCGTCTCCATCCCGCGAGATGCCGACAACCTCCCGGATTTTGACACCCTGAAACAAATCGCCGCCGCCCTTCATCAACTCAACACGGAGGGAAAACTCCTCTCCCTCCACCACATCGGAGCCCCCGGCCTCGCCGCCGCCCTCGCCAAGTGCTGTTTTGGCAACCACATCGGTTTCCAATGGAGCGCGGACTTCAGTCCGCCCGACCTCTTCCCGGAGCGTTACTTCACCTTCCTCCTCGAACACGATCCCGTGGCGGCGGATTGCATCCGCCAAGCCCTCCCATCCCTACAGGAAATCGGCCAAACCACCGCCGATCCCACCCTCACCCTCAACAACGAAACCCATTCCCTGACAGACCTCCGGTCCGCCTGGGAATCCACCCTCGAACCCGTCTATCCGACCAAGCCGGAAGAAACCGTGGATCGTGGATCGAAGATCGTGGATGTCCCCCTCTTCTCTTCATCCACCATCCACCATCCACCATCCACGATCTCAAAACCGAAGGTTCTGATCCCCGCCTTCCCCGGCACCAACAGCGAATACGACTCCGCCAAAGCCTTCCGCGAAGCCGGGGCCGATGCCGAAATCCTCGTCTTCCGCAATCTCACCGCGCGCCACATCGAGCAATCCCTAACAACCTTCGCCGAAAAGATCCGCCGCTCGCAGATCCTCATGTTCCCCGGCGGTTTCAGCGCCGGGGACGAACCGGACGGCTCCGCCAAATTCATCGCCACCATCATCCGCAGCCCGCGCGTGGCCGATGCCATCATGGACCTGCTCAAAAACCGCGGCGGCCTCATCCTCGGCATCTGCAACGGCTTCCAGGCCCTCATCAAAACCGGTCTCGTGCCCTACGGGCAGATCGTGGATCGTGGATCGAGGATCATGGATGGCGGATGTGATAACCAAGGGGCGACTTCATCCGCTTCTTCCATCCACGATCCGTCGGCGCGGCCGACGCTGGTCCACAACGAAATCGCCCGCCACATCTCCCGCTACGCCCGCACCCGGGTGACCAGCACGCTCTCCCCCTGGTTCTCTAACAACAAGGTCGGCGACATCCACACCATTCCCCTCTCCCACGGCGAAGGCCGCTTCCACGCCAGCGACGAAATCATCGCCCAACTCGCCGCCAGCGGCCAGATCGCCACCCAATACGTGGACGAAACCGGCGCGCCCTCCATGGACATCGCCTTCAACCCCAACGGCTCGCTCGCGGCAATCGAGGGCATCACCTCCCCCTGCGGACGCGTCCTCGGCAAAATGGGCCACACCGAACGCTCCGGCAACCTCGTCGCCAAAAACATCCCCGGCGAGAAACACCAGCCGATCTTCCAGGCAGGAGTCGGTTTTTTCCGCTGAACGGCAAAGCGCGGCCGGAACGACCCGTCCCAGCCCGTGGTGGGGACAACCTGTCCCCACATCCCGAAATTTCCAGTGAAATTCGAATGGGAAGTTGGATTTCGGATGCCATCTTCACGTCAGCAATACTTGAATAAGTGAGCGAAATATCGCTCAATTTAATTCATTTAAGCACTTATTGCGCTATTTTATGCTCACCAAATGAAAATACGGCTTGACTATGGGCGGAATCCTGCGCATATTAACCCCGCGAAGAATAATTTGCGCGGCTTTCCTCTCATGCTCCACCAACTCACCAACCTCCAGATCGAGAAAGAACTCGGCCATCGCCTGAAAGGACGGCGTTTGGAACTGAATCTCAGCCAGGCGGAAGTGGCGGAGCGCAGCGGACTGGCCCGGCGCACCATCACCGCCATCGAGAATGGCGAGGGCAGCACACTCGGCACCCTGATCGCCCTGCTGCGGGCACTACAGGCGCTGCACCACCTTGAGCAGGTGCTTCCGGACCCCGGCCCCAGCCCGCTGATGTTGCTGAAACTCCAGGAGGCCCCGCGCAAATACGCCTCGAAGCCCCGCAAAGCCAAACCCACCACCGAATGGAAGTGGGGCGACGAACGCTGAGCGCCCTCGTCTTCCGTCTTCCCCATGACCCTCGCGGAAATCCATCTCTACGAAACGCTTATCGGCGCGGTGGCTTGGGACGCCTCGCGGGAGATCGGCATCTTCGAATACGATCCGGCGTTTTTGCGGAGCGGCATTGAGGTTTCGCCCATCACCCTGCCCTTGCGGGCGGGGCGTTTTTCGTTTCCCGAACTGCCACGCGAGACCTTCAAGGGCCTGCCCGGTTTGCTGGCCGATTCGCTGCCGGACAAGTTCGGAAACCTGCTCATCAACCAATGGCTGGTCCGGCAGGGACGCCCGCCGGAGTCCTTCGATCCGGTGGAGCGCCTTTGTTATCTCGGCACCCGGGCGATGGGCGCGCTGGAGTTCAGGCCCGCGCTCCTGACAGCCGGACGCTCCGAGACGCTGCACCTCGACGAATTGGTGAAGCTCGCCAGCGGGGCGCTCGCTTCCCGCACCGGCCTGCATGTGAACCTCCACCAATCGCCGGAAGCGCTGGCCACCATCCTGCGGGTGGGCACCTCGGCGGGCGGCGCGCGGGCGAAAGCGGTGATCTGCTGGAACCCGCGGACCGGCGAGGTGAAATCCGGCCAACTCGCCCCGGAACCGGGCTTCGAGCCCTGGCTGCTCAAGTTCGACGGCGTTTCCGCCAACCGCGACAAGGAACTCAACGATCCGCTCGGCTACGGCCGCATCGAATACGCCTATCACCTCATGGCCCGCGCCGCGGGCATCACCATGAGCGATTGCAGGCTGTTGGAGGAAAACGGCCGCGCGCACTTCATGACACGCCGCTTCGACCGCGATGACACCGGCGGCAAGTTCCACATCCAGAGCCTCTGCGGCATGGCGCACTTCGATTTCAACCGGGCCGGAGCCCATTCCTACGAGCAGGCTTTCCAGATCGCCCGCAAGCTCGGGCTGCCGCAGGCCGATCTCGCGGAGATGTTCCGCCGCGCCGCCTTCAACGTCATGTCGAGAAACCAGGACGATCACACCAAGAACATCGCCTTCATCATGGACCGGCGCGGAGCCTGGCGGCTCGCGCCGGCCTTTGACCTGATCCATGCCTACAACCCCTCCGGCTCCTGGACCAGCCGCCACCAGATGACGCTCAACGGCAAACGCGAAGGTTTCGAAACCACCGACCTGTTAGAGGCGGGAACCCGGGCGGACCTCCGTCCTCCGAAAATCCGCTCGATCATCCGCCAGGTGCGCGACGCCGTCTCCCGCTGGGAAAGCTTCGCCGAAGAGGCGGCCGTGTTTCCCGGATGGATCGCGCAGGTGCGCGGTCACCTGAGACTGGATTTCCGCCCGTAGGACAAACCCGCGGATCTCGGCCGGGGCTCAATAGCCGTTGGCGATGCGGGAAACGAGCGCCTCGCCGGCGCGTTCGAGCGCCTCGGGAAGGGCGTTGTTGCGGGCGGTCTGGAGGTTGGAATCGACAAACAACTGGCTGCTGCCGCTTGAGGTTCCGGAGGCGAGCACCTTGGTGGGGTCGCGCGCGTCGCGCAGGACCCACCTGATGGTGACGGTGTTGGCAAGCTCCTGGGGAAGCAGCGTGTCGAGCCTCGTGCCGCGGATCGTCGAGTAATCGATCCGATGGAGTTCGCCCTCGAGCACCGAGTCGGCGGCATCGCGATTGGCAAGGCGATAGGTGCCGTCGAGCACGATGGCATTGGTGACGGCCGAGGTGGCGAGCGCTTCGGCGCGCGGGTGCAGGGTGGAGTTGGCGAACATCGGCACGGCGATGGAGTTCACCTTTGCGAGCGATTTCGGCTTGGAACCGCCGAGCCGGTATCCGGCACAGGAAACGACGGAGAATCCCAGAAGGACCAGTGCCGTGATTTTCATGCGCATGGGCTTCATTCGCCGAGTTCCTTGAGGCGTGCCTTGGCTTTCCCGTGGATCTCGCCCGAGCCGGTGCGTTTCACGATGTCGCGGTAGTAAACCTTGGCGGACTCGGCGCGGCCGGACTTGAGGTAGAACTCGGCGATGCCGAACGAGCGCTCGATGTCACGCCCGCCGAGCACGCCTAACAGCCGGCGAGCCTCGGCGTTTTTGGAATGTCCGGGATACTGGAGGAGATAGTCGTTGAAGGCCTCCCGGGCCAGATCGAGATTGGCCTGGTTATGGTTTCCGCGCTCGGCTTCCTCCATGAAGATGACACCCACCCGGAAAAGCGCCTCGGGAGCTTCCGGGCTGTCGGGCTGCTCGGCCACCAGTTTGCGGAAGGCGGCGATGGCCTCCTTGGATTTGTTTCGTTTCGCCTGGTAGAGTTCGCCGATGGTGAACTGCGCCTTGGACGAGGTCCGGGACCGCGGGGCGTGGCTGGAGACCTTTTCGAGCATCGCCACGGTCTTATCGAGCGACATTCTGGTCTTGAGTCCGAGGAAGCTTGATTTGACGTCGCCCTCCGCCGCGCCCTGGGCCATGGCGGCCTGGCGGTTGAGAGCGCTCATGTATTGGTTGCTGCCGGGATAGCGTGCGAGAAACTTGTCATATGCCTCGAACGAATCCTCGGTGTCGCCGCGTTGTTCGAGCAGGCGGGCCTGACGAAGACGCGCTTGCTCGGCGGAAGGAGCGAAGGGATAGCGGGTGGCGGTCTGGTCGTAGAGCCTGATTGCCCGCTTGGTTTTTCCCGCGTCATCGGCGCTTTTCGCTTTCCGATAGAGAGCCTCGCCCTGCGCGGATGCCGCCTGGGTATTGCCGGCAAGCATCGGGCCGTCGTCGCCAGCACCGCAGGAAACAAACAGAAATGCCCCGATGGCCGGAGCGGAGACAGCGAATAGCCTTGGAAGCATGGGATGGAACATAGGATGCCGGATCGGACGGGAAAGCGCAAAAATCGGCGAAGGAGCGGATTCAGGAACCGAGCTCCCGCGCGCGGCGGGTGGCGGCGGTGACCGCCTCGATGAGTGCGGAGCGGAGACCGCGGGCTTCAAGTTCGGCCAAGCCGGCGATGGTGGTGCCGCCGGGAGATGTCACCATGTCCTTGAGCGCGCCGGGGTGCTCACCGGTTTCCAGCACCATGGCGGCGGCCCCCAACAGCGTCTGGGCGGCGAGCCGCAGCGCGTCGGCGCGAGAAAGCCCGCAGCGCACCCCGCCATCGGCCAGGGCCTCGATCATCAGGTAGGCATAGGCCGGACCGCTGCCCGAAAGGCCGGTGACGGCATCCATCAGCGGCTCAGGGGTTTCCACCGCGAGTCCCACCGAGCCCAGCAGGCGCATGGCCGCTTCCGCATCCGGGCGGGTGGCACGGGCGCCCAGACAAAAAGCCGCCGCGCCCTTGCCAACGAGGGCCGGAGTGTTCGGCATCGAACGAATCAGCCGCATGGCCGGAGTGGCCGCACTCTCGAGGGCGGCCAACGTGATGCCGGCGGCGATGGAAATCACCAGCAGGGAGTCCCCGCGATGGATCGCTCCAAGCGGGCGCAGGGCTTCCGCGGCGTGTTGGGGCTTGGTGCAGAGGAGCACCACATCGCACGCGGCCAGGGCGGAAACATCATCGCCTGCGGATGCTCCGGTGGTGCTGGTGAAATGCCCGAGCGCCGCCGGGTGGGTATCCACGCCGGTCACGTCGTTCGCACCCACCACGCCCGCGCGGATCGCGCCGCCAACGAGTGCCGTGCCCATCTTTCCGCAGCCAATGACGCCGAGTTTCATGTGCGCGAGACTATTCCGGCCCCAGGCCGCCGCGCCAGCGTCATTTTGCTTGGTGCGCCGGGAAAACATCGGCCATGGTCCGCGCATGCGATCATCGATCATTGCATGGACCCTGACGGTGGCGTTCTCCGTGGTCGGGCTGCGCGGCGAGGAAACCGGTGACACCGGGAAACTTCCGGACGTCGAAACGGCGATTCCCGATGCGGTCAAAGCGCTTCCCGCGCCGGCCCCGCACCCGTTTCCCGGAGGGATCCGGATGGCGGTGAGTTCCACCAGCGAGCTGGCGCAGCAGCATGTCATCCAAGGGCTCAACCACCTGCACGGTGGCTGGGAGTTCGAGGCAAGCCGGCACTTTGCCGTCGCCATGCGGACCGATCCCGAGTGTCTCCTTGCCCACTGGGGCATGGTGATGGCCCTGCTCAATCCGACTCCGGAGACCGGCCCCGCGCGCAATGCGGCGACCGACCGCCTGCTGGATCTGATCGACCGCGACAAAGGCACCGAACTCGAGCGCGGATACGCCTACGGTCTGGTCAAATACTTCGAGGAAGGCCCCACCGGAGCGGCCGTCGCTTTCCGCCGGGTGGCCGACCGTTTCCCCAACGAAATGCAGGCGGGAATCTTCGTCGCGCTGTTCAATCGCGGCGGATACGATGCGGCCGGAGATGCGACCGCCGATCAGGAGGCGTCGGAAAAACGCCTGCTGGCGCTGATGGAAAAACACCCGGACTCGACTCTGCCGCTCAACGCGCTGCTGACCGTCCGCGCGGAGGCTCCGGATCTTTCGAAGTCCGTCGAGCTTGCCCGCCGCCTCTGCCGCATGGCTCCGGACTACGCGCCCTATTTCCATCTGTTAGGCCACTGCGAGTGGCGCTGCGGCAACCACGGCGAGGCGGCATCCGCCTTCGGCAAGGCGGCGTCCTTCTATCAGAAATGGATGCGCGAGAACAAGGCCGGCCTCGCCGACTGCCCGGAGTGGATCCGCGCGGAAACCTACCGCATCGTGGCGCTCATATCGCGTGGAGAATTCGAGACCGGCTACGCGGCTGCCCGCCAGATCGCCGGCACTCCGCTGCCCGAGGGGCGGCCGTCCTCGCCCGGCGCGAGGTTTCTGCTGTGGGACGCGAAGACCCTGCCCGCCCGCATCCTGCTGCACCGGGGTTTCAAGGGCAACGCGCAGGAGGCCGCCAACTCGCTGCCCAAGCCGGACGAGATCAAGCCGCTTCACGACCACTCGCTTGCCTACTGGTGGATCGACGGACTGCGCTTCGCCCTCGAAACCCAGCGCCTCCTCGATGCGGGAAACGTCGATGAGGCCAGACAGGTCGCCGAGGTTCTCACCATGCACGGCGAGAACATGGCAAAGGTGCAGGGTGCCGCGGCCAATGGCGGCGAACGCTCCGCCTGGCTGCGCTCGTTCCGTGCGCTTGAGGTTCTGGCCAGCGATCTTCGCGGCCGGATCGCGCTGGCCGGTCCCGAGGACCTGCGGGGCGCGGCCTTCAACTGGTTCAGTTCCGCCGCCGACCGCCAGCACCCCTCGCCGCTCCTGCTGCCGCCGATGCTGCTCACGCCGATGGCGGCCCGCCTCGGGGAATACCGGCTCGCCACCGGCAAGCCCGCCGAAGCCATCGAGTCCTATGAGCGCGCGCTGCGGGCCTTCCCCAATGACATCTCCGCCCTCGACGGACTGGCACGCGCGTATCGTGCGGCGGGAAACCCCGCAAAGGCCGGGGAAACCGAAAAACTCATCGGCGAACTGAAGTCGCATTGATCCCGCCGTGCCGATTTGATTTGAAAACCGCTGGTTTTTGGGGCATCGCATGGGCATGAAAGGATTGACCCACCGCACGGCCAGCTTCGCCGGACTACTGATTCTCGCCTCAGGCACACCCGCGTTTTCCGGGGAAACCGCTCGCACCGGCATTACCGGGGCTCCCCCGCCATTGCCGGTCTATCGCCCCGACGCGATGGTGCGGATCGGCACCCGGGGAGCGTTCACGGGAAATGACATCTACAAAAGGGCCAACCCCGCCCAGAAGGTCTTCGGCAAGACCTTCCGGGGCAAGACGCTTACCTACGCCGTGCGCTTCCAGAACGATGGCGACACCATCGACCGCTTCACCCTGAAAACCTCCGGAAACGCTCCGGCCGGATACTCGGTCACTTACCGGAAAGCCGGGAAAAACATCACCTCCGCCGTGAATTCCGGCAAGTATTCCACAGGCAACATCGCACCGGGAAAGAGCCAAACGCTCATCGTCAAGGTCGCCATCAGGCAGGCCGCGAAAAAAGGCAGCAAGATCACCCGGGCGCTCACAATCTTTTCCGAAAACTCGCCCTCCACCAAGGACACCGTGACGCTGGTGACCAACCTGCACCGCAGATAGGCGCGCGGCAGGTCCGCGTTTCCCCATCCCCGGCACATCCCGCCGAGGAATCCGCTTGGCAAGCCGCGCCACCGGTTCCAAAAGAAACCATGTTCAGCGCCAGCAAGCTCACTCCGGATCAGATCGACGCCATCAGAAAACGCGCCGCCGAGGGGGGCTCCATGTCGGATATCCAGAAACTCCTGAAGGATGACTTCGGCATCGCCATCACTTACATGGACACCCGTTTCCTGGTTCTCGATCTCGGTATCGAACTCATCGAGGCTCCCAAGGAAACCCCGAAGGAGGAATCGAAACCGGCGCCCGTCCCCACCGGCACCGTCGAGGTCACCATGGACAGCCTGACCCTGCCCGGCTCCTTGGTGAGCGGCAAGGTCACCTTCAGCGACGGAGAGACCGCAATCTGGATGCTCGATCAGTCCGGACGCCCGGGCCTCGATCCGGACACGCCGGGATACCGCCCCAGCCAGGAGGACGTCATGGAGTTCCAGGTGCAGCTCCGCTCCCTGCTCCAGAAAAGCGGGTATTGATCCGCCATGCGCCGCGCGCCCCACAGACACACCGGTCCGGCCGCGGCGTTCACTCCGGAGACGATGGGAAGATCCGCCAGCGGCATTCGGAAACTCGCCGGTCCGTGCGCGGCCTGCGCGCTGGCGCTGTTGAGCCAATGCAAACCCCCGCCCGCGCCGCAAATCCCCGCCGCCGGGAAAGACACGGCCGCCCCTGCGGAATCCGGCCTCGCCCGCGCCCGGCTCGAAGTCGCCATCGCCCGGCTCGACGCCCATCATCCCGCCGAGGCGCTGGCCTGGCTGTGCGCCGCGCTCAGGGCGGATCCTTCGCTTCCCGCCGCCCGCGAGACCGCGCTTGATCTGCTGGAAACCCGCACCTGGCTGATCCCGGAAACGTCCATCTCCCTCAGCCTGCCCGCCGGGCCGCTGCATTTCTCGCCGCCTGGCTCGCTCTGGGTTTCCCTCGGCGGGAAATCCGATACCGTCGTGCGCTGGAATCTCGATGCCTGGCGCATCGAAAGCACCATGTTTCCCCTCGCCGAGTTGCCCGTGCGTTCGATCACGACGGACGCCGCAGGACACCTGGCCGTCATCGAGCGCGCAGGCACCGCACTGCTTTGCGACGCGGCCACCCTCAAGCCCATCCGCGACCTCGGCCCGCTGCCGGAAAAAAACTCCCCGCGCGGCGTGGTCGCCTTTTCGCCCGATGGCCTGCTCCTCGCCCATCCCGTCGCTGCCGGGAATGGCGTGATCTGGCATATCCGCGAGGCCAAGACCGGCTCCATCCTCCGCAGCTCGGATCCCATCCCGCCCGGCAAACCATCGGGCATCGCCGCCCGCCTCGACCGAACCGCACTCACCGTCCTCTTGGAAAACGGCGACCGCGTGAGCATGCCGGTTTCGCCCGTCCAAGCCATCACCACCACTCCGCAGGAGCCCGCGCTGGTGCTGCGCCACGCCGCGTTTTCGCCGGATCACGACTCCGCGCTGGCCCTGCTGGAAACCAGCCCCCACGAGCGGGCGCAGCCGGTCATGATCGACTTCACCGGCGGCGACACCATGCCTCCGCCGCTCTTCCGTTTGCTGGAACTCCACCCATGGGACCGCGGGCCCTCCGTCTGGTCCGGCCTCATGCGCGATGCCGCGGAAACCATCACTCCCTCTGGAAAGTCCCTGGTTTTCCCCGGTGCCCGCGTCGCGGAAATCCCCTGCGCCGGCGAGCCCGCCGCCCTCGCCAAATCCCCCGATCACCTCATCGCCGCCGACTCCGGCGGCACGCTCACCTTCCTCCGGATTCTGCCGCCACCCGCCCGCCGGGACACCGATTCCGAACCGCTCGCTTCCTGCGAAACCGTCGCCGCGCTCGAATCCCTGACCACTTTCCTCACCGGCCTGCGCTTCGCCCCGGACGCCGCCGCCCCCACGCCCGTAGGCCTCAAGGAGCGGGTCGAGGCCATCCGCTCGCTCGATTCCGCCGCGCTGGCCGCCATGTTTCCACAAACCGATCCCCAACCGTGGATCGATGCCGCCAAGGCCCTACGCCCCGCCGCCATGCCGGAAAACGCCTTGGAAAACCTCACCGAAAGGCTGGCGCGCGCCGCTTTCCGCCCGGACTTCGGCCCCATCGCCGAAGCTTTCGCCAATGCCGATGACGAGGCGGTCACCGCCGCCATCACCCAAGCCGGTTCCAAGGGACCCGGTGCCGCGAAATGCCTGGAACTCGCCCTCGCTTCCACCCGCCCCGAGTGGATCGATGCCTGCCTCGCCGGAGCTGCGGACCTGCCCGAACTCGTCCGCCGCATCGCCGTTTCCCGCATCGCATGGCTCCAGGACCGCAAGGCCGACGCCATCGCCGGCTGGCCCGATTCGTTTCCCGACTTCGCCCAGATCCGCAGCCGCGAGGATTGGGACGGCTGGGAGGCTGCGGACTTCGGACCCGCGCTTGAAAACCTGCGCCTCTGCGTCGGCGAGGAACTCGCGAAACTCGTGGTCCCGCCGGATTCCACCCCGGAGCAACGCCAGGCGCTCTTCGATCACCTCGTCGATCCCGCCACCATCACCGCCGTCGGGAAACCGCGCTTTGCCGCCGCCTGCCTCAAGACCGCCCTCGCCTTCTCCGCCCACCCCGAGGAGACCGAGAAAACCTTCCAGCTCGCCTCCCTCGCCCGCAATCTCGGCCAGCCCCCCGCCATCTGCCTGCGCGCCGAGGCCATGGCCCTCACCGCTCTCGGCGACTACGTCCACGCCCGCGACCGCTGGATCGACCTGATCACCAAGCACCCGGTCGAGACCCACGAGCCCGGCGACTACGCGGAGGCCGCCTACACCTCGTTTGAAAACGCCGACCCGCGCCAGGCCATGGCCGTTCTCACCACCGGCATCCACCGCTTTCCGAACGACGCGAACTTCGCCCTGCGCGCCGGTTGGGTGGCCCTTCTCACCGGCAATGCCGAGCGCGCCTACCGTTTCCTCCTCACCGGCCGCCAGATCGGCTATGCGCAGGAAAAAATCGAAAACGCCACCGCGCTCATGGCCATCGCCGCCGTCCAGACCGGAGCCGACGAGGACGCCGCCGTTTTCTATCGGGAACTCATCCGCATGGACCCCGCCTGGGAAAACCCCGAAACCATCGAGACCCTCGAATGGCCGGAGGAACTCAAGTCTTCCCTCAGGCAACTCGGGTGGTGAATTCCCCGCCGTTTCTCCGCCCGGATCAGTTGTTGGCCGGAGGAAGGGGGGCTGGCCCGGAAGGTTGCGGATGGAGGGGCTGGCGGCGGTCACGGACTTGGCGCGGGCGCGGGAACCGGCGTATTGCCATGCCTTGAGGCGGTGATGGAGGTGGGCGCGCCGGGCTTGCGGTCGATGACCACCTTGAGGTCTCCGGTGGAAACAGTGAAGGCCCCGGGCGATTCCGTTAGATCCGCCGCGGCCCGCGATGGAGCCGGAGCGGGCGGCGTCCGTTTTTCCCACGGCAACTCGATCTCATCCCAGGCAACAGGCATGCCGGCGGGATGCCGTAGCCGTGCATCTGCCGGTTCGACGGCACGGGGATTCCAGCCGGGCCTTGGCCAGGGCGTCCTCCTTGGTGGGGAATGGCATGGAAGTGGCGCGCGGGGCCCCCTTGTCGATGCGGAAAACCGCCGGGTTTTCCCAATCGGGTGTCCGGGCGCGGAGGACCGGGGGCGAGGGCACAGGTCGGGGTTTTCATGGGCTCGGGAAGATATGACCTAACGGATTTTATTCGGGACGGGCGGAGGCGCGGCGGAGACGGTCCATGATGGCGACTCCGAGGCCGGTTTCGCTGACGGGTTCGGCGATGATTTCATCGAGACCCGCCTCATCGAGGACGCGCATGACATGGAATAGGCGGATGGCGGCCTCGGCAAGCTTGCCGCTGCCCGGGCTGAGGGACTCGACGGCCTCCCAATCGTGCAGGTTGACGTAAGGGCCGTTGTCATCGCCACGGTAGCTGAGGAGTCCGTAACGGCGGCCGGACACGGGAGTGAATGAGGCGGGGTCGGCAAGCAGTGTGAGAGGAGTGAGCGGCGCGTAGTGACTGGGCAGTTGGCCGGGAGCGTGGGGAAGCTCCCCCGCCCTTTCGCGGACTTTTTCAACCTTGCCGTGAGCCTGGAGCATTTCCTTGGTGACCGGACCCGCGCGATGGAGGCGGAAGACCGGTTTTTTCCCCTCGCGGGGCTCGATGGCGATGATGGTGCTCTCGACGCCCTCGCCGCAGGCGCCGGCATCGATCACGAGCGGGATGCGGCCGCCGAGTTCCTTGATGACGGCGCTGGCGGCGGTGGGAGAAATGCGGCCGAAGCGGTTGGCACTGGGGGCGGCGATGGGGTTTCCGAGTTCCTTGTTGATGGCGCGGAAAACGGGATGGGCGCTCTGGCGGACGGCGACGGTGGGCAGGCCGCTGGTCACCAGATCCGGAACGTCCGGGTGCTTCGGCAGGATCAGCGTGAGCGGTCCGGGCCAGAAGGCGGAGAGCAGGCTGCTGACCGTATCCGCGATCTCTTCGGGCACGATGGCGACGCGTTTCAGATCCCCTCGGGAGGCGATGTGGACGATGAGCGGATCGAAGGTGGGACGTTCCTTGACGGCGAAGATGCGGGCGACGGCGTCGGGGTTGAAAGCATCGGCGGCAAGGCCGTAAACGGTCTCGGTGGGCAGGGCGACGGTTTCACCGGCGCGAAGCAACGCGCAGGCTTCGCGCAGGGCGTCCTGCATGTCGTCATCGGCGGCTTGAACGATTCGGGTCTCTGACACGCCGTGGTTTTGCCAAACCGGGCGGCGGGATGCCACCCCGATTTTCCTGTTCCTTCGGACGAGGGCGCGGGCTAGGGTGCGGCCATGAACGAATCGACCACCCCGCCGGAGAACATTGTTCTGATCGGCTTCATGGGATGCGGGAAATCGACGGTGGGGCGGGAACTCCAGCAGCGGCTGGGCTATCCGCTGGTGGATATGGATGCGGTGATCGAGCAACGCGCGGGCAAGCCGATCACGCGGATCTTCGAGGATGACGGGGAAACGGCCTTTCGCGACATGGAAACCGGGCTGCTGCGGGAACTGGCTGATCCGTCCGCCCCGCGGAGGATCATTTCCACGGGGGGCGGAGTGATCGGCCATAAGGAAAACCGCGGCTTGCTGCGGGGGCTGGGATACGTCGTCTGGCTGCAGGCTCCTGCGGCGGTGATCCTGGACCGGACATCCAAGAACCGCGGCCGTCCGCTCTTGCAAACGGAGGATCCGGCCGAACGGGTACACGCGCTGCTGGAGGAGCGAAGGCCGCTCTATCGGGAAACGGCGCATCTGGCGCTGGATACCTCCGGGCTGAGCAGTGACGAGGTGGCGACCGGCATCCTGGAGTGTGCGAGATATTATTTCACCAACCGCGAATGACCGGAGCAGCCGCCATGATCCGCGAGTGGGCGCGGGGCCTCGGCTTTGACGATTGCCGGATCGCCCGGGCGCGTGAGGCCGCGCACGCGCGGGAGTTTCACGAATGGCTGGCGGATGGCAGGCAGGCGGAGATGGCATGGATGGAGCGCGCGCCGGAACGCCGTGCCGATCCACGGATGGTGCTGCCGGGTTGCCGTGCGGTGATATGCCTGGCGATGAACTATCATCCGGGCGACTCACCGTTTCGTGAAAGCGATCCCGGCGGATACCGGATCGCGCGCTACGCATGGAACAATGATTATCATGACTTGATCGAGAAACGGCTGCGGGAGTTTGCGGACAAGCTGGCGACACTTGGCGGCCAACACAAACCGTATGTGGACACCGGGCCGGTGCTGGAGCGCGACTTCGCGAGCGATGCGGGCCTCGGATGGAACGGAAAGTCCACCGTGCAGATCCACCGGCGGCTGGGCGCCTGGTTTTTCCTGGCGGAGGTATTGACGACGCTCGATCTGCCGCCGGACGAGCCCTTCGGCGATCATTGCGGGAAGTGCGCTCGCTGCATGGAGGCGTGTCCGACGCGGGCCATCACCGCGCCGCGCCGCCTGGACGCGCGGCGCTGCATTTCCTATCTGACGATCGAGCACAAGGGAGCGATACCCGAAGAGTTCCGCGAAGCCATCGGTGATCGCATTTATGGCTGTGACGAATGTCTGGAGGTGTGTCCCTGGAACCGCTTCGCCATCGTTTCACGCGAGGCGGCATTCCATGCGCGGGAGGAGGCGTTTTCGATGCGGCTCCGTGATTTTCTGGAACTGGATGACGGGGCGTTCCGGGCGCTTTTCGCCAAGTCGCCGATCAAGCGGATCAAGCGCGGGCGTTTTCTCAGAAACGTTTGCGTCGCTCTCGGCAACACCGGGAACGGGGAAGACATGCCGGCCTTGCGCAAAGCGGCGCAAGATGCGGACCCGCTGGTGGCGGAGCATGCCTTGTGGGCGCTGGATCGTCTCGATCGCGGGAAAACCGGATAAGCCCCGTGGGTTCGTGGCGACGCGCCGGACCCCGGTCTTTTCGTGAAATCCCTGCCGAGCGCATTCCTCATCGCGCCGGGGGCGTACAAACCACGGGCACCGGTTCCCTTGTACCGGTGCCCGTGGGCCCTTTGGGGGGCTGTTGTGCTATCCCTTACGCAAGCGAGCATGCCAGAAACCGGCCGTATCGCCATTACGTGATCGCGGGCGGTTCTCAGAGCCCGTCTAAAGTCTCCTGAGGAGCAGCGGGATGAAAGCCAGGCGGATCATGGCGAGCGATGAGGCGAGCTGGCGCTCGCAGTTCTTCCAAAGCCTGCGGCACTTCTCCAGCCACGAGATCG
>CAZKQK010000118.1:0-16749 GCA_964554865.1 uncultured Luteolibacter sp. | reverse complement strand
CCGGTGACCTTGTCGCCCACCTTGACGGTTTGCAGGAACTGCTGGCGGAGCTCGGAACGCTCGGCCTCGATGACTTCGCGGCGGGAGAGAACGATGTTCTTCCGCTCGTCGTTGACCTTGACGATCTTGAACTCGTACACGTTGCCGACGTATTCGTTGAGATCCTTCGGCGGGATGATGTCCACCTGCGAGCCGGGAAGGAAGGCTTCGACGCCGACGTTGACGGTGAGGCCGCCCTTGACGACGGACTTGACCTTGCCGCGGACGAGGCCGCCGTCCTGGAACACCTTGACGATCTTCTCCCAGTTCTGCTTGTGGGCGGCTTTTTCCTTCGAGAGGACGACCATGCCCTCTTCGTTTTCGAGTTTTTCGAGAAGCACTTCGATTTCATCGCCGATTTCGATTTCCTCGTCCTCGAATTCGTTGGACGGGATGGCTCCTTCGGATTTGTAGCCGATATCGACGAGGACGACCTGCGGGCGGATTTCGAGGATGGTGCCCTTGACGATCGAGCCTTCGCGGAATTCGCGGAACTTCGAGTCGATCAGGTCGCTGAGTTCGGTGTTGGTGGGTGCGGCGAGCGTGGCGCTCATGGTGTTGTTTTGGTTAGGGGTTAGGTTAGTGGTTTCGTTCTCCTTCCGACATTGCCCCGGAAAGGTTTTCCTCAGGCACCGGGGCTCCAACCGCCTGAGGAAGAAAGAAAAACGGGGCGCGAGACTAGCCCCCGGAGCCGGGGAGGCAAGGCCAAAGCCGGAAAAATCCGGGATTCAGGCCGATTCCGGTGGTGAATCCGGCCGGTTTTCCCGGGAAACAAGCAGGAGCCCCATGAAATTGAGCACCGGAGCCAGCATCAGGCACCAGCCGCCGGCCACCAGATCCTCCGTGCCGCCCTGGCCCAGAACCGTAATCCAGAAGCCCGCCGCGCCGAGGCCGCTGAAGACGGTGGCAAGCCGCCAGGCCGGTTTCGATTTCCGCCACACGCCGATCAGAAACGGCGAGGAAACGATGAGCAGGCTGAACATGAAAAAGGACGCGATCCCGATGCCGTCCAGCGGATCGATCCATTCGGGTCTCCGGAGCATTTCAACTATCGCCACCCAAATCATCCATCCGGTTTCACCGTCGTTTTTCGCAACCCGCAGGAAATGAAACGCGACGAAGAGCGCCAGCGCCACGCCCATCGGGACGAGTGGAAGCATGTGGCGCGGCGACCTGGTCATGGAGAGCCGCTCACCGGTTCCTCTCATCCTGAGCCTCAATCTGAAGCATCAGCTTGTCCTCAGGGATGGATTTGAAGGCCACGGGGCTGAGGCGCTCGTCGGTGCCGGGCACGAGGAAGCAGAGGGTGCGAACGTCCTTGTTGTATTCCCAAACCGCGCTGTAGAGGGTTTTCTCGATCTGTTCGGACAAGGCCACACGGGCTCCCACACCACGGGTGTCTCCGCCGAGATTGAGGTCCACGGTTTTCCAACCGGCGGGAACGCGCACGGCCTTTTGCTCAAGCTGGACGACGAGTTCCTTGGGCGTGGCGTTGAGGAAACGGTAGGTTCCCCAGGTGAAACCGGCGGGATTGTCATCGACGACGAGGGTGCGCAGGCCGGTGGCGTGTTTGTCATCCGGAAGCAGCAGGATGAGCGGCCGGACGATCCCTTCCGGGATCGCAACCTGGCGCTGTACCGGCTTGCCGTCCGCGCCGACACCCTTGTCGATGGCGCGGATGAAGTATGGCCCGCCGCCCTTCACCCGCAGCGGCCCGGTGCGCTTGGAAGGGTGCATGTCGGTGATCTCCACGCTCGATTCTCCGGAAATGAGGGCGATTTTCCGCTCGGCGACGGTTTCATCCCACGCGAGGGCGCGTGGCGGGGCGGCGGCGGTGGAAACGGCGGCGGATAGGGCCAGAGCGGCCAGGGAGATGCGGAAAACGGACATGGAGAAGCTGCGGGAAGGTTGCAGGGAGGGCTTAGATCGGATCGCCATCGGGATCGAGCATGATTTCACGGAGCGAGACGACGGCAAAGCGGCGTCCGAAGTTGCGGTTGGCGGTGGATTTCAGGTCGGCGACCGGAGTGGCGGCGTCATCGGTGGACTCCACCCAATCGGGCACGCGCTGGACGACGGCCTCCAGCCGGACGGTGGCGAGCACGCGGCCATCGGGCGACTTCGCCTCGCCGAGCGAGCGGACGATGAAGGTGTCCGAGCGGACGGTCATGCAAGGGGCCAGTCCGTGGAGCACATCGGCCTGCGAGAGCCAGCCGGGGGTGTTGGTGCCGGTGTTGGCGTTCAGGAGATTTTCCGGATTCGGGTAGACCGAGGTGTTGAAGGAGGAGTAGGTGGCACCGCTATTGAGTTTGCTCTGGTCGATGGCGCTCTGGATGGCACCGGTAAGGTTGAAATTACGCTCGGTGGAGACCCGGCGATTCACAAACTCACCGAGGGAGAGGAAGGGGCCGCGCAGTTTGATCTCGCTCACGAGTTTCTGGGCGAGCAGTTTCACGTCCGCATCGGAAAGCGTGCGGAATCCGGACCAGGTGTCATTCTCCGCCATGTTGACGGGGGCACCGCTGAGAATATGGCGGAAGCGCGACTGGGCGGTCTTGTCACCGGAAGCGGGACTGGCCCCGCGGAGGCTGGAAAGCACGGCGATCCATGCCTCCTCGCTGGTCGAGTTGATGTTGAAGCCGCCCTCATACATCAGATGGGAGGCGAGGCGGACGCTCCTGGCCGGTCCTTCGAGGCGCTCGCGGATCGTGGAGAGCGGCAGGCCGCCGTCATAAGGCAACATGCGCGGGTTCCTGAGCGGGGCTTCTCTGGGATTCGCAAAGAAATTGTCGAGCACCTTGTTGGTCGTGAGATCCTCGGAGATTTGATCCTGGTCCCAAACCGCCGGGCTGCCGGTATTGCTCTTGCGCGACCCGAAACGGGGAGCCGCTCCGGAAAGATAGAATTCGTCGAAGAGCGCCTCGTTGGCGAGGTAGGAGACATCATAGACCCCGAGCATGGGCGAGATCGCCTCGCCACCGCCTGCGGTCAATACCCGTTTGGCCACGGAGGCCGCCGGGAGGTAGGGTGAGGCCCAGGAGTTCGCGATCTGGCTGGGGTTTCCAAAGGCTGTGGCGGCGAGGTCGCAGTGCTGGAAGGAGCCCAGGGAGAGTGTGGGCGAGCGCGGGATCTCAAAGAAAGCGAGATTCGAACGCCCGGTGTTGGAGCTGTGGGATGCGCCGTAGAAGGCTTTTCGGCCGTCAGTGGTGGTTTCCATCGCCAATTGGCTCAGCGAGGCGCCGCCCTGAAGCAGGCTCTCATAATGCGGGCCGGACTGGAATTTCCCTTCCGCGCCAAGATACTGCGTGACGTATGGCTGCCGCGGATTGGTGGTGAACATCAGGTCGGACTGGGGCAGTGTGCCGCCGAGGGCGGTGCGGTGGTAGGTCAGGAGGCTGCCGACGACCCGGGGGGTTTCGTTGATTTCAGCGAACGAATACGAGGGATAGGTGAATGAGTCCCGCCCCTTGCCGAAAGCCTGACCCGCATGTACCTGACCGTAGAAGAGGAGGTTGGGCGTGGCGGGGAGCGCGGGAAGGGAGCCCTGGCCCGGGCGCGGATCAACCATCAGCTCCACGGAAGGATTCTTGATGTGCCAGGAGTCCGCCATGTTGACGATGTAATAATACTCCCTGCGATCGAACTCGACCGTGCTCGAACTCACCACATCGCCGGGTTTGAGTTGGTAGTTGAAGTTGTTTCCACCCGCAATCGACTTGGTCATGTTGAGCGCGATCCCGCCTCGAATCGAGTTGGTGATGTCCGTGGCGCTGTTCACCGGCTTCATCCTCCAGGTGCGGAGGGAGGGGTTGCCAAGAATCTCGAGATCCCTGCGGCCCGTATCGGAAAGGCAGAACATTCTCACCTCGCCCGGTTCCAGCCGGATCGACGGACTGACGGTCTTCGTGTTAGGCGTGACCGCAGTGCCGTTTTGGGTGAGATGGAGATAGAAGAAAGGTCTGGATGAGCGGCCGTGGCCGTCAAAGCCCTCGCCGACGAAGCGGGAAAGCGAACTGTTCCAGGTGCCCACGGTCGTGCCGCTGGAGTTCCTGATGTTCCAGTTCCAGAACACCGCGAAGTCGATCCACGGATAAACCACGAGACCCTCGGTTTCCACGGCCACGTTGTGGGGATTCCAGACGGTGACAAAGGGTGTGAGCAGGATGCAAAGGGTGCCGTTGGACTTGGCATAGATGCTCATGAGGAAGTTCACGCGGTCCAGCACCGGGGCCAGGGAGGGTTGGGTCTTGATGCCATAGGGGCGGCCGGGAACGGTGGTCGGGATGGCCGAATGGGAGTAGGGCCGCTCGAAAGCCACGGTTTGGCCCGAGGAGGAATAGAGGTGGCGGTAGGTGCGGTAGTAGGCCCGCAGCATGTCGAAGGTGGCCACACCGTTGACGTTGAACTTGTGGTTCACCGAGGCCGGCGGGAAATTCATGTTCACCGTCGCCTGGGCGTTGCCGATGAAGGGGCGGAAAAGGTGCCGCTGGCCCTTGTATTCCTTGTAGAGGGAGCTGCGAAAGGGATTGGTCACACTGCCCCATTTGTCGCTCCAACTGTTCGAGGCGAAATCCGCGTCGGTCATGTCGAAACCGGTGATGAGGTCGGTTTTCAGGCCGCCCTTGACCGGATTGGTCATCAGGCTGAGTGACTCCGTGGTATAGTCACGGGAGGCGGCGGCCGCGGTCTCGCGGTCGGCGCCATAGGCGGAGTCCAGCGAGGCTTGCGGGAGGCTGCAAACCACGGCGGCACGGCGGGTCCAGCCGGTGGTCGGTTGCCTGAGGGAGGCGGAATTCGAGAGATCGGGCCGGGAAGGTGTCTGCAAGCGGTCCTCAAGGGAAATGCGCTTGGTATCCTCGACGCCAATATTGACGCGGGCCTTGGTGTTTTCCTGGGTGACGGCCCAGGCGACGGAGCCGGGTTTGGTGGCCGAGGCCAGCGGAATCTTGGCCGCACCCAGATCAAAACCGGAGGAATCCTGGGTGAAAAGTTTCGCGTATCCCGCGCTCGCGGACTCATTCGTGGTGTGCCAGCCGAGTTGGCGGACGCTGTCGGGGTCCGTGCTGGAAACCAGCCAGGATCTGAAGCCGATGGGCAATCCGTTCAGCGTTCCGGCCTGGCCTTTGGGGGCGCGGTAGTCGACCCGGACCGTTCCTGAAACCGGCGCCCTTGTCGCCAAATCCGGCGACCATCCGTTCCAAACGCCCACGGCATGGGGGTTGCCAGAGCCGTTGAAAATCGAGGCGTCCGCAGTGACGCGGCGGTCGTCACCCAGTTCGGCCTGGAGTTGGCCGATGGCGAGCATCATCCCGAGCCGGGCATTGGCCATGGCGGCCACCCTGGCATCCGAACTGGCCGAGCGCCGGAGTTCCACAGCGGCAAGGCCGAGCAAGCCGACCGCGATGATGGTCAGCAGGATCATCAGACTGAGCGAAACGACGAGTGCGAAGCCCCGCTTGCTCGCCATCATGGAGTTGCGCGGGCGATCAGGGGTGCGGAAGGGGTTTTCCTGTGGGTTTGAGTTTTTCATCTCGGGAGAAGAACGTGGTTATATTTACAATGCCCATACCGGCAGTCAACCAAAATCGATGCAAAAATCCGCAAACCCCGACAGATATTTTATTTTCAGGGCCGGAAGGGTCGGCTGAAATCAACGGCATGGTCGCGAGGAGATTTATCGGGTGGGACGAACCGTTTCTGAATCGGGCGGCCGCCTGGTGGATGGACCGCCGGTTCGATCTGGACGGATATCTGGTCGTGATTCCTACGTCCCAAAGCGCCCGGAGGTTTAGGGAGAAACTTGCGGAAAACGCGGGAGCCTTGTTTTCGCCGCGATTGGTGACGCCCGCCTGGTTTCTCCGGACGCCGGATGTGGACATCGCGCCGGATTGGCTGGAGCGCGTGGTGTGGCGGGAAACCCTGGAGTCGGTGGAGGACTGGACCGAATACCCGAACCTGTTCCCGGAGCCACCGGACGCCGGCGGCGACTGGGCGGGAGGGCTGGCCGGGGAATTCACCCGCTTGCGGCGGCGGCTCCAGGAAAACGGGCACACCATGGCGACAGCAGCCCGCTCACTGGGTCAATCGTTCGAAAGCAGCCGCTGGGGCGATCTGGCGAAACTGGAACTCCGCATGGAAAAACGCCTGGCGGGAGTGGGTTTCCGCAGCCGCAGCCGAAACCTGGCGGCAGGTGTGACGGTCCCGGAAGGCACTGCGGGAATCGTGATCGCCGGCGTCACCGAAATGCCGGGACTCGTCGAACGTGCGCTGGAATCATGGGACGGCCCGGTCACGGTCCTGATCGGCGCCCCCGAGGAGGAGGCGGAGCATTTTTCCCCGCTGGGCAGGCCCTTGGAATCATGGAGCGGGCGAAGGCAGGATTGGCCGCAGCCACCATCCGGCTCGGTGAGGCTGGCGGCGGACGCCGGGCAGCAGGCGACCGAGGCGTTTCAGGCAGTGTGCGAGTCCGGCCTGCCCTCGGACCAGGTGGCCTTGGGCTGCGCCGATCCGGAAGTGGCGGGAAATGTCGCCCGGGTGTTCTCCCGCGGCGGCTGGCCGGCCTTTGACCCGGCTTCCCGGCCGACGCTCGCGGGTTTGCCCAGGTTTCTCCAAACGTGGGCGCTGTGGCTGGAATCCGGCAGGCTGAAGCACGTCCAGGATCTGCTTACCCTCCCCGAATGCGCCCGGCTGATCGGTGGCAACCGCGCCTCCAGGGCGGAAACGCTCGGCCGCTTGCGGGATCAATCGATGGCGGGCAGCGCCGGCGACATCCGCCGGATCATCGCCAACAACGCCTTCCGCAACGAGGGGGAGCGAAACGCCACTCAGGATCTGCTGCTTGCGGTCTCCCGGCTGGAAAGACACCGGGCGGCGTTTCTCAGCCAGCCGTTTCCCGAAGCGCTCTCCGGGCTTCTGGATGGCATTTGCGGGAACACCGAACGACCGGCCGAAACCGATGCCATCGATGACTGGCTCGGCGTGGCGGAGCCGCTCATGGGGCGCTTTGCCTACGGCTCCGCTTTCTGGCTCGATCTGTTGCTGGGTGAAATCCCCCGCCCCGCACCCGCTCCGCCGGAGGGCCGGGTGATCGATGTCCAGGGCTGGCTCGAATTGTTTTTCGAACCCGGCCCCCAACTCGTGATCTGCGGCATGAACGAAGGTCGGGTGCCCGCCGCGATCACCGGCGATCCGTGGCTGGGCGAGGCCGCATCCAAGCTGCTGGGACTCAGCCACAACACCCAACGGGCCGCGCGCGATGCGTTTCTCCACTTCGCCATGATCCGGGCCCGCAGCCGGGGCGGGCGCGTGGACCTCATCTGCGCCAAGACCGGGGCCGGAGGCGACACCCTGCTGCCGTCCCGCCTCTTGCTGGCCGCCCACCGGGAGGAATTGCCGGACCGCGTTTCCTTCCTCTTCCGCGAAGTCCAGCCGCCGGAAGCCGGACTCCGCTGGCACGCGGACTGGAAATGGCAACCCGCCACCCGGAGTGCCGGGCACAGGCTCAGCGCCACCTCTCTCCGCGACTGGCTGGCCTGCCCGTTCCGTTTCTACCTGAAACACCCGGTCGGCATGCGGAAGCCGGAACCGGATCGCATCGAGTGGAACAACCGGGATTTCGGCAATGTCGCCCACACCGTGCTCGAAACCTGGGGCCGGGACACGGAGGCCCGCGATTTCAGCAAAACCGAGGCGCTGGAGGCCTGGTTTTCCCGGGAACTCGATGCCGTCGTCGCCTCCTGGTTCGGCGAGCGCCCTCCCCTCGCCGTGAAACTCCAAACCGAGGCGCTCCGCAGACGCCTGGCCTGGCTCTCGAACATCCAGGCCATCCACCGCGCCGAGGGCTGGGAAACCATCGAGGTCGAGCACAAGTTCGAACTCTCCTTCGGTGCGCACACCGTGGTTGCCAAAATCGACCGCATCGACCGCCAGCGCGACGACGGCCGCCTGCGGGTGATCGACTACAAGACCGGGAAAATCGATGACGTCGCGCGCGAGCACCGGAGGAAACTCACAAGCTCCTCCCATCGCCCGGCCCACCTGCCCGATGACAGCCCGGCCTGTTTCACCACCCTGGATGGCTCGAAGCCCGCAACCTTCCGCTGGCACAACCTCCAGCTCCCGCTTTACGCCTGCGCCATTCATGATCGCGACGGCATCCTGCCGGAACCCTGCTACTTCAGGATCGGAGCCACCGAGACCGATGTCGCCCTCGTCACCTGGGACGGTTTCAGCCATGACGATCTCACCACCGCTCGGAACTGTGCCGCATGGGTCGTAGGCCAAATCGCCAACGGAGTCTTCTGGCCGCCGGCGGAAAAAGTCACCTACGACGACTTCGCCCCACTCACCGGGGGACGCCCGCTTGAAGAATGCTTCGCGCCGCCGCACGGGCTCCCGGCAGATTGACATGGCTCGCATGTCTGGCATTCTGGGGCGTAACGTTTCGTCGTCCGTCCTCATTTGCCATGTTTCGAAAACCCAACCCCAGGCGGCTGGCCGCCCTCCTGCTCCTGCCGTTCCTGAACCCTTCCGCGAAAGCCTCGCCAATCGGCATCGGCGATCCCTCCTTCGAGGAAAAATCCCTTGCGGCAGAGCAATGGACCAACAACCTCGGACCGGCATGGCTGGAAACCGGCGGACCGGACAACGGCGACGGATTCGTCGAACGCATCAACGGTTTCTCCGCCGATGGCCTGAACCACCTCGGCATGCAGTTGGGCCATGATGTCTGGCAGGACCTCGGCGCAACCTTCCAGCCAAACACCCGCTACACACTCACCGTCGCGGTGGGGCATCGGGCGGGATTCACCAACGCCGACAACCAGAGCCGGTTCCACCTCGCTGACAATGCCGGTACGATCCACGCCAGCGGCGTGCAAAACTCCTCGTCCATCCCGGTCGGCACCTTCATGGACGCCACTCCGCTCGTTTTCGAAACCTCATCGTCGCCGTTCTCAATCGGCAAACCCATCCGCATCCTGCTCCGCGCCCAGGGTGGCGGTCGCTCCCATTTCGACAACATCCGCCTCACTTCCGATACCCTTATTCCACCCGGCGGCGCGGAACTCTCCGACCTGGCCTCCTTTTCCGTCACCAGCACCACCGCCGCGCTCTCCGTGAACGTGGCCGATCCTGGAAACGACGATCCTGCCATCACCTTCTACTGGGGGCCCACCGACGGTGGCATAAACCCCGCCGCCTGGGCATTTTCCGAAACCCTGCCCGGCACGCACAACTCCACCGCAAGCCTCCCGGTCACCGGTCTCCTCCCCAACGGCACCTACCGTTTCACCGCCCGCGCGCAGAATTCCGCCGGTTCCTCGTGGGCCGTCCCCTCCGGCACTTTCGAAACCCTGCCCAATCCTGCCGCCATCACCACCTTGGCGGCCGGTTCCATCACCCCCTTCTCCGGACTTCTCCGCGCCGAAGTCACGGACACCGGAGGCTCGCCTCCCGCCATCACAATCCATTACGGCCCCACCGATGGCGGCACGGACCCGGACGCATGGCAGGGCAGTTTCCCCGCCGGCACCGGCGAGGGGATCCACACCGCCCCCCTCGGCGGACTGTCTCCATCCACCACCGTTTTCTTCCGCGCTTTCGCCGAAAATGCCGGGGGCGCCACCTGGGCGGCCACTTCCCAATCCTTCACCACCCAGACCGTCTCCCTCGCATCCGTGGCAACCCTCTCGCCCCTCGGCGTCACCGGAGCCTCCGCCACCCTCCGCGCCGAGGTGACCGATACGGGAAACGATCCGCCCCAAGTCACCATTTTCCTCGGCACCACCGATGGCGGCACCAATCCGGCCTCGTGGACCACAAGCTTCAACCTCGGTTCGCAATCCGCCGCCTTCGGGGCCTTCGCCTCCGGCCTCACCCCACACACAACCTACTACCACCGGGCCCGCGCCACCAACCATGCAGGCACCTCCTGGTCGCCATCCGTGGAAACGTTCACCACCACCGCCCTCCTCCCATCTTCCGTCGTCATCAACGAATTCCACTACAAGCCGGCCGATGAAAGCACGCTCGGCGAATTCATCGAACTCCATAATCCCGGCGATTCACCCGCCGACATCTCCGGTTGGCGCTTCACCACCGCCATCACCTACACCTTCCCTTCAGGCACCATCATCGCTCCCGGCGGCCACCTCGTCGTCGCCCAGGACCCCGCCGTCATCCTCGCCCAATACGGCATCACCGCCCTCGGCCCCTATTCCGGAGCGCTTTCCTCAAAAGGCGAACGCATCAACCTGCGCGACGCCGCTGACAACCTCATCGACCGCGTCGAATACGGCGTCGGCTTCCCATGGCCCGCCGCACCCGATGGCGGCGGCCCGTCGGCCGAGCGCATTCATCCGTCGCTTGATGGCAACCTTGCCGGATCATGGCGTGCCTCCGGAGCCCCTCCCGATGACGACCCGCCCGGCCCCATCCTTTCGCTTCAGGAAAACGGCTGGCGTTTCTTCCGCGGCACCGCCGAGGCATCGTCGCCGATCCAGGCCTGGCGCGACTCCAACTTCGACGATTCCACATGGGAAACCGGACAAACGCCCCTCGGCTACGGCATCGCGGGGCTCAATACCACCATTTCCGGCATGCGGAACAGCTACTCCACCATCTACATGCGCAAGGAGTTCACCGTGCCGGCTGGAAGTGTTCCCAAAGCCCTCAAGGTCCGCCTCCACCTCGATGATGGCTGTGTCATCTGGCTCAATGGCACCGAGGTGCACCGCCACCTCGCTCCGCCCGGCGACCTGGCCCATAACACTCTCTCCTCCGACTTCGTCTCCTCCCCACAGTGGTATGAATTCGATATACCCAATGCCGATGAGATCCTCTTCGGCGGCACAAACAACATCGCCGTCCATCTGCTCAACTCATCCCTTGGCAGCAGCGATCTCGTCTTTGATATCGAGCTGGCCGATGCCGACGCCTCCACCAGCACCCGGCCCACCCCCGGCCTCCGGAATTCCGTATTCGCCGCGCCCGCCCTCATTCCGCCACACATCGACCAGGTCGCCCACTCGCCCCAATCCCCGCAATCCGGCCAACCCGTCACCATCACCGCCCGCATCACGGATCCCGATGGCGTCGCCTCCGCCGCGCTTTCCTATCAACTCGTCAATCCCGGTTCCTACATCCGCCTGACCGATCCGGCCTACGCCACCACCTGGACCACCGTGCCCATGACGACCAACGGCACCGGGGCATGGTCCGTCACCCTCCCGGGCAACCTTCAAACCCACCGCCGCCTCGTCCGCTATCGGATCAGTTTCGAGGATGCCCCGGGCAACGGCCAGACCGTGCCTTACCCCGATGACGAATCCCCCAACTTCGCCTACTTCGTTTCAGACGGAATCCCCGCATGGCAGGGAGCCTTCCGCCCCGGCCAGACACCCCTCGAAACCTTCCCCGGCGAAACCCTCACCTCCGTCCCGGTTTACACGCTCATCGCCAATGACACCGATGTCATCAACTCCCAATACAACTCATCGTTCAACAAGGTCCGCATGACCGGCACCTTCGTGCATGATGACACCGTCCACGACCACATCGAGTTCCGCAACCGGGGCGAAGGCTCCATCTATCAGGCCGGCAAAAACAAATGGCGTTTCTACTTCAACCGCAGCTCGCGTTTCCAGGCCGCGGACGCCGATGGCGCTCCCTATCAGGAAACCTGGAAACAATTCTCCGGCAACCCCGGTTCGGCGGCCTGGGCCCCCCTCCACCGCGGCGCGGCGGGCATCGATGAAATGGTTCCTTTCCGCGCCTATCAACTCGCCGGCGTGCCATCTCCCCACACCCACCATTACCACTTCCGCGTCATCCGCGGAGCCAGCGAATCCCCCGCGCCCGGAACCACTCATAACAACTCCATCGGCAATGCCGACGGCCAATACCTCGGCGATTTCTGGGGCGTCTATCTCGCCATCGAACCCATCCGCGGCAACTTCCTCTCGGAGCGCAACCTGCCGGATGGCAACATTTACAAAATCGAAAACAACAACGGCGACAAAAAGGAACAGGCCCCCGGCCAGCCGGTCGATTCCTCGGACTGGATCGCCTTCCGCAACACCCACGTCAACACCACCCCCGGCGAGGCCTGGTGGCGCGCCAATCTCGATCTGGACGCCTATTACGCCTTCCACACCATCAGCCGCCTGACGGGCAATGTGGACCTCCGCCCCGGTGCGAACCACTACTACTATCGTCGTTCCACCGACAACCGCTGGGTGCCCATCCCCTGGGACCTCGACATGATGTTCATCGCCAAACACCACTGGGGCGAGGTCCAGGGCGTGCCCGATGTCATCGATGCGCACCGGGCCATTCTCAATCAACCGCAGATCGCGCTCGAATTCCGCAACCGTGCCCGGGAAATCCTCGACCTGCTTGCCTCGGATTCCACGCCCACCGGCGGCCAGATGGGCCAGCTCATCGCGGAAATTTCCGGCCGCATCCACAGCCCGGACGCCACCAACTCGCTCGCCTGGGCGGAAGCCCACATGTGGAACCTCCACCCGCGCACCAACGGCACCGATGGCAACGCCTCCGGCCAAGGCAACCACCGCGGCAATTTCTTCCGCTCCCCGTTCAACGACAGCCGCACCGGCGGCAACTGGACCCGCTGGTTGCGCAACCCGTCATTCGTCGGCACCGGCACGCCCGACGACACCTTCGCCTACTTCCTCAACTACGCCACCAACACCTGGCCCGGCGGAACATGGACCTTCAACAACGGCGACCAACGCGGCTACGGCTACCAGGCCGTGCTCGCCGAAACCGCCGACAACGCCATTCCCAACAAACCCACCCTCACCTACACCGGCTCACCCGGCCACCCGGCGGATCTTCTCGCCGTCACCGCCTCCGCCTTCAGCGATCCCCAGGGCCCCGGCACCTTCGCCGCCCGCGAATGGCGGCTTGCCGAAGTCGGCGCGCCCGGCCTCTACGAAATCGACGCCCTTTGGAAAACCACCTCCACCTCCGGCGATACCACCATCCACCTCCCCTCCGGACTCATCCGGCCCGGCCACACCTACCGCGCCCGCGTCCGCCAGCAGGACAATACCGGCCGCTGGTCGCACTGGTCGGATCCCGTGCATTTCACCGCCACTCCCGCCAGCGCCGCACTCGTCCACTACTGGAACTTCAACACCACCTCCGCACTTCTGACAGCCACCCAATCCGCGGGCGGCGCCGCCCTCGCGGTCACCGGCACGCATGAATCCGGCACCGGCCAGGACTTCGCCGCCGCCAATGCCCGCTTCGGCGACTCCGCCGGCGCGCACCTCCGCGTCAACAACCCGCTCACCCCCGGCACCCGCCTTGACATCGCCATCCCCACCACCGGCTTTTCCGACGTCGTGGCAAACTACGAAACCCGCCGCTCGGGCCAGGGCGCGGGCACGCAGCACGTTTCCTACACGCTGAACGGCAGCGCCTACTTCGATCTCACCACCATCCCCGTCACCGAGACACCCGCCATCGCGGAACTCGACTTCCGCTCCATCCCCGGGGCGTCTGACAACCCGAACTTCGCCATCCGCATCACCTTCACCCAGGGCGCCGGCGGCAATGTCGGCAACAACCGCTTCGACAACCTCACGGTCAAGGGCCTCCCGCTCGTCGGCGCTCCCCGCCTCATCCCGGTCACCAACGCGCCTTGGAATTATCCGGAAAACTGGCGCCACCTCACGGTGCCGGACGCCCAGGGCGCATCCGCCATCCTCGGCCCGCCAGCCACAGCCAACCGCAACGTCGCCCTAACGGCACCCGTCACCGTCGGTGACCTCACCATCGAGACCGGCGGCGCCACCTTCCGCAACCGCCTTTCCGGCAGCGGCATCACCTTCGATGGCGGTGCCTCCCCCGCCCTGCTCCGGGTCAGCGGGACGGGCACCGGCTTCGCCGAACTCGAAATCTCCGGCGGCACCAACCTCGCCACCGATTTGCGGCTCGATGTCTCCAACATCGAAGGCGACCCGCTCCACGGCGCGCTCCGACTCCGCGAGGCATGGACCGGCACCGGCGGACTGGTCAAACAAGGCCCCGGAACCGCGTCCCTCACCGGTGGTCAGAAAACCTTCACCGGCCCCGTGCTCATCGAGCGGGGCGTGCTCCAGTTCACCGAATCCGCCACCCCCGCCACCACCTCCGGCGTCACCGTGCTCCCCGGCGGCCAACTCCGCCTCACCTCCGACAGCACCGGCGGCGAGGAGCGCGTTTATTCCTTCGGCGGCCTCCTCACCCTCTCCGGCTCAGGCCGCGGACCGGAAATCCCCACCGGAGAACAATACGGCGTGCTCGGAGCCCTCCGCCACGATCCGCAGAGCGGCGGAACCAACGTCGCCCGCGTGACAAACCCCGTCCATTTCCCCGCCGCCGCCGATGTCCATGTGGACGGCCCCGGCAACACCCTGATTCTCGGAAACACGCTCACCGGCACCGGGAACCTGACAAAATCCGGCGGCGGCCGCCTCGTCCTCACAGGCAACAGCCCCGCCTACTCCGGCACCTTCGCCATCAACAACGGCCCCGTCACCCTGAACGGCCAAGCCCCGTCCATGCCAGTCGTCATCTCCGCCGGGCAAACGCTCACCGGCTCCGGAAGCGTCGCCGCCCTATCCGGTTCCGGCACCGTCGCCGCCGGCAACGCCGTTCTAACAGCCACTTCCAGCGCCGCCGCCCACCTTTCCGCCATCCTGCAAAACCCCGGCTCCTCCGGAAACGGCATGCTGCGCCTCACAGGTCCCGCGCCGGTCACCTCCCCGCCGCAAACCCTGGACCTGTTCCTCAACCGGCAAACCCGCAACCCCGGCGACCGTTTCCACGGCGGTCTCTTCGCCGATGCCCTCACCTCCGCCATCGACCTCGGCGGCAGCACCGTCCGCATCCTCGTGCCGGACCCCGCCGGCCCCATCAGCCACGGCGGCCAAACGTATCGCGAATCCGCCCCGGCCGACTCGCTCACCTGGTCGGTCGTCGCCCACAGCCGGGACTTCGGCTCCGGGCCTGTCAGCGGGGCGATTGTTGAAATCCTCGTCGGCGGCGAGCCCGGCCTCTTCGGCCAATGGAGAAACCTCCATTTCCCCGATCCCGCGGATCTCGCCAACCCGCTTGTTTCGGGCCCGCTGGCCAATCCCTCCGGCGATGGCGTCTCCAACCTCATCCGCTACGCCCACGGCGTCGGCCCGCTCGATCCCGTCCTCCACCTGCTGCCACAAATCGAATCCGATGGCGGCGGACATGTCTTCCGCTTCCGCCACGATTCAGCCAAGACCGACCTCGCATGGCGCGTCCGCGCCACCAACACCCTCGACACCTGGCCCCATCTCCTGCTCGACACCACCGCCGACCCCGTCCCGCCGCCAGTTGACGGCTGGGTGGAAATCCCGCTCCCCGCATCGCTCACCGGAGACCCCGCCCCGGACCCGCGGATCTTCAGCCGCCTGGAAGTGGAGCGGAGCGGGCCGTGAAACCGCCCGCCCGTCACGCGGCGGTTGCGTCCACCGTTTCCGCCCGCTAGCGTCGCCGCCGTGACCCGCCCCGTCGATGCCGTCATTGAGTTCCTCCAGGCCGAACAAGCCCGCGGGGTCAGCCACATCCTCATCGACGAAGGCGCGCGCGACGGCCTGCGCGAACTCTACATCCGCGCCGCCAGGGGCCCGGCCGCCGCCGCCGCGCAAGCCACGGAAACCGCCGCGCCGACCACTCCCGCCGCCACCGCCAAGGTCCGGACCGGCTCCGGCTCCAAGGCCGAGCGGCTCGACGCCCTGCGCCGGCAGGCGGAAAACTGGCAGCCCGCCCGCTCGCTCGGCACCCTGCGCGACACCATGGTCTTCGCCACCGGCAATCCGGACGCCCGCATCGTCCTCGTCGGCGAGGCCCCCGGCTATCAGGAGGAAAAGGAACGCGAACCCTTCGTCGGCCCCGCCGGACAAAAACTCAACGACATCCTCAGGGCCATGGGCATCGCCCGGGAGGAGGTCTACATATCGAACATCGTCAAGTTCCGCCCCGCCACCCCGCGCCAGACCACCAACAACCGCAAGCCCACCCCCGGGGAAATGGCATCCTGCATGCCCTTCATCCGCGAGGAACTCGCCATCATCCGCCCCGAGTGCGTCATCGCCCTCGGGGGAACCGCCGCCGAGGGCCTGCTAGGCCTCGGCGGCTCCGTCACCTCCATGCGCGGACGATGGCACGAATTCGACGGCATCCCCACCCGCGTCACCTATCACCCCAGCTACCTCCTCCAAAGCGGCGGCAACAACTCCGTCAAACGCCAGGTCTGGGAAGACATGCTCGCCGTCATGGAACTCCTCCAAATCCCCATCTCCGATAAACAACGCGGTTATTTCCTCGCGAAGTAGCCGGAGAAACAATGCTTACAACATTGGGGAATACACAATGCCTGTAAGCCCACCCTTCGCATTTCAAGATCCCTTGGTCTGGGTGCGTAAGCCCAGGGAGGATTTGAGGAAACAGGAGCGCAGGGCGAGAAAAGAGCAAAACCCGAGGCGGGTTCTCTCGACGAGCAACTTGTGAAACTTGGTGCGGCGGGATTGGAGTTGTCGCCCGGGATCACCGTGATGGATTTCCTGGTGCTTGATTCCGGGGAGGAATATCGAGCCAAACCCTATGTTAAAGGTAAGCGGTCAACAGAACCCCACTATCCCGCGGCAGCTGTTTGGGCGTAGGATC
>CAZKQK010000117.1:0-17565 GCA_964554865.1 uncultured Luteolibacter sp. | reverse complement strand
GCAACATCATGTCGCTCACCGGCATCGCCATCGCCATCGGCGTGCTGGTGGACGCCGCCATCGTGGTGACGGAAAACGTCATCCGCCACTGCGAGACGGAGGAGAAGGAAAAGGGCCGTCCGCTGAGCGCCACCGAGCGCTGGAACACCACGCTCGCGGCCTCCAAACAGGTCGGGCGGCCGATCTTTTTCGCGATGGCCATCATCCTGCTGGCCTTCGTGCCGGTCTTCGCGCTCACCGGGCAGGAGGGCAAGCTGTTCCATCCGCTGGCTTTCACCAAGACCTTCGCGATGATCGGCGCAACGCTGTTAGGTGTCACGCTGGTGCCCGTGCTCTGCTCGCTCCTGGTGCGCGGGCCGTATCACGAGGAGAACCGCAACATCGTCATGCGTTTCCTGATGGGCGTCTATGATCCGGTGCTCTCGTGGGCGCTGAAACATCCGAAGACCGTCGTCGGCGCCGCCATGGTTTTGTTAGGCGCGTGCCTGCTCATGGCCTTCGGGCTGCCGCGGGCGACCACCAGGGCGCTGCAGGACGCGGGATTCGCGCGCACCGCGGATTTGTTCCAGGGATTCGGCAGGGAGTTCATGCCGCCGCTCAACGAGGGCAGCCTGCTGCACATGCCGGTGCTGATGCCGAAGACCGGGCTCAAGGAGATCCAGCGCGTGATGTCGTGGCAGGACAAGGTGATGGCGGAGATTCCGGAGATCGACATCGTCGCGGGCAAGCTCGGGCGTTTTGAAACCGCCACCGACCCCGCGCCGACGGAGATGCTGGAAACCACCATCATGCTCAAGCCCGAGTATATCCCGGACGGCCGCTTTTTCATGAAGCGCAACCCGGCTTGGCGCGAAGGCATGACCGTCGAGAAACTGAAAGCCGAACTCACCGAAATGATGAAACAGGTGCCCGGCTACGTGCCCGCGTTTCTCCAGCCGATCGAGAACCGCATCCTCATGCTCTACACCGGCATCCGCGCGCAGGTCGGCGTGAAAATCTACGGCGACAATCTCGACGCGATCCAGCGCAAGGCCTTCGAAATCGAAAAACTCATCAATGAGATCCCGGGAGCGGCCGGGGTTTCGCCCTCCCGCGTGCAGGGGAAACCCTATCTGAACATCGAGGTGGACCGCATCGCCATGGCCCGCTACGGCCTGAGCGCGAAGGACGTGTTGGACGCCGTGGAAATCGCCATCGGCGGCAAGAACGTCAGCACCACCATCGAGGGCCGGCAGCGCTTCCCCATCCAGATCCGGGTGGAGCGCGGCGAGCGCGACGACATCGAGGAACTCGGGCGCATCCTGGTGAGCGCCTCTTCCGGCGGAACAGGCTCCATGGGTTCCATCGATCCCATGAAGCAAGCAACCGACGGGCCGGCCTACATCCCGCTGGGCATGGTCGCGAAAATCTCCCGCGGCATTGGCGCGAACGAAATCGCCTCGGAAAACGGCAAGCTGCGGAGCTATGTGCAGGCCAACGTGCAGGACCGCGACCTCGGCGGCTTCGTCCAGGAGATCGAGCAAAAACTCAAGTCCGTGGACTGGGAGGGCATGACCTACAAGATGACCGGCGAATATGAGAACCAGCGCAGGTTCACCCGCACCATGGCCTGGGTGTTCCCGCTGGTGCTGCTGATCATCTTCGTGCTGTTGTTCATGGTTTTCCGCAGCGGCATGGAGGCGGCGCACGTGATGCTCGCCGTGCCCTTCGCGCTGAGCGGCGGCGTGATCCTGCAAAAGGTGTTGGGATACAACTTCAACGGCGCGGTGTGGGTCGGCTACATCGCGCTGTTCGGCACCGCCGTGCAAACCGGCGTGGTGATGGTCGTCTATCTGGAGGAAACCCTGAAAACCCGCCTCGCGGAGCTCGGCGCGCGTTTCACCCGCGCGGATCTCGTCCAGGCGGTCAAGGACGGAGCCAAGCTGCGCCTGCGCCCGAAGGTCATGACCGTGGCCACCACGGTGGCCAGCCTGATGCCGATCATGTGGAGCAACCGGCAGGGCGCGGAGGTCATGAAACCGCTCGCCACCCCGGTGATCGGCGGGATGATCTCCAGCCTGATCCACATTCTCGTCGTCACGCCGGTGATCTTCCTGTGGCTGCGCGAGCGGGAACTGAAGAAAGAACGCCTGGCGGAATCCACCGGACCACACCATCCGCCGGAAACCGACATTTAGAAGGGGGGAAGGCGGCGGCCACGGCAATCATGTGTGGGAACCGCCTTAGAAATACCGTATTAAAAGGATAGTAAAACAAACAAAAAATATTCTTGCCGTTTTCACGGTTGCTGCCCGACGATTCCCGCCATGAGACGCGCGCGTTGGATCATGACTGCCGCTCCGGGAGCGAAACGGCCGGTGATTTATCACCGTGTTTCGCGGGTGTCCCTTCGTTCGCAGGTTCCCGCATGGCGGTGAGTGGCCGCCACCAAGTGTATCAATGCATCGGATTGCGCTGAAGGGAAATCGCGCAACCTCTTCCATTTTCGGTTTTCGGAATTAACCGCAGAGAACGCAAAAAGAAGGGATTTTCCCGTGTTCTTTGCGGTTCAACCCGTTTGGTTTGTTAACCCAAATGGGAAAATGAACCGCAGATAAACGTTGATTTCAAAAGGCTTATGATAAATCCGGGATTCACCTAAAAGGTGAGCCATTGGATCGATGTATATCTTTCATTGTCTGCGTCCATTAACGTCCATCTGCGGTTCCATTTCTTTTCTGGGATTAAGCGCAGGTCGCCGTGTGTTGGGGTGGCTGCGGTCATCAGGTTCAACGGAGGGCACTCACCGCTCCATGAATTTCCTTGAGCCGCGCACGTATTTCCCGGCCCAGTATTTCACCTTTGCCTGCTCGTCGAGGGAAAGGGTGCGGACGACCTTGGCGGGAGAGCCGAGGACCAGCGAGCCGGGCGGGATGACGGTGCCGCCCGTTACCAGCGCGCCCGCGCCGATGATCGAGCGTTCGCCGATGACCGCGCCGTCGAGCACGATGGCTCCCATGCCGACGAGCACCTCGTCCTTCACGGTGCAGGCGTGGAGGATGGCGGAGTGGCCGACGGTGACGAGTTCGCCGACGTGGCAGCCGTAGTCGTCGGCGAGGTGGACCACGGCGTTGTCCTGAATGTTGGAGCGCGGGCCGATGACGATTTCATTGATGTCGCCGCGCAGGGTGGCGTTATACCAAATGCTGGTCTCCTCGTGCAGTGTGACGCGGCCGATGATGTCCGCGCTGGCGGCGACGAATGCCGTCTCGTGGATCTTGGGAGTGTAATCGGCGAAGTTCTCGATGGCCATGGCGGGAGACTACCTGTTGAGGATCTTCGTCACGCGGGGAGCGCGGAAGCGGTGCGGTTCGGGGAAATCCGAGCCCAGCAGCGGGCGGCAATAGGCGTGAAACGCCGGAGTGACACCGTTGCCCCCGGCGTTGATGAATTCATCGGGCATGTGGCGGGTTTTTCCGGCGACGTTTGTGAGCGGCACCAGTTCGTAGTCCACGGCGTAGTCGAGGACCGGTCGGCGGATGGCCACCGAGCCATCGGCGTTTTCCCACATGGCGAACTGCACGGCCTTTTCACCCGCCTCACGCGCCTCGCGGGCATCGCGGTCGGAGACGCAGCCCATGAACGAGCGCTGGAGATAACCGAAAGTGTCGGCCCGCACACGTTTGAGACCGAGGCCTTTTTTGATGGTGTCCGAGAGCAAGTCGCCGAGCGCGCCGGTGCCGGATAGCTGCACATTGCCATGGGCGTCGCGTTCCTCCACGCCCATGAGTTTGGTGATCATTGGAGTGCCGTCCTTGTCGCGGATGCCTTCGGAAACGGCGATGGAGCAGACGCCGTGTTTCGTGTGGACGCGGTCCACATCGGCGAGGAAACGTTCGGTGTCGAACGGGCGCTCGGGCAGATAGACGAGATGCGGGCCGTCGTTTTCATACTTTGCGGCGAGGGCTGAGGCGGCAGTGAGGAAACCCGCGTGCCGTCCCATGACGACGCCGATGTAAACTCCGGTGAGCGCGCGGTTGTCGAGGTTCACACCCATGAAGGCCCGGGCCACGAAGCGGGCGGCGGAACCGAAGCCCGGGCAGTGGTCGTTTTCCATCAGGTCGTTGTCGATGGTCTTGGGGATGTGGATGGCGCGCAGATCGTAGTTTTCCGCCCTCGCCTGCTCGCTGACGATGCGCACCGTGTCCGACGAATCGTTTCCGCCGACATAAAAGAAGTGGCGGATGTCATGGGCCTTCATCGCCTTGAACATGCGCTGGCAGTATTCCGCGTCCGGCTTGTCGCGGGTGGAGAGCAAACCGGACGAGGGTGTGCCCGCCACCTGTTCGAGGTTGTGGGCGGTTTCGCGTGTCAGATCGACGAAGTCCTCGCCGGTGATGCCGCGCACGCCGTGGACGGCTCCATACACGGCGGTCACCTGGCTGAACTTGCGGGCTTCCAGCGCCACACCCACCACGCTTTGATTGATCACATGGGTGGGGCCGCCACCCTGTGCCACGAGAACTTTTCCTTCGATTCGGCTCATGCGCCGCGAAGAATCGGCAATCCCCCGGCGGATGCAAGCCGTGAAACCCGGACATCTTTCCGCTGGCGGCGCCGCGGGGAAAACCGATGCTCGCCCGCGTGAATCCGCCCTGTCCGCTGCTTCCGGCCGTGACCGCCGCGCTCGACCACACGCATACCCGCCGACATGGCGCGGACCGGGGCGAGGCTTTTTATGTGGACGCGCTGCGCTACGCCCAATCGCTCTGGATTTCCGGCAAGCCGGCACAGGCTGTCCTGCAACTCAACAAGGCCTGGATGGCCGAACTCGGGGCGGATGATCCGGTTTTTTCGCGGCATCCGTCCCCTTATGCGGCCCTGGTTTGGATCCTCCGGCGGTCGGCGGACGGCAGGGCGGGTTTCCTCGGCGATCCGGTGAGGCATTTCCAACACCTTGCCAGCCGCATGAGCGGGCCGCGGGCGGAAGTCCGGGCGTGGCGCGCCTGGTGCTGCATGCACTTGGCCGAGCGTGCGCTGCCGCCCGGCGCATTCCGGCGCGATGGCCGCCAACTCGCGCGGGAAGGGCTGTGGGTGCCATCGTTCCGGGCATCCGCTTCCGCGCTTTCCCGCTGCGGATGGTGTGGCGAGGCGGCGCTGGTCGAGGCGCTTCGCGCGGAGGGAGGCTGAACCGAAGTCCCGCTTGCGCCCGAGAGGCATCCCGGGTTTTCCTCGCCGTTCATGCCGCCTTCTCCCTCGCCCATCATTCCGCCGCCGTCCATGAACTGCTGGCGGGACGAACACGCCCGGCTTGAACGCGAGTTGTCGGAAACCATCACCCTCGACGCGCTCACGGGGCCCAACGGAAACAGTTCCGCCCTACTCACCGACGATGCCGGAAACGCCTGCTCCTGGCTGATCGCCCAGCGCAAGGGGGGGCACCGGCACTCCATCGACGACGTGCTCACCGCCTGGTACGCGCTGCGGACCCAACCGCAAGCCGGGCGATTGTTGGATATGGGCGCCGGCATCGGCACCGTCGGCCTGCTCACGCTCTGGGGGCTGCCACCCGCCGCGCGCCTGACTTGCGTGGAGGCGCAGGAAATCAGCTACCGCTTGCTGCAAGCCAACCTCGATGCCAACGGACTGCGCCACCGCGTGGATTCCATGCATGGCGATCTGCGCGACCTCGCGCTGGGCCGGGGCTTTCCGTTGATCACCGGCAGCCCGCCATATTTCCCGCCGGATGCGGGAGTCGTTCCCCGCGATTCGCAGAAGGCCCATGCCCGTTTCGAGCTGCGTGGCGACGTGGGCGATTACGCGAGCGCCGCCGCCGCGCATCTGGAGCCGGACGGATGCTTCGCGCTTTGTTTTCCAACCTTGCGCAAGCAACGCGCCCTCGACGGCATCCGTTCCGCCGGGCTGTCGATCATGACGATGATGGATGTCATCCCGCGCGAATCCCTCGCTCCGCTCTTCACGCTCTACGCCTGCCGCCATGCCGCATCCCATGAGGCCGAAACGGTGGTGGAAACGCCCCTGGTCGTGCGCGAGAAATCCGGTCGGCTCACGGCGGAGATGGCTGCCGTCCGCCGCGTTTTCGGTTTCTCCGATGGCGAGGCCCACGGCGGCCATGGCGAATGAAGCGGAATGCCGATATTCGAACCGCGGGAAACACAAGAAAACAATCCTGATGGGATGATCATTCGCGGCACATGCCCGGGCATGACGGCAAGGTCGCGCCTCCTTGGGCGTTTCCCGGGCAGAATCCAACCGCCGGAGACCGCCGGAATGGAATTCCTTGTCATCGGCGCGGCGGCGGCGGATAAGAGGCGCATGCCAGTAAGAGGGGCCATGGAACGCTATTGGGTGAAACCGGGCACGAAAGTGGACCTGGCGGGGATCGATCCGCGTGAAAAGCCGCTGTTCGACGGCAAGGGCAGGGAGGATTCCGAGCCGCAGTTCCGCGCCTTGCAGGAGAAACTCCAGCAAATGCAGAAGATGCTCTACGCCCAGAACCGCCACCGCATTCTGGTGGTCATGCAGGCGATGGACACCGGCGGCAAGGACGGCTGCATCAAGCATGTCTTCTCCCACATCGATCCGCAGGGAATTCATGTGCGCTCCTTCAAGAAACCCACCGAGGAGGAGCTGGCCCACGATTTCCTCTGGCGCGTCCACTCGAAGGTGCCACCGCGCGGGCAGTTGGTGATTTTCAACCGCAGCCACTACGAGGACATCATCGCCGTGCGGGTGAAGAAACTGTTTCCCGACGAGGTGTGGAAACGCCGGCAGCGGCACGTTGTGGACTTCGAACGCATGCTGGCGGAGGAGGGGACCACCATCGTGAAAATCTTCCTGCACATCTCCAAGGAGGAACAGAAACAACGCCTGGAGGTCCGCCTCGCCAATCCGTTCAAGCATTGGAAATTCAATCCCGACGACCTTGCCGACCGCCGCCGTTGGGACGACTTCATGCGCGCCTACGAGGATGTCATCGGCAAGACCTCCACCGGGCACGCCCCATGGTTCATCGTCCCCGCCGACCGCAAATGGTACCGCAACCTCTGCGTCGCCCGCATCATGGTGGACACCATGGCAAGGCTTGAAATGAGCCTGCCCAAGATGGATTGGGATCCGGAGGGGATTGTGATCGGGGACTAGCGCGCACCGGCACCGCCGGGCGCCCGCACCGGCCGCCGGCTCCGGCGCTCGTGGAGAGGCCGCCACAAGGCATCCGCCTCACACATCGGCCATCGTCTGGTCGTGGAAGCCGAGGTAGTCGTCCGGCGTGGGGCCTTCCCTCCAGGCCATGGCGCTTTTCGGGTGGAGGTTCATCTGGCCGGTGAGGTTGTAGGGGATGGAGGGGCCCCAGTCGAACTGTTGTTTCATCGGCAGGATGGTGTTCTGGATGCAGTCGATCACCGGGCGGAGTTTGAACTTCGGATTGCGGAGGAAACCCAACAGGATTTCCATCGGGCAGTTGCCCGCGCCGCGGCCGAGGCCCATGAGGGTGGCGTCCACGCGGTTGGCTCCGAGGATGATGGCTTCCACGGTGTTGGCGAAGGCGAGCTGGAGGTTGTTGTGGGCGTGCATGCCGACGTGCTTGCCGGTGCCCTCGACGGCCTTCATGTATTTCCTCACGAGGTGGTCGATCTGCTCGCGGTAGAGGTTTCCATAACTGTCCACGACGACGACGGCGCCGGCGGATGATTTCGCGCCGATTTCCAGCGCCTGGTCGATCTCGCTGTCCGCGACCACGGAGATGGCCATGATGTTGAGGGTGGTTTCATAACCGAGCGCGGCGCAGTGTTCGATCATCTCGACGGCCTCGGATATCTGGTGGACGTAGCAGGCCACGCGGATGACATCGAGCACGCTGTCCCTGGCGGGGATGATCTGGTGTTTCCAATCGCTCTTGCCGCCGGCATCGGCCATGGCGGCGAGTTTAAGTCCGGTGGCCGCCGAGCTGTGATCGCCGACGACGCGGCGCATGTCTTCCTCCTCGCAATGGCGCCATGGGCCGTATTTGTCCTTCGGAAAGGCGGTGGTGCCGTTCTTGTAGCCGATTTCCATGTAATCGACGCCCGCGGCCAGGCAGGTGTCATAGACCGCGCGCACCTGTTCGTCGGTGAACTTCGAGTTGTTGATGAGGCCGCCGTCGCGAATGGTGCAGTCGAGCACTTTCAGTTCCGGGCGGTAGGTGATCCAAGGGGCTTTGTCGCTCATGGGTGGCGAGGGTAGGGGAATCGCCCGCCGCGACAAGGCGGAGATTTGCGATTTCCGCGCATTCCCGGCGGTGGGAGGGCAGGCCGGTTCCGAGGCTCCCGAACCGGATTCCGGCATTGCCATTGCTAACAACGAAAAACGAAAAGGACGAAAGGGGATGGGTTAAACCGAAGGCACATTCCAGGACGGGCGGGAAAGGCCTCCGCATCCTCTTCGTTCGGGGTGTTTCGCCCGTTTGGTTGTCACAACTTCCGTTTCCGGGCCCAAGGCGCCGCGTCCGGGACCGCTCCGGCTAACGGTCCAAGAGGGCGAACTTGAGATCGGCTTCGGAGACGACTTCGCCGTTGACGAGGCAGCGGCACCTGGTCTGGCCGATGGAGCCGCGCATCTTGAGGAGTTCGGTCTCGATGAAGAGGGTGTCTCCGGGGAGGACCGGCCTGCGCCACTTCACGTTGTCCGCGCTCATGAAGTAGCCGATTTTGCCGGTGTTTTCCGGTTTTCGGAGCATTAGGACGGAGGAAACCTGGGCCATGGCCTCGAGCTGGAGGACGCCGGGCATGATCGGGTGGCCGGGGAAGTGGCCGGGGAAGTAAGGCTCGTTGATGGTGACGTTCTTGATGCCGGTGCATTTCGATTCGCTGAGGCAATCGACGATGCGGTCCACCATGAGGAAGGGGTAGCGGTGGGGGAGGATGCGGAGCACTTCGTTGATGTCGAGCACGCTCTCGCCATTGGGGAGGATGACGTCGGCGGGGACCATGGACCGCATGCGGAGGTATTCGGCCTTGAGGTTGGCGGCCATCCTGGTGTTGGGGCCGTGGCCGGGTTTCACGGCGATGACGTGGCCGAGGATGCGGATGCCGGCGAGCATGAGGTCGCCGATGATGTCGAGGGCCTTGTGGCGGGCGAATTCGTTGTCGAAGCGCATGGGCTCCTTGGACATGATTTCGTTTCCGCGGATGACGATGGCGCTTTCGAGCGAGCCGCCCTTGATGAGGCCTTTTTCGAGAAGCGGCTTGACGTCCTCGTAGTAAACGAAGGTGCGGGCGGGGGCGATTTCGTTTTCGTAGATCTCGGGAGTGACTTCTCCGGAGTAATACTGGGTGAAGCGGCCGCCCGGGCCGACGTTGGTGACGGAGATGCGGAAGGTCTTGCTGGGGACGATGGTGATGAGTGTGCCGTCGCCGGTTTCCAGATGGAGCGGCTCGCGGATCTCCCAGACGCGGCGCGGGGCGTTTTGGGCGACGGTGCCGACTTTCCTGATCATTTCCACGTAGGGTTGCGAGGAGCCGTCGCCGATGGGAGGTTCGTTGGCGTCCATCTCGATGAGGGCGTTGTCCACGCCCATGCCGGTGAGGGCGGAGATGACGTGTTCCACGGTGTGGACCTTCACGGAGCCCTCGGCGAGGGTGGTGGCGCGCTCGACGGTCTGCACCTTGTCGGCATCGGCCTGGATGAAGGGTTGGTCCGGCAGATCGATGCGGCGGAAGCGGAAGCCGTGTCCTTCGGGGGCCGGTTTGATGGTGAGGCTGACCTTGCCTCCGGTGTGGAGGGAGGTGCCTTCGAGGGTGGCCGGGGCGGCGAGGGTGTGTTGGAACGCGGCGGACATGGGGGAGGAGGCTCGGTTTTTCCCGGCCCGGGATCAAGCGGGAATCGGAAGGGGGCGGGGTGGGGCTTTTCGGAGGGGGAAGGGTTCAGGTTCCGGAGGGAAACGTCGCCGGGAGTCTGGTGCCCTGGTTGAGCGCGTGGACGCTGCCGCCGGCGGGGGAGCGGAAGGAATAGGAATGGGCGAGGGTGTGGCCGAGGTAGCGTTTTGCGGTGGCGACGGCGTCGGGCAGGGGCTGGCCGAGCGCGAGGGCGGCGGCGAGCGCGGCGGAGAGCGTGCAACCGGTGCCGTGGGAGCCGGGGACGGGGAGCCGGGGCGCGGTGAAACGGTGGACATGTCCGTCATCGACGAGGAGGTCGATGCACTCGGTGCCTTCGAGGTGTCCGCCTTTGAGCAGGACGGCGGTGCCGAAGCTGCGCGAGAGTTCGCGGGCGGCGGGTTCGAGTTCGGCGGCGGTGGGGATTTTCCCGCCGAGGAGGGCTTCGGCCTCGTGGAGGTTCGGGGTGATGACGTGCGCGAGGGGCAGGAGCAGTTCCCGGTAGGCACGCATGGCGCCGGGTTCGAGCAGCGGGTCGCCGGTGGAGGCGATCATCACGGGATCGACGACGAGTTGGAATCCGCCGCGGTTCGCGAGGATGGCGGAGACGGCGCGCACGATGTCCGCGGAGAAGAGCATCCCGGTTTTCACGGTGGAAACGGGAAAGGCCTCGAGCATGAGAGAAACCTGGTCGGCGACGATGTCGGTCGGGACCGGGTGGACGGCGCGCACGATGTTGGCGGTTTCCGAGACCACGCAGGTGAGGGCGGTGAGGCCATGGACGCGGTGGTGCTGGAAGGTCTTGAGGTCGGCCTGGATGCCGGCTCCTGACGAGCAATCGGAGCCGGCTATGCTGAGGGCGGCGGGTGGAGCTTGGGCCATGCCCCGTCATATCCGGCGCTCTGCCGCGGGCAATCCTCTTTCTTGCTTGGCAGTCCGCACCCGGGGCGGAAGCATGCGGGACATGGCAGGCGCGATCAGCGAATACGAGGGACTCCGGGTGAAGGTGGACGATGTCGTCTACATGCCGAGTCTCGACGCGCCGCCGGACAAGCCGCATCCGTTTGTGTATTTCATCTCGATCCACAATGACTCGCCTGTGCCGGTGACGATCCGAGGCCGCAAGTGGGTGGTGCGCGAGGATGGCGGCGAGGTGACGGTGGTGGAGGGCGATGGAGTGGTGGGCCAGACGCCGGTGATCGATCCGGGCGGGCACTTTTCGTATAACAGTTATCATGTGGTGGCGCGCGGGGCCGTGGCGTCCGGCGCGTTTTTCGGCGAAACGGCGGCCGGGGAATGGATCTTCACGCGCATCCCGGAATTCCGCCTCGCGGTGCCGGACTGGGTGTGAGGGATCGGCCCAGCACCAGGTGCATGCGGATGTCGTGCGGCTCGCAATGGGTGTCCGGCACGATCTGATAGGGATGGCATACGCCGATGCGGATGGCGTCAGGGCGGGCCAGCGAGAGGGCGCGGTCATAGAATCCCCTGCCGCGGCCAAGACGTCCGCCGTTTTCGTCAAAGGCGAGACCGGGACAGAGAAAGGCGTCTATGGAAGCGGCATCGACGAGGGGCAGCCTGTCCGCCGGCTCCAGGATGCCGAAGGCACCGGTGCCGAGATCGGTGGATGGATCGCGCACGATGTGGAAGCGCAGATCGTGGCCGCGGACTTTCGGATAAACCCAGACGCGGCCGGGATGGGAGCGGATCAGTTCTGTTAGATCGGGTTCGCCCGGGAGCGGGGAAAACGTGGCGACAGTGTTTCGCTCCGGGTTTGCCTCCAGCCAGGCCGAGATGCCGGCGAGCGGGGCGCGGGATTGGCCGGTGTGTGACTTGACGAGGCGGCGCATGGTTTCGCGCAGCTCGTCTTTCGGTGATGGATGATCGGGAATTGTCACTTGCCAAGCGGCGGGGTTTTCCCATGCTTAATTCCGATGAAGGTGTTCTGGCAAGCGGCGATGGCGGCGATTCTCGCCTTGGCGGCGGCTTGTGCCGACGAAAAGGCGCGGGTGGCCCCGATTGATGCGCCGAAGGTGGCGAAGAGCATGTTTTCGCGGGATCTGGGCATGCTGGATGCGGAGCGGGACGAATACGCCACCAATCTGGCGACCTACGCCGCCAATTTGTTCGCCGCGCGCAAGGGTGACGGAAATTCCGCGGACGAGGTGCGCCGTTTTCTCGGATTGGCCCTGCACCTTTCGCCGCGCAACAAGAAGGCCCTGGTGGTCGGTTTCCAGTTGTCCAAGGGCATCGTTCCCGCGGCGAGCGACGGAAACTACACACCGCAGGCGTTTTCCCGGTTGCTGCTGACACGCGGGCAGTTGTTGGAAAAACAGGATGGCGAGGAGAACAAGAAGCTGGCCCGCTATTTCATCCAACTCGCCGCCGAGCTCGATCCTCGCAACGAGGATGCCGTCTATGCCAGCGAGGTTCATCGCCTGGACCAGGGCGAGGTGGACTGGTCCGCGGTGCTTGGCAAACCCGAACCGGAGGGCAAGCGTGGGCGTTGAGATCGAGCGCAAGTTTCTCGTCGCCGATCCCTCGTGTGTGGATGGCGTGCCCGGTGTCCGTTTCGCTCAAGGATACTTGTCGCTGGATCCGGACCGCACCGTGCGGGTGAGGCTGGCGGGGCAAGACGCGTGGATCACCATCAAAGGACGCACCGACGGGATCAGACGCGCGGAGTTCGAGTTTCCGATCCCGCCGGATGACGCCGCCCGCCTGCTGGCGATGTGCCCGCATCCGGTGATCGACAAAACCAGGCACCGCATCGACTGCGGCGATCATGTGTGGGAGGTCGATGTGTTCCATGGCGACAACGGGGGACTGCTGCTGGCGGAGGTCGAACTCGGTGATGAAACGGAAGCGCCGGTCCTTCCTCCATGGATCGGCAGGGAGGTTTCCGACGATCGGCGTTTTCTCAACGCGAGTCTCGTCAAGTCTCCGTATTCCACGTTCCGGGACAGCCTTTGATTGCGTCCGCCGTTACCCGCGCGATCTTCCGCTTGCCAGCGGCAGGGGACCACCTACCCTTGAGCGCGAAGCACCCATGAAAATCTGGCTCGACGGCAAACTAGTAGATGAATCCGAGGCGAAAATCTCGGTTTTCGACCACGGACTCCTCTATGGCGACGGAGTCTTCGAAGGCATTCGTTTTTACAACGGACGCGTTTTCCGGCTGGAGGAGCACGTCCGCCGGCTCTTCGACTCTTCCCGGGCCATCATTCTGGATCTGCCGTGGACCCGGGAGGAGGTTTGCCGTTTCACCTGCGAGACGGTGGCGGCCAACGGCCTGACCGACGGTTACATCCGTCTGGTGGTCACACGTGGCGCCGGCGAACTCGGTCTCAACCCCTACCTCTGCCCGCGTCCGTCGATGTTCATCATCGCATCGACCATCAAGCTCTATCCGGACGAATACTACAAGAACGGCCTGGCCATCATCACCTGCGCCACCCGCCGTCCCGCGCCCGGCGCGCTCATGCCGCAGGTCAAGTCGCTGAACTATCTCAACAACATCATGGCCAAGGTGGAGGCCATCCAGGCAAACGCGCTGGAGGCCGTCATGCTCAACGAGCAGGGATACGTGGCCGAATGCACGGGAGACAACCTGTTCCTCATGAAAAACGGCTCGCTCCTCACCCCGCTCATCAGCGACGGCGCGCTGGACGGCATCACCCGCGCCGTGATCATCGAGATCGCCGGAAACCTCGGCATTCCCGTGGTTGAGAAATCGCTCACCCGATATGATATCTTCACAGCGGACGAATGTTTCCTCACCGGCACCGCCGCCGAGGTCATCCCCGTCGTCGCGCTCGACCGCCGAACCATCGGCGCCGGCACGCCCGGGCCGCATACCGAACGTTTCCTTGAGGCGTTCCACAAGCTCGCCATGGGCACCGGCACACCCATCAGTTGACATTCCGCATGAAATGTGACTTCTGCGACAACAAGGCCACCGTTTTCCTGACCCAGCTCATCGAGGGCCAGATGAAGAAAGTGTGCCTTTGCGACGCGTGCGCCAAGGAGCGCGGGGTCACCGATCCCACGGGGTTTTCGCTGGCGGATCTTCTGTTGGGAGGCATCGCCGCCGCCGGTGGCTCAAAGACCGCGGTTGCCCCGGCAACGCACCAGCAGGGCGGTGGCCGCCGTTGCGCCACCTGCGGGTTCTCGCTTGAGGATCTTCGCCGGGTGCGCCGCTTCGGTTGCAGCGATTGTTATGCGACCTTCGGCGAGGAGGTTTCGCAAATGGTCCGCGGCATGCACAAGGGCACTTCCCACATTGGCAAGGTTCCTGCGGGTCTGATGGCCATGCAGGTCCTCCACCAGCGGCTTGAGGAACTCCGCTCCCGCCTCGACCAGGCGGTGGCGTCCGAAAGCTACGAGGAGGCCGCGGGCATTCGCGATGAAATCAGAAACCTTGAGTTAAGCACGAAATCCTAAGCACGGAATCCGGAACAAAAAATCCCTCCATTCATGACTTTTCGCCCGGTCTCACATCCCTTCGTTTCGAATTTCATGCTTGGTGCCTAGCATTTCGTTTTCCCCGCCATGATGCGATTCTCCACACTCGTCAAGCACCCCGCCGACTGGATGACCGGCGGGCAGGGAGACCATGGAGCGGTCATGACCTCGCGCATCCGGCTTGCCCGCAACCTGCGCCGTCATCCGTTTCCCGGTTGGGCCAAGCGCGACCAGCGCGCCGCCGCGCTCGACCTGATGCGCCCTGCGGTCGAGGCGCTGCCCGCCATGAAGGACGCCTTCTCCCAGGAACTTGGCGACCTCACCTCGGTGCAGAAACAGGTGCTCGTCGAGCGCCACCTCATCTCCCGCGAGCATGCCGCCCGAGGTGACGGTTCCGCCGCCGTGATTGAGCGCCGCCAGACCTTCAGCCTCATGCTCAATGAGGAAGACCACCTCCGGATGCAGGCGATCCGCCCCGGACTCCAGCTCTCCGCGGCCTTCAAGGCGCTGTCGGAGGTCGATTCGGAACTCGAAAACTCACTCGAATTCGCCTTCGATCCCACCCTCGGCTACCTCACCACCTGCCCCACCAACCTCGGCACCGGCCTGCGCGCCTCCGCCATGCTCCACCTTCCCGGTCTTGTCCTCAGCGACCAGATCGGCCAGGTGCTCCAGGCCGTCAACAAGATCGGCCTCGCCGTCCGTGGACTCTACGGGGAAGGCACCGAGTCCCTTGGAAACCTCTACCAGATCTCGAATCAGTCCACACTTGGCGAGTCCGAGGAAACCATCATCCGCCGCCTTGAGCGCGTCATTTCCCAGGTGGCCGGCCATGAGAAAAACGCCCGCGAAAAGCTGCTGGAGGACGATCCCGAGATGGTTTCCGACAAAATCGGCCGTGCCTACGGAATTCTCCGCCACGCCCATATCATTGACTCCAAGGAGGCACTCAACCTGCTTTCCCTCATCCGCCTCGGTGGTTCGCTCGGGTTTTTCCCGGCATCCACCGTGATTTTGTGCGATTCCCTGCTCATGGACATCCAGCCCGCCCACCTCCAACTCCATTCCGGCCGCAAGCTCGGCCCGGAGGAGCGGGATGCGATTCGTGCGGAAATCGTACGCTCCCGTTTGCATTCCCTCGATTCCCCTGATAATCATTCTCCAGGCCGCGAGTCGAACCCGGCTCCCGACACACCCAACCCCGGCGACGCATGAACAACTTCACCCCACGCGCCCAGCAAGTCCTCGCCCTCGCACGCAAGGAGGCCGATCGCTTCAATCACTCCTACGTCGGCACCGAGCACCTGCTTCTCGGGCTCATCAAGCTCGGCCAGGGCGTGGCCGTCAATGTCCTCGAACGCATGGGCCTCGAACTCGAGGCCGTCCGCATGGAGGTTGAGAAGGAGGTCGGCTCCGGCCCGCCCCAAAAGGCGGCGGGAAACATCCCTTACACCCCGCGGGTGAAGAAGGTGCTCGCCCTGGCTAACAAGGAGGCCAAGGCCCTCAACCACTCCTACGTCGGCACCGAGCACCTGCTGCTGGGTCTGCTCCGCGAAGGCGAGGGCGTGGCCGCCCGCGTGCTCAAGCGCCTCGATGTGGACATCCAGCGCACCCGCAACGAGATCCTTGCGGAGATCGATCCCAATTTCTCGCCCGAGGACCAGGACGACGATGATGACGACGACGACATTGAGGACGGCGACGGCCCCTTCGATGAGGAGTCCCAGCCCCAGCAATCATCCCAGGAAGGCGAGGGGAAAACCAAGACCCCCGCGCTCAAGGCTTTCGGCCGGGACCTCACCAAGGTCGCCAAGGAAGGCGGGCTCGATCCGGTCATCGGCCGCGAATCGGAAATCGAGCGCGTCATCCAGATCCTCTGCCGCCGGACGAAGAACAACCCGGTGCTCATCGGCGAGGCCGGCGTTGGCAAGACCGCCATCGTCGAAGGGCTCGCCCAGGAAATCGCCAGCGGCAACGTGCCTGAAATCCTCCGCGACAAGCGCGTGATCACCCTCGACCTCGCCCTCATGGTGGCCGGCACGAAGTACCGCGGCCAGTTCGAGGAGCGCATCAAGGCCGTCATGGACGAGATCCGCAAGGTGAAGAACGTCATCCTCTTCATCGACGAGCTTCACACCATCGTCGGGGCCGGCTCGGCGGAAGGCGCGATGGATGCCTCCAACATCATCAAGCCCGCCCTTTCCCGCGCGGAGTTGCAATGCGTCGGAGCCACCACGCTCAACGAATACCGCAAATACATTGAGAAGGACTCCGCCCTTGAACGCCGCTTCCAGCAGGTCAAGGTGGAGGAGCCCTCCGTGCAGGACGCGATCAGGATCATGCAGGGGCTTCAGGAGAAATACGAGGCCCACCACAAGGCCAGGTTCACTCCCGAGGCCATCGACGCGGCGGTGAAGCTCACCTCCCGCTACCTCACCGCCCGTTACCTGCCGGACAAGGCCATTGACGTGCTTGACGAGGCCGGCGCGCGCGCCCGCATCGCCACCATGACACGCCCGCCCGCCATCAAGGAGCTCGAGGCGGAGATCGACCGCATCAACCGCGCCAAACTCGCGGCCATCGCCGAACAGAACTTCGAAACCGCCGCCGCCCTGCGCGACGACGAGAAGCACGCCAAGAAGAACCTTGAGGAAACCCTCAAGTCCTGGCGCACCGCTTCCGAGGAAACCATCGTCACCGTTTCCGATGATGATATCATGGCCGTCGTTTCCAAGTGGACCGGCGTGCCCCTCCGCCGCATGGAGGAGAAGGAAACCGAGAAACTCCTCAAGATGGAGGACGATCTCCGGGGCCGTGTCATCGGCCAGGACGAGGCTGTCATCGCCATCTCCAAGGCCCTTCGCCGTTCACGCGCCGACCTCAAGGATCCGCGCCGCCCGATCGGTTCGTTCCTCTTCCTCGGCCCCACCGGCGTCGGCAAGACCTATCTCGCCCGCAACCTCGCCGAGTTCATGTTCGGTGACGCGGACGCGCTCATCCAGATCGACATGTCCGAGTACATGGAGAAATTCACCTCCAGCCGCCTGATCGGCTCGCCGCCGGGCTACGTCGGCTACGAGGAAGGCGGCCAGCTTTCCGAAGCGGTGCGCCGCCGGCCATACTCCGTCGTGCTTTTCGACGAGGTGGAAAAGGCCCACCCGGACGTGATGAACCTGCTGCTCCAGATTCTGGAAGAGGGCATGGTCACCGATTCGCTCGGGCGCAAGATCGACTTCCGCAACACCATCAT
>CAZKQK010000116.1:0-17772 GCA_964554865.1 uncultured Luteolibacter sp. | reverse complement strand
ACGGCCTGTTCCAAGGCTCCATCTACGCCCTCATCGCGCTGGGCTACACGATGGTTTACGGCGTCCTGCGTTTCATCAATTTCGCCCACGGCGACGTCTTCATGCTCGGGGCCTTCACCGCCCTCGGTCTGCACAAGGCGCTCGGCGGCACGCTGTCCACCCTGCCGTGGCCGGTCACCCTCGTCTTCATCCTGCTGGTCTCGATGGCCGCCTGCGCGGCGCTCGGCATCGTGATCGAAAGGCTCGCCTACCGCCCGCTGCGCGACCGTCCGCGGCTGAACGTGCTGATCACCGCGATCGGCATGTCGCTGTTCATCGAATACACCGGCCAGCTCGCCTTCGGCGCGACGCAGCGCCCGTTCCCGGAGCTGATCCCGCGGACGGCCATCGCGAGCACCGGCGGGCTGACGATTTCCGTCGCCCAGGTCATCGTGCTGGTCACCACCCTGCTGCTACTGTTCGGCCTGCGGATGGTCGTGATGAAAACGAAGACCGGCCTGGCGATGCGCGCGCTGTCGCTGAATCCCACCGCCTCCACGCTCATGGGTGTGAACAACAGCGTGGTGATCTCCTTCACCTTCGGCCTCGGTTCCGCGCTCGCGGCGGCCGGCGGCATTCTCTACGCATCGCTTTATCCGAGCATCGAGCCCTTCATGGGCGTCCAGCCCGGCCTCAAGGCCTTCGTCGCCGCGGTGCTCGGCGGCATCGGCAACATCCCCGGCGCGGCGCTCGGCGGTTTCATCATCGGCATCACCGAGACGCTGGTGAAAGGCTACGGCCAGAAGGCCGGCATCCCGTCCGGCTACTCGGAAGGCGTGGCCTTCGTCATCCTCATCCTGATCCTCGTCTTCAAGCCCTCCGGCCTGCTCGGAAAAGTCGAGCGCGAGAAAGTCTGACCGCATGAAGCGCTACACGGCCCAGATCGCTCTCATCGTCGCCCTCGCCGTCAGCCTGGGGATCTCCTTCGCGTCCGCCTCCATGGACGCCTACTACCTCGACATCGCGCTGAACGTGGGGATCAACATCATCCTCGCCGTCAGCCTGAACCTCGTGAACGGCCACACCGGCCAGTTCTCGCTCGGCCACGCCGCCTTCATGGCCGTGGGTGCCTACGGGGCGTCGATCTTCACGCTGGAAGCCAGCCAGAAGCTGATCCCGCTGCTCGGCGGACCGGGCGCCTTCGCCACCGGCGCTGCCTTTCTCATCGCGCTCGTCATCGGCGGCCTGTGCGCCGCGATCTGCGGCTGGCTGGTCGGCATGCCATCGCTGCGGCTGCGCGGCGACTATCTCGCGATCGTCACGCTCGGTTTCAACGAGATCGTCCGCGTGATCCTGCAAAACACCAGCGGCGACGGCCCCTTCGGCGGTCCGCTCGGCTTGAAGGGCATCCCGTCGCACACGACGTTCTTCTGGGTCTTCGCGCTCGCCGCGGTCTGCGTCTATGTCGTCGCCGCGATGGTGAACTCGACCTACGGCCGCGGCTTTCTCGCCGTGCGCGACGACGAGGTCGCCGCCGGCTCCATGGGCATCAACACGGTCCGCTACAAGGTCACCGCCTTCGTCACCGGATCGTTCTTCGCCGGTCTCGCCGGCGGGCTTTATGCCCACCTGCGCACCACCATTTCGCCGGAGGGCTTCAATTTCCTGAAGTCCTTCGACATCGTGGTCATCGTCATCCTCGGCGGCATGGGCAGCACCGCCGGCGTGATCGCCGCCGCCATCCTGCTCACCGTGCTGAACGAGTTCCTGCGCGACTTCGAGCAGTACCGCATGATCATCTTCTCGCTGCTGCTGATCGTGATGATGATCGTCCGCCCGCAGGGCCTGCTGCCCTCGCTGCCGTTCTTCACCCGGAAAAAATCCGCATGAGCGCCGGACTCGAACTCAAGGACGTGACGATCCGCTTCGGCGGCTTGAAGGCCGTCGGCGACCTGTGCTTCGGCGTCGCGCCCGGCGAACTGGTCGGACTGATCGGCCCCAATGGCGCGGGAAAAACGACCGTCTTCAACCTGATCACCGGCGTCTACACGCCGACCTCCGGCAGCATCCACTTCGAGGGCACGGCGGTGCCCGGCAAGAAGCCGCACGAAATCACCCGCATGGGCATCGCGCGGACCTTCCAGAACATCCGGCTGTTCTCCTCGCTCAGCGTGCTCGACAACGTCCGCGCCGCGATGATGACCCACCTCAAGCGCGGCGTGATCCACTCGCTGACCCGCGGTCCGGTCTTCCACCGCGAGGAAGCCGCTCTCGAAAAAGACGCGATCGAACTGCTCGACATCTTCGGCCTCGCCGACCGCCGCGACTGGAACGCCAAGAGCCTGAACTACGGCGACCAGCGCCGGCTCGAGATCGTCCGCGCCCTCGCCACCAAGCCGAAGCTGCTGCTGCTCGACGAGCCCGCCGCCGGCATGAACCCGTCCGAAAAGGACGACCTCATGCAGCTCATCCGTTTCATCAAGGAGCGCTATGACCTCGCCGTGCTGCTCGTGGAGCACGACATGAAGGTGGTCATGGGCATCTGCCAGCGCATCGCGGTGATCGAATACGGCTGCAAGATCGCCGAAGGCACGCCGAAGGAAATCCAGTGCGATCCGAAAGTGATCGAGGCGTATCTCGGGGCTGCGAAGTAGTTGAGAGTGGAAGGTTGAGAGTTGATGGAAAAAGCAAAAAACCATAAACCGACGACAGCCATGTTTGGATTCGAGAAACTTGAAGTCTGGCAGAAGGCGATCGATTTCGCCGATCTCGCGTATTCGGCCACCCGCGCTTTTCCGACCGACGAACGCTTTGGCCTGACCAATCAAATGCGGCGCGCGGCGGTTTCGGTCTCATCGAACATCGCCGAAGGCGGCGCCCGGATTTCCCGCAAAGATTTCGCGAGGTTTATCGAAATTGCCACCGGCTCTCTCTACCAGGTGATTTCACAGTCTCATGTGGGCAGAAACCAAGGCTTCCTTTCATCCGGAGACTTCGATCGCCCCTACCACGCCGCGGAAGAACAAAGCCGGATGCTCAGCGGCCTGCGTCGCTCCTTATTGGAAGACGCCTGAGCCGCCCTTTCTTTCTCTCAACTCTCAACCATCCACTCTCAACTTCCTTGCTGACGGTCGAAAATCTTCACGTTTCCTACGGAGCCATCAAAGCCTTGCACGGCGTGTCGCTGAATGTCCCGCAGGGCAGCATCGTCACGCTCATCGGCGCGAACGGCGCGGGGAAATCCACGACGCTGCGCGCGCTCTCCGGCCTCGTGAAATCGACGGGCAGCATCCGCTACGAAGGGCAGGAAATCGCCAATCTCCCCGCCCACCAGATCGTCTCCCGCAGTCTCTGCCATGTGCCGGAGGGGCGCATGGTCTTCGCCAACCTCACCGTTCACGAGAACCTCGCGATGGGCGCCTACCTCCAGCGCGACAAGGCGTGGATCGCGAAGCAAACCGAATACGTCTTCCACCTTTTCCCGCGGCTGAAAGAGCGCGAATCCCAAGCGGCCGGCACGCTGTCCGGCGGCGAGCAGCAGATGCTCGCGATCGGCCGCGCGCTGCTGGGCAATCCTAAGTTCCTGATGCTCGACGAGCCTTCGCTCGGCATCGCCCCGCTGCTGGTGAAGTCGATCTTCGAACGCATCGTGGAAATCAACCGCGAGCAAGGACTCACGATCCTGCTGGTCGAACAGAACGCCAATCTGGCGCTCGACGTTTCCAGCTACGGCTACGTGCTGGAGACCGGCACGGTCCTGCTCGAAGGCCCGTCCGCCGATCTGAAAGCCAACTCGCGGGTGCAGGAAGCCTACTTGGGAGCGTAGGGCTGGAAAAGGGGCCGATAATCCATGGCTGGATGATCCGGCGGCAATTGCCCACCGAAGCCGTGCGGTCGTCGCTGGAGCAATCGCCGGTGACGGTTTTGCTTGGTCCCCGCCAGTCGGGGAAAACCACGCTCGCACGGGAAATCGCGGCGACGATGCCTTCCACCCCCCTTTTCCCCTCCCTCCGGTCCGCCCCAAGGGCTAGGGCTGTTCCAGTGGCCGCCCGCCAAAAGCAAATTCCTAGCAACCCGATTTATGGTTCTCCGTGGCGTCCATCAGAATCCGGGGTGGGGTTGAAATGCCTCATTTCGCTTGTTTTCCCCAGGAGTCCTTGAGGGCGACGGTGCGGTTGAAGACCGGCCGGGTCCCGGGAAGGTGATCCTTGAGGTCGGCCACGAAATAACCGGTGCGTTCGAACTGAACCATCTCGCCCGGCATGGCATTCGCGAGCGATGGCTCGACCCTGGCGGTGATGGTCCTGAGCGAATCCGGGTTGAGCACGCTGGTGAAACCGCCCTCGGCATCGTCCGGGTTTTCCACGGTGAAAAGCCGGTCGTAGATGCGAACTTCGGCATCGGCGGCGGTGGCGGCGTCCACCCAATGGATGGCGGCGCGGCACTCGACGCCCCCGGGCGCGTCCTTGCCGACGGTGCCCGGCAGGATTTCCGCGCGAATGAGGGAAACGTTTCCGCCGGAGTCCTTCTCGAACGCGGTGCAGCGGATGATGTGGCCACCCTTGAGCCGCACATGGCGGCCGGGCCCCAGGCGGTGGAACTTCTTCGGCGGGTCTTCCATGAAGTCCCCGCGCTCGATGAATATCTCACGGCCGATGGGCACTTCGCGTTCGCCCATGTCCGGGTTTTGCGGGTGATTCGGCGCCACGGCGCGGGCCAGCGGCTCGGCGTCCCAGTTATCAAGAACGACTTTGACCGGATCGAGCACGGCCATGCGGCGCGGGGCCTCGCGGTTGAGGGTGTCCCGCACCTCGAATTCCAGCAACGCGACATCGGTGGTGCCGTTGAACTTGGTGATGCCGATGCGCTTGCAGAAATCCCGGATGGAGGAAGCGGGATAGCCGCGGCGGCGCAGGCCGGAGATGGTGGGAAGGCGCGGGTCGTCCCAGCCGGTGACGTGTTTCTCCCGCACAAGCTGGAGCAGCTTGCGCTTGCTCATCACCGTGCAGGTGAGGTTGAGGCGCGCGAATTCGATCTGGCGCGGCTTGCTTGGCACCGGACAGTTCCCTATGAACCAATCGTAAAGCGGCCGGTGGTTTTCAAACTCCAGCGTGCAGAGCGAGTGGGTAATGCGCTCAAGCGCGTCCTCCAGCGGGTGGGCGAAATCATACATCGGATAGATGCACCAGGCGCCGCCGGTGTTGTGGTGTTCCGCGTGCATGATGCGGTAGAGCACGGGATCGCGCATGTTCATGTTCGGAGAGGCCATGTCGATGCGCGCGCGGAGCACCTTTTCGCCTTCCTTGAACTCGCCGGACTTCATCCTTGCGAAGAGGTCGAGGTTTTCCTCCACCGAACGTTCCGCGCCCCGCGATCGGGTGCCGGGGGTGGTGAGGTTGCCCCGCTTCGCGCGCATTTCCGCGGCGCTGTCGTCATCCACGTAGGCAAGGCCCCGTTTGATGAGATGGACGGCGCAGTCGTGGAAAAACTGGAAGTAATCACTTGCGAAATAGAGGTTTTCGCCCCAGTCGAAGCCGAGCCACTTCACGTCCTCCTTGATGCTCTCGACGTATTCGGCCTCCTCCTTCTCCGGATTGGTGTCGTCGAAGCGCAGATGGCAGCGCGCGCCGCTGCCGGCGTTTTCCAGGGCGATGCCGAAATTCAGGCAGATCGACTTGGCGTGGCCGATGTGCAGGTAGCCGTTGGGCTCCGGAGGAAACCGGGTGATGGTGGTGGAATGTTTGGCGGTGGCGAGGTCATCGGCGATGATCTCGCGGATGAAGTCGAGGCTGGAAGCGGAGTCGTCGGGCATGGGGAACAGAGACAGGGGATTTGGAGACGGAAGACGGAAGAACGGATGGGAAATGGTTTGGAGATTCGGATGGAGTGTGAGGCAGATGGGCGGCGGAATCCGATCTTCTGTCTTGGAGCGAAGCGTTCTTGCGTCTAGCGGGCCAGTTCTCCCAGAAGCGCCTGGTTGAGGCGGATGCCGGCTTCGAAGTTTTCCACGGGGAAGTTTTCATTTGGCGCGTGGACCTGGGCGTCCGAGAGGGCGAGACCTAACAGAAGGGTGTCCGCGCCGAGGATGTCGCGGAAGGTTTGCACGATGGGGATGCTGCCGCCCTCGCGGATGAGGACGGGTTCGGCATCGAAGGCCGTGCGGAGGGCGGCCTGGGCGGCGAGGCCGAACTTCGAGTTGGGATCGGTGATGTAAGGTTTGCCATCGTGGCCTGGGACCACCTCGACCTCGACGCCCGGCGGGCAGTGCCATTCGAGGTGGTTTTTGACCTTTTCCATGATGTCCTTGGGGTTTTGGTCGGGCACCAGGCGGAACGAGAGTTTGACGAATGCCTCGGCGGGCAGCACGGTCTTGGAACCCTCGCCCTGATAGCCGCCGCCAATGCCGTTGACTTCGGCGGTGGGGCGCGCCCAGGTGCGTTCGGCGGAGGTGTAGCCGGGCTCGCCGAAGAGGCCGGGAGAACCGGTGACGCGGAGGAAATCGGCATCTTCCACGCCCGGGACATGGGACCACATGTGGCGTTCCCATTCCTCCAGCGGGCGGACCTGGTCATAGAAACCATCGATGGCCACGCGGCCGTCGAGCGCGTGAAGGCTGGCGACGAGGCGGGCGATGGCGGCGGCGGGATTGGCCACGGCGCCGCCGAAGAGGCCCGAGTGGAGGTCGCCCCTGGGGCCGCGCAGGATGACCTCGCAACAGGCGATGCCGCGCAGACCGTATCCGAGCGTGGGCACGCCGGGAGCGACCATGCCGGTATCCGAGATGGCCACGACATCGCAGCGCAAATCGTCGCAATGATGGAGGAGGAAGGGAGAAAGGCTGGGGCTGCCGATTTCCTCCTCGCCTTCGAAGAGGAAGATCAGGTTCACCGGCAGTTCGCGGGATTCGCGCAGGGTTTTCTCCACGCCGAGGACGTGGGCGAGCATCTGGCCCTTGTTGTCCGTGGCCCCACGGGCCCAGATGCGGCCATCGCGGATTTCCGGTTGAAACGGATCGCTGGTCCAAAGGTGGAGCGGATCGACGGGTTGGACATCGTAGTGGCCGTAGACGAGCACGGTGCGGCGTCCTGGCAGGTGGGCGTTGCGGGCGATGACCACCGGATGTCCCGGCGTATCGTGAAGCTCCGTGGAGAGCCCCATGGCACCCAGCTTGGCGACCAGCCAGTCCGCGCAGGCGCGAACGTCGGAAGCGTGGCGGGAATCCGTGGAGATGCTCGGGAACCTGAGAAACGAAAACAGATCGTCAAGGGAGGGGCTCACAGGCGGATCGTGGCGGTTCCGGCAGCAGGGCGGCAAGGCGAAACCTGGCGGAAGCGGACTCGGAGGTTTCCACTGCGGGCCGATCCATCAGGTCGTCTGTTCCCACAATCTCGACCGCAGGGCCTCGGCGGCAGCGCGGGCTTCCGCCTCTTTCTTGCTCTTGCCCTTGCCGGTGGCCAGCACCAGTCCCTTCCATGAGACTTCTGCCTGGAATACCCGCCGGTGGTCCGGGCCGCTCTCGCCGACAATCCGATAGACGGGAGCCTGCGGGTGGATGGCCTGCAGGTGTTCCTGAAGTTCACCCTTGGGATTTCTCTCCTCCGGGCTGGAAACCATGCTGCCGATCTCCGCCTCGAAGAGCCGCAAAACCAACTCGCGCGCCGGTTGCGGGCCGGAATCCAGATAGACCGCGCCAATCAGCGCTTCGAAAGCATCGGCCAGCGTCGAGAGCCGCCGCCTTCCGCCGGTGGCCTCCTCGCCCTTGCCGAGCATGACGTAATCGCCCAGGTGGATCGCCATGGCGAAACGCGCCAGCGCGCGCCGGGAAACCACGCGGGACCTCAGTTTTGTCAGACGGCCTTCGGTGAAATCCGGAAACATCCGGAAGAGTTCCTCCGTCACGATGAGCTGCAAGACCGCATCGCCGAGAAACTCCAGCCGCTGGTTATCGAAATGCGGCTTCTGCGATTCATACGCGAGGCTCGGATGGGTCAACGCCTCCGCGAGAAGCAGGGAATTGCGAAACTTATAGTGTATCCGGCTTTCCAGCGGCTGCATCGGTCATTTGGCTGAGGTTCCTCCCTCCCCTCCCGGGCTCTTGCGCAGGCGCCCCGATGGGAAGGATGGGGTGGACGACGGGGATCGAACCCGCGACAACCGGAATCACAATCCGGGGCTCTACCACTGAGCTACGACCACCATTTTCCGTTGGCGGGCCGAAGGGTGAACCCGCCTGCGGGGTTTTGAAAAGGGAAAAATCGTCCATCGGTCGGAAATATCCGATCCCCCCCAGGCCAGGCGTTTCCAAGGCCATGACTGACTCCCGGGCGGATTCCCTCCCGCCGATCAACCGGGAAATGCCGCCGATTTCCGCGATTTCCAGGCTTGGCAGACTGAAGCGGCAAGGCATTCTCTCGCACGCCCCTGCCATGATCCACGCCCTTCGCCCGAGCCTCCTGCTAACCACCGCGGTGGTGCTGACCCACTGCGGCGCACCACGCCCGCCGCAGTGCCACCGGGTGCCCCTGGCCTCGCGCGGAGCGGCCAGGGACATGCTCGCCAGCGCCCGTGGCGAGTGGGCCATACTGACGAACTCCTCGCGCCGGAACGAATGGCCGGCCGCCCGCAGCCGTTACAACGCCACCGTCGCAAAACTCTTCGACCAACTCCGCTGCGGTCCCGACGGCTGGGACACGCGAGCCGCCGCCATCGGCACCCGCATCGGCTCGGTGAAAGACCAGGACGTAGATCCCCGCACACTGAACGTGCTATTCCCCGCCTCGCTCGTGAAGGGGCATGTCGTGCGCGATCACAAGACCACCGGTGGCGTGGGCGTGCCGCTCGTCGGCTGGAAACACACCTCGCCCGTGGGCAGAAAACGCGATCCCTACCTGCTCCCCAACGGTCTTCCCTACAACGTGACCGCCACCCTCGGCTTCAGTGGCGGCGGTCTGCCCGAGTGGCACTTCGTGAAACGCTGGAAACACGATACCACCCGCGTGGGCTCCACCACCCACCCGCTCGCGGCGGACTGGACGGCTGCCAATCGCTTCTACTGGAACATGTGCGATCTGGACAACCTCAAAATCCAGAACGTCCTGCTGCCGGACCGCTTCAATGAGGAAACAGGACTATACTTCGTCACGCCCTACGATCCGGAGAAGATCCCCGTCGTCTTCGTCCATGGCCTGGTTTCGAGCCCGGACGCGTTCAAGAACATTGTCAACGAACTGGTCCCGGAGCCGTGGTTCCGCGAGAAATATCAAATCTGGCTCTATAACTATCCGACCGGAAACCCGTGGATCTACAGCAGCATGATGTTCCGCGAGAAACTCCGCGAGGCATGCGCCTACGCCCGTACGAAAGGCCCGGATGCAAACCTCGACCGCATGGTCATCGTATCCCACTCGATGGGCGGCCTCATCAGCCGGTCCAGCGTGACCGAACCCGGCACCGTGCTCTATGACGGAGTCTTCAAAAAAACCATGGACGAACTCCAGATCAGCGACGAAAACCGCCGCACCCTGCGCGACGGATTCCTCTATCAACCGCTGCGCGAGCCCAAGCGGGTGGTTTTCATGGCCGTGCCCCACCGCGGCAGCCCGATGGCCTCGATGCAGCTCTCCATGTGGTTCTCCAAACTCATCCGCCTGCCGAAATCCGTCACCATCGAACTGCTCGACACCACTCTGCTCGCCGTCAGTGACGTGTTTCAGGGCGAGGATCCGTCCAAGCGCATCCCCACCTCCATCAACAGCCTTTCCCCCACCGCCCATACCACCGTGGCGCTGAACAAGCTGCCACTTCCGGAAAACATCACCTTCCACTCGATCATCGGCGACCGCGGCAGGGGCAACACACCGGACAGCTCCGACGGAGTGGTTCCCTACTGGTCCTCACATGTGAGACCCGTCGCCTCCGAAAAGATCGTTCCCAGCAACCACAGCGTCCCCGACAACCGCCAGGCCGCCGAAGAACTCAAACGCATCCTCAAGCTGCATCTTCAAGAGCAAAACTGAGAGACCGGAATGCCGAATGGCCGGAATCACGGGCCACGGCATTTCCCACCACCTTCCGCCATGTCACCCGAAGAACAACTCGCCATCATCACCGCCGGAACGGACAAGGTGATTTCCGAAAGGGAACTTTTGGATAAACTCCGCCTCGGCCGTCCGCTGCGCATCAAGCTGGGGCTCGATCCCACCACGCCGGACATCCACCTCGGCCATACAGTCGTGTTCGAGAAAATGCGGCAGTTCCAGCAGCTCGGCCATCAGATTGTCATCATCATCGGCGACTTCACCGCCACCATCGGCGATCCCTCCGGCCGTTCGGCCACCCGTCCGCCGCTGTCCCGCGAGCAGGTGCTCGTCAACGCGAAGACCTACACCGACCAGATTTTCAAACTGCTCGACCCCGCCATCACCGAGATCGTTTACAACGGCGACTGGTTCCGCAAGATGACCTTCGAGGACGTGCTGCGCCTCAACTCCCGCGTGACCATGCAGCAGATGCTCCAGCGCGAGGATTTCAGAAACCGCATCGAAAACGGCCGGGAAGTGCGCCTTCACGAAATCCAATACCCCATCGTCCAGGGCTGGGACTCGGTCGAGGTTCGCGCCGATGTCGAACTCGGCGGCACCGACCAGCTCTTCAACCTGCTCGTCGGCCGCGACCTCCAGAAGGAGGAGGGAATGCCCCGCCAAACAGTCATCACCATGCCGCTGTTAGAGGGACTGGACGGAGTGAGGAAAATGTCCAAATCCTACGGCAACTACATCGGCGTTTGCGAGCCGCCGCAGGAAATGTTCGGCAAGCTCATGAGCGTGTCCGATGTTCTGATGGACCGCTACCACCTGCTCCTGTTAGGTGAAACGCGGAATCCGGACACCCATCCGATGGACGCCAAAAAGTCCCTCGCCGAGCGGCTCACCGCCCGCTACCACGGCGCGGAGGCCGGGGCCGCCGCACGCGCGGACTGGGACACGCGTTTCTCCAAAAAGGACCTCGCCGCCGCGGAACTGCCCGATCTCGCCATCGCGGACATCCCCGCGGAAGCCAGCGTGCTTGTCCTGACAGCCCACGCGTTCAGGACCGCCTTCGGCCTGGAAAAATCCAACGGAGAACTCCGCAAGCAGTTCATCACCCCCGGATCCGTCCAGCTCAACGGCGTGAAACTCACCGATCCCAACACCGTGCCCGTTCTTGCTCCGGGAGACGTTCTCAAGCTCTCCAAGAAACACGCGCTGCGCCTCGTGTGACTTCTTGCCCGGACGGGCGGGAACGCGAAATCAAAAAGCCGGCCGGTGCGACCGGGGAGCGCCTGCCCGATTCCTCGTGGGATACCGTCCAGCCGAAGACCATGAAAAGGGCCCTCTTCCGGAAAACCGCGAAATCCGCGATGCCGGCGACGATTCATGGAGCGTGCAATCCTCGGACTTCCCCGCTGTCGCGAAGGAAGGTTCTTCAACCGTCATTGCCTTTCGCGGCGAATACTGTCGCGGCCCCGTCGAGGGAGACCGCCTTGCCCGCATGACAGGCTCTCCGGGTATGACCATCTCCGAGCCGGATTCACCGGTATTCCAGGCGGGCGCTGACCGTGGCCTCGCGGTCGCTCCGAAATCTTATCCAATAGGCTGAAAACGCTTCCGGAAAGACGAAGTCCCGGACAACTCCCGCCTTGAGATCGAATTCCTTCCACGCCGACCAGTTCCCGTCGCCAGTCAGATCGATCTCGGCGGTCACGCTTGTATCGGCATCACTGCCGAGCGACAGGGATTTCCTGTCGTAACCTGTCATCAGATAGGGATCGGAGATTTCTCCGGCCCTCACTTTCGTTTCATGCCAGGGGCCGCCATTCCCTCGGGGTTTTCCCATTTTCCATATGTCATCGATGGCACCCGCCCAAAGCGCCGCCTTGCCGTCCGTGGAGCGGATGATGTGCTTGTTGGATTCGGGCGCGTCAGCCGCGACTCCGGTCATGATGAACAGCCCGCGATAGGAGCAATAGTCGTGAATCCGGAGATTGTGGGTGCAGACGGGGCGGACCTTGGAAAAACCGCCGGCGTTGTTGGCGGGCAGTTCGAAAAAGGAACCGCCCGCGTGGAAAAGATCGCGCTCGGTGGCCACTTCGCGCGCCGCACGGCTTTCACCAAACGGCGCGTGCGCATCGGACGGGGAATCGCCCTTCGGCAATCTCCAGCGCTTCCCGTCGTCGTCGATGAAAATGACGGAGGCCGCGTCCGAGGTGACCACACCCGCCGGAATGCGTGTGTGCGCGAGCGTATGTTCCAGCAGGCCCGCTTCGGCCGGTTTGAGTGCAAGATCCGCGTCGAGTTCGTAGCCGCCGATGATTTCGTCATCCCGCCCGATCGCGGCAAAGGCAAGCGTCCGTTTGTTTTTGTCCCTGGCTCTGACCGGCCCGCCGATCACATTCTTTTCCGCGGGACCGGCGAGGCCGGAAAACATCGGGTCAGGCGAAACCCCTCGCCCATCGTCGGCGGAAAAAACGAAGGCGGCCGTGGCATTGCCCAAATCCACCGATGATGTCAGCCGGATCCATGTTCCCGTCACACCGCTGAGGTCGATCCAGTCGGCGGAACCCGCAAGTTTCACCTCCCTCACCTTTTCCCACGCGCCGTTTCCTTTCCTATCGACTTCCATTGTGATCACCGCCGCTTGCGATCCATCGCGCGAGAGATGCAACCCTTTCTTCCGATAGCCTGATATCAGATAGGGATCGGTGGCGACACCGGCCTTCACGTTTTCCCGCAACCATACCGCGCCGCGGCCGATGGCCGGCCCCAGCCGGTCGATTTGTCCGGGTTTCACAAACCACAGGTTGGATTGCGATTGCGGCGCGGCGATTTCACCCTTGGCCTTGCGCTTGTTGAGGAACTCGTTTTTCGCCGTGTCGTCACAACCGAAGACAACATGATCGTTCCAGAGGCAGAAATCCCCGATCACCTTCAGATAGTTCGAGCGCGGCATGATTCCCGCGGTGTTTTTCGCGGAGAAGGTCTTCGGAAAGGCCCAGAAGGTGCCGTGCATGGTGGCGAGAAGCCTGTCGCCCTCGCCGATTTCCCTGATGCGCGGCCACTCGGTGTTCCAACCGTGGGCTCCGTCGTAGGAATGCGAGCCCTTCGGCAAACGGAAGCTGTGCCATTTCCCTTCATCCAGCAGCATCAGGATCAGCGAACGATGATCCCAGCCCATCGCCCATAGCGGATCACCGTCATTGGCATTGCCATGGATGCCGCCGGGACCGGTGACTTCGGTGAACTGGTTGCGGCGCACCACCTCGAATCCATCGCCCGCGCCATCCCAGGCGGCCAATACGCCGGAAGGCGTCTCCGGCCTGGTTCTCGCATCGTTTCCGTATTCCCCGTTGTTTGCATAAACCAGCAGGCCCTGCGACGAGTAAAGCCCCTTCCCATGGTAGCCGGGCAGGTTGGCATGGCGGCCGCCTTTCCTCGCCTCGTCCCGAAACAACTCGGTCACCTCCAGGGTTTTCACATCCACCTCGTAAAGCGCCTCTTCCATGGAGGCGCAGTAAATCCGGTTCGCGGGATCCGTCAGGTGGCGCGCGTTCGCTGTCGGGCGCCCGAACATTTCCGAGTGGGGAATCGTCCGGACCTTGCCCGTGGCGTCGATGGCGTGGGGGCCGATGAACAGCTGCATGGACTCGCGGTGGATCATCCGGTTGGCAGGCGTCCCGCCGATGGATTCCGGCCGCACGATCTGCCGGAGGTCCGGAGTGATTTCATAAAGCTTGTCCGAGGAGCCGGCCGGCGCGTGGGGCGCGTAGGTCACCACCCACAGGCGATCCGCCCACGGAACGACGGCACCGGTTCCGCACTCGCCCTCATCGTTGAACATGGCGAGACCGGGGTGGATTCCGGAGAGTCGAATCGGCTCCGCGAAAAGCGGAGACACCAGCAGCAGACCTATCAGGTGACGGAACATCATGGCGGAATGTCCGTGGCTCCGCCATGTAACACGAAAAAGATCCGGATTGGGGAAAAACAGGCGCCTGCCGCCGGCTCGCCATTTTTTCCGTGGCATATCGTCCGCCCGGAGACATATCCCCACCGTGCACCGCGAAACGGAAACCCAGCAAACCACCACCGGCGATCCGCTGCGGCGCGTGCGCGAGCGGGAGGCCGGCTGGCTGGACGCCTTCGGCGAGCTGGTCGGAATCCACGAAGGCTGGGTGCGCGGTTTCCTGCACACCCGCATCCGTGACCGGTCGGCCGTGGACGATCTGGCCCAGGATGTGTTCGTCACCGCTTTCCGCAGGATCCACACCTACGATCACGAGGCCGGCTTCGAAGCCTGGTTGCGCGGAATCGCCGTGAACCACCTGCGGAACTTCGCCCGCAAGCGCCGCGAACAGCTTATCGGCGGCAGCGAGGAACTCCAGGAACTCGCCGATCGCGGAACGGACGCGTTTCTCAATGGCGGAAATGAACACCACGCGCTGGATGCCCTGCGCCAATGCCTTGACAGGATCGACGGGCCATCGCGCGAACTTCTCAACCAACGCTACACCATGGGGCGCACGGTCCGCGAGATCTCCGCATCCAGCGGCAAGGGATACTCCGCCCTGACCATGCGCCTCCACCGCGTGAGGGAGGTCTTGGCCGAATGCGTGCAACGGAAACTCGCAACCCGCGAAACATGAACGCGGACCAGGACACCATCGCCAGGCTATTGGATGATCACGCGGATGAAACCGAACGGGAAAACCTCATCCGCCTCCTGCGGGATGATCCCGATGCGGCAAAGACCCTCGGCGCGCATCTCCTGACCGACGCGCTTCTCGGCATCGCCCTCGAAGACGAGGTTTCCCAAGCCCGAGGCCGCCAACGCATCATCGGGGCGGTGCGCCGCGCGGAACGGGATCGATTCGTATCCGGTGTGCGATCCAGGATAAGCCGCCGCATTTGGAGCAGGCGCCTGCTCGCCGGTGCGGCGGTGCTTGCGCTCGGAGTTATCACATGGTTTGCATTCCCCCGTCGCTCCGGAAACATCGTGGCCACCGTCACCCGCGCGGAAGTCGCGGAAGCCCACGGTTTCGCCACCGGCGACCCGCTGGCGTCCGGCAGACGTTTGCGCTTCGGCTCCGGTCTGGTGGAGCTGGACATGGCCGGTCGCGGAAAAATGATCGTGGAAGGCCCGGCGGACCTGGAGATTTCCGGGCCAATGCGCTCCGTGCTTCATCGCGGGCGCATCCTGATGCGCGTGAACAGGGCGGGCCACGGCTATCGTTTGGAAACACCGAAAGGCAGCGTGATCGATCTGGGCACCGAGTTCGGCGTGTCTGTTGACGAAAACCAATCGGTCGAAACCCATGTGCTCGCCGGTGAAGTGGAAGCCATCCCCGCGTCCGGTGAAAAGATCCTGCTCAGGGAAAACGACGCGCTGCGATCCGATTCCTCCGGAGATCATCGCTTCGCGGCCGATGGCGGATCGTTCTACACCGACCTGCCGCCGCCTCGTGCCACGGGCTTCAGGGCGGTGCATTGGCCGCTTGATTTCCCGAATGGCGACGGGGCCCCGCCTTCGGAAAACGCGCTGAATCTCCGAAGCATGGACCGGGGGCTGCCACCGCAAGGCGTGGCCGGGAAATTCGGCGGAGCGCTCGCCTTCGATGGCAAGGGAGCCTATGCGGAAAGCGCTTTCGCGGGTGTCGGTGGCAGGGAACCCCGCACCGTGAGCTTCTGGGTGAGAGTGCCCCCGGATTTCAATCAACGGGAAGGCTTCGCGCTCATCTCATGGGGAAGGTTTTCCGGCGACGACTTCGGGGCGGTCTGGCAGATTTCCATCAACCCCGTCGAAGCGGACGGCCCGGTCGGCCGCCTCCGCGTCGGCAACCACGGGGGACGCATCATCGGACAAACCGACCTCCGCGACGGACAATGGCACCACGTCGCCGTGGTTCTCTATCAGTCCTCACGTCCGGATGTGGGAAAACAGGTGATCATCTACCTCGACGGCGACATCGAGCCCATCACCCGCCGGGCGCTGCGGGAAGTGAACACCCGGATCGGGGATGCCAAGCACGGCGTCTGGCTCGGCAGAAACGTGGCCTACACACAGAGCGACCCGTCACACCGGCACGGCGGCTTCTTCCGCGGCTGCCTGGACGAGGTGTACATCCTCAACTGCGCCCTGTCGCACGGCGAAGTCAGGCTCCTGATGGAACGAAACGAATCACCGCGGTGAATTCCGGCATAGCCGAACGGAGTTCATGGAAAACAGGGGATTGCCGAGATGACCCACAGCGCGCTGGCAACACGGTCGGCGGTCGGCCTCGCATTCAACGTCGGCGTGATCTTCAAGCGGTTGAGCGCGGTTCTCCGCCAGCGACGGCAAGCGCAACCGATCCGGCACACTGGTTCAGGGCATCCGCTACACCCGCACGAACGGCCGCTGGCTGGTCTCAGGGATTCAGACGATTGAGCGGGTGAAGGAGTGAATCGATGGTTTCGTGAGGGTCGATGAAGGAGACGAATGCACTCTTTCCGCACTTTGGAAATCCACAGACGAAACGAAAAAGGGAGCCATCAGGCTCCCCAAGTGTTTGAAAATGAAGATGGTGGGCAGAGCTGGATTCGAACCAGCGTAGGCTTTCGCCAGCAGATTTACAGTCTGCCATTGGATGCATTATCAATGAGTTACGAATGACCGCGATTGACAACGATTGATCGTTGCAACCCACTGGTTTTTAGCCTATCAAACTGGCCATGGCCACATCCAATGATGATCAACCGCGGTCATTCATCCGTTCCGAAACTGCCGGAAAACTGCCGGAAGGTTCCAAACCTGCTAGATTCTCCAGAAGCGACGCCCGTTACTGGAATAATCCAAAACGCCTCTTCAAGGATCATGGCGTGGCGGACTACTCGTGCCGCTTCTCGCTACGTGGCGAACGCAATCAAGTCTGTCTGAACACCTCCAATCTTCGCGAGGCGGCGAAACGCGCGGCGGAATTATTCGCTCTCGTTTCTCAGAACGGCTGGGAAGCCGGACTCGCCCTCTACCGTCCAGTGCCGGCTGGGGCTGAGCCATCGAAGGTGACGGTCGGAGCCTTCATCAGCGCGGCCTCCGGCATCTCGTCTGCTCGCCGACAGAGTATCGATGCCTACACCAAGGCATTCCGGAGGATCGTCTCAGACATCAAGGGAATCTCAAACGCCGGAAAATATATCGCCCGCGGCAGTGGATCGGCGGAATGGCGAAAGAAAGTCGATGCAGTCGAAATGGCCAGCCTTACTCCTTCGGACGTTCTGGAATGGAAGAATCAGCGGCTTCGGCAGGCAGAGGCAGATCCGCTGGCGAAACGACGGGCAATCGTCACGGTCAACAGCCTGATTCGAAATGCCAAGGCCCTGTTTGGAAAGAAGGTGCTCCCGTTCGTGGAGTTGTCTCTAAAGATGCCACATCCCCTTCCCTTCGACGGCGTCTCGTTGGAGAAAGCTCCATCCATGCGCTACGTGTCCAAGATCGATCCCTACGCCCTCCTCGCCTCGGCCAAGGAAGAACTTGCCGAAGAAGAACCCGAATCCTACAAGGTCTTGGTCCTAGCCTTGGTCTGCGGCTTGCGGCGCTCTGAGATCGACAATCTCCTATGGCGTGCATTCGACTTCCCGAACTCGGCCCTCCGGGTGGAAACTTCCGAATTCCATGAACTTAAGAGCGAGGACAGTGCGGGGGTAATCGATCTCGACGCCGACACGCTCGCTCTCTTCCGTGCCTTCAGGACGAGAAAACCGAAATCGCTCTTCGTGATCG
>CAZKQK010000115.1:0-17844 GCA_964554865.1 uncultured Luteolibacter sp. | reverse complement strand
TTCGCCCCGCGCGACAACTTCGGTGCCACCCTCCAGGCCGCCACCGCCACTCCCAACTCCTGAACCTTTTCCATGTCAGATCCATCCTCCACTCCGGAAACGCTCAACGATCTCTTGCCCGTCACGCCGGACGGCCGGGCCGAGCGCCTTGCCGAACTCAAGCGCCTGTTCCCCGATCTCTTCACCAACGAAGGCCGCCTCAATCCGGACGAACTCCGGCAACTCGTCGAGCCGAACGAGGTCCACGAGACCGAACGCTACGAATTCAAATGGTATGGCAAGGCCGCGTCCAAGCGCGAAGCCTTCACCCCCACCACCGCCACCCTCGTCTATGACGAAGCCCGCTCCGTGAACCCGGACAAGGCGGATGGCAACATGATTATCGAAGGGGAGAATCTGGAAACTCTCAAGTTGCTACTGAATGCCTATCAGGAGCAGGTGAAGTGCATCTACATAGACCCTCCTTATAATACCGGAAAGGACTTCATCTACCGAGATAACTATCGAAAGGACAAACCTAAGTATTGGGAGGAAACTGGCATGGCGGAAAACGGCATTCAGCTTGAAAGCAATCCGGAGACCTCCGGGCGGTTTCATTCCGACTGGCTCTGTTTCATTCATGAACGGCTATTGGTGGCCAAACAGCTGCTCAAGTCCGATGGGGTAATTCTCGTTTCTATCGATGATCACGAACTCGTTAATCTGCGCCGGGTGATGGATGAGATTTTCGGGCAGGAGAATTTCATCACCAACCTGATATGGGAGAAAGGTCGGAAAAACGACGCGAAGTTGTTTTCAGCGGGCCATGAATACATCGTGGTTTACGCCAAAGATCTCGCCGAACTGAAAGAATTGAAAACGATTTGGAGGGAGGAAAAACCCGGAGCACCCGAGATTTGGGAAGAATACTGCCGCCTGAAAGAGCAACATGGTTCCTCCTTGGCTAAGATCGAGAAAGCACTTGGAGCGTGGTTTGCAGGCTTGCCGAAGAGCCACCCATCCAAAAAGCTGCAACGCTATCGCCGTGTGGACGAACACGGTCCTTGGCGCGACCGCGACATTTCATGGCCCGGGGGCGACGGCCCGACTTACGACGTGGTGCATCCTGTCACCAAGCTGCCTTGCGCTGTGCCGGAGCGTGGATGGATTTATTCGTCGCCCGTCGAAATGCAAAGGCAGATTGACTTGGGATTAGTGGCTTTCCGCGATGATCACACCGAACCACCCTTTCGGAAAGCCCACTTGAAACCTCTGCCGGAAGAGAGCGACACGAGTGATGTCGAAGACGAGGAGGAAGATGCCGAGGAAGATGTTGAATTGGCCCAACAAGTGCGCGGCACTTATTTCTACAAGCAATCCCAGCCATCGGTGAAGATGCTCCGCGCTATTTTCAACGGCAAAAAGCTGTTTTCCAACCCGAAGGATTCCGAGGAAATCGCGCGCCTGATCCGTTATGTTATCGGAAGAGACCGAAATGCCTTGGTCGTGGATTTCTTTGGCGGTTCGGGGACGTTTGCCCATGCCGTTCTGGAAGAAAACCGGGCGTGTGGCACAAGCCATCGCTTTATCACCGTTCAGATTCCGGAAGCGGTCAACCCCGACAAACGCGAGGGCAAAGCGGCTTTGTCCATCGGGCTGAAAACCATTTCTTCCATCACCATCGAGCGTGTCAAACGTGTCATTGCAGGATACGGCGATGATCCGCAGCCGATGCCGGACGCCGGTTTCAAGGTTTACAAGCTCCAGAAGTCGAATTTCCCGCGCTGCGAGTTCAAGCCGGATTCCGCCGCGGATGAGGAGACCAACGTCGCCGCGCTCCGTCGCTACATTGAGGAGAAGGAATCCGCGTTTTTCCTGACGCTGGATGGGCAGGGCGAGCAAGCGGTGTTTGACGAGGTGCTGCTCAAGAACGGCTTCCAGCTCCACTACACCCGCAGCCGCCGGGAGGATTTCACGGATAACACTGTCTTCGAAGTCCGCGATCCCCGGCGCACGGCGCTGGTCTGCCTGGCGTGGAACGAAAGCATCAAGGATGGGACCATCAAGCGCCTGCGCGAGATCGAGGATACGGGAGAGGCGCCGTTCTTCATCTGCCTGGAGCGTTCACTCTCCACCACCAGCAAGTGGAACCTCCGGCATTTCCTCGGCAAGCACTTCAACGCGTTCTAATATGGCAAAGTCGGCTTTTCAGATTCTCAACGACCGCGCTCAGGCCTGCATCGCCGCTTGCCCTGTCATCATCCTTGGAAGCGGTGCATCCATCGCGGCAGGCATCCCCGGTATGAGTGAACTGAGGGATTTCCTGCTCGCCTTGCCGGATCCCGCTGGCTATTCACCGAAGGAACTTGAGTCTTGGCAAGCGTTCAAGGATGCTTGCCGGGGAAAGCGAAGAAAGAGGTTGGTAGCCCCGTTCCCCTTTGTTCTTCCGTGAACGTGGACGAGGTGCTAAGTTCCAGCCATGAACAAAACCGTGATCCAGGCAGAACTGCCGCCCGAGTTGACGGCGCGGGCGCAAACGTATGTGAACGAAGGCTGGGCGGCGGATTTCAATGAATTGCTGGCGGACGCATTGCGGCGTTTCCTGGAATCCCACTCATCGCGGGTGACGGAGGCCTTCGTGATGGATGACGTGCAATGGGGCCTGCATGGGAATGACTGATCAGGGCCCGCCACTGGTGGTGTGCGATGCCGGGCCGCTGATTCATCTGGATGAGGTGGGCGCGCTGGATTTGCTGGCGGATTTCGCGGAAGTGCTGGTGCCGGAGACCGTTTGGCGGGAAGTCGAGCAGCACCGGCCGGGTGCCCTGTCCTGTCCCGGCGTGGAGCTGCGCCGGATCGTGCCGCGGATGCCGGTGCCGCCCGAGTTGAAGGCCTTGATCCAGGTCTTCAGTCTGCATACCGGAGAGTGGGAAGCCTTGCGGGTGGCGATGGAGCATCGCCCCGGCCTGCCGCTGACCGATGATACGGCGGCACGCTTGGCGGCAGGGAGTTTGAGGATCGGCACCCACGGAACCATCGGCATCCTCGTGCGTGCGATCCGGCGGCGGCAGCGGACGAAGGAGGAAGTTCTCGCCCTTCTGAGATCCCTGCCCACCCGATCCACGCTGCACTTGAAACGCAGTCTGTTGGAGGCTGTGATTTCCGAAGTGGAGGGCGGTTCCTGATTCCGATGAGCAATCCCACTGGAAGTCCGAGAATGTCGGCAAGCCGGCATCGAAGACCACAGCGTTCTCCAAACTGATTTTCTCTCATGAGCCTCTCCATCCAATCCACCATCACCGCCAAAATCGGTTTCGCATCGCACCAGAATTCCGTGCCGGTGGTGCGGGAGTTGGAGGTGGTGAACGGAGGTGAGGCGGCTCTGGAACATCTGGTGCTGGAGCTTTCCTCCGACCCGCCGTTTCTCGAAACGAAAAGCTGGCGGATCGATGCGCTGCGGGAAGATTCGACGCTTCACATCACCGACCGCGACGTGAAATTGCACGCGGGTTATCTGGCGGATCTGACGGAAAGCGTTTCGGGCGAAGTCCGGCTGCGGTTGTTGAAAGACGAGACGGTTTTGGCCGGCGCTTCGCAGCCGGTCGAAATTCTGGCGCGGAACCATTGGGGCGGATGCAGTTCGATGCCGGAATTGTTGCCCGCGTTCTGCATGCCGAACGATCCGGCGATCGACCGGATCCTGAAGTCGGCTTCGGACATATTGCGGAGGGCCGGCAAGCCCGCGGGAATCGATGGCTATGAAAGCAAGTCACGGACGCGGACGTGGGAACTCGCCTCGGCGATCTGGTCGGCGGTGGCGGGCATGAACCTGAGCTACGCCCTGCCGCCCGCGAGTTTCGAGCAACGCGGGCAGAAAGTCCGCACGCCGGGGGCGATTCTGGAAGGCCGGGTGGGGACTTGCCTGGATACGGCGCTGCTGTTCGCCTCCGCCTTGGAGCAAGCACGGCTGAATCCGCTGATCGTACTCACGGAGGGCCACGCGTTCGTCGGGGTGTGGCTCCAGCCGCAGGAATTTTCCCAACTGATCATCGACGAAGCGGCGGCGGTGCGGAAGAGGATCGAGCTACAGGAACTGCTGGTCTTCGAGACAACGATGATTACCCATCAGCCGGCTCCCGGTTTCAGCCAGGCGGTCGAAAACGCGAAACGGCAGCTCACCGACGAGGATTTCCACATGGTGATCGATATCCGCCGGGCGCGGATGCAGAGAATCCGGCCGTTCGGTTTGCCGGGAGCCCAGTCATCCACCGCCGCCGCTACGGACCAAACGGTGGCCCGGGCAGTGAGCGAGGCGCTGGAGGAAGCGCCGCTTCTCCCCGCCTTCGACGTCGAGATCACGCCCGAAATCCACACGCCCGCCGACAAGATCGCCCTATGGCAGAGGAAACTGCTCGATCTCACCACGAGGAACCGGCTGCTGCATGTCCCGGAGAAAAGCAAGGGCGTGCCGTTGGTATGCCCGGAACCCGGACTCCTCGAAGACCGGCTGGCGGATGGGAAGAAGATCCGGGTCGTCGCCGCGCCCGATCTCGCGGCGGGTGGCCGCGACGCCGCTTTGCACGCGCAGCGCCACCGCGAGGATCTGTTGGAGCAATACGCGAAGGACACGCTCGACCGAAACGAAGTGCTTTCCCCGCTGCCGAAGGCCAAACTGGAGGCGGAGCTGATCGACCTTTATCGGAAATCCCGCAGCGATCTCGACGAAGGCGGAGCCAACACGTTGTTCCTCGCGCTGGGTTTTCTACGTTGGAAAAAATCGGCCGACGATCCGCGAACCTACCGTGCGCCGCTCATCCTGCTGCCGGTGAAACTGGAGCGGAAAAGCGCGCTCAGCGGCGTGACGATGGTGATGCACGAGGACGAGCCGCGTTTCAACCTGACGCTGCTCGAACTTCTCCGGCAGGACTTCGAGCTCACCATCCCCGGCCTCGGCGACGGCCTGCCGATGGACGAGAGCGGCGTGGACGTGGCCCGCGTGTGGAACATCGTCCGCCACGCGGTGCGCGATGTCCCCGGATTCGAGGTGAGCAACGAACTGATGCTGGGCACGTTCTCGTTCGCGAAATACCTCATGTGGAAGGATCTCGCGGACCGCAAGGAGCAACTGCTCAAGAACGCCGTCGTGAAGCACCTGATCGAGCGATCCGGCGAAGGCTTCAGCTCCCGCGAGGACTTCCCGAAACCGGAAGAGCTGGATCGCATATTCGATCCCGCCCAGCTCTTCACTCCGCTCCCCGGTGATTCCTCGCAACTGGCCGCCGTGGTCGCTTCCGCGGAAGGCTTCGATTTCGTCCTCGATGGCCCTCCCGGCACCGGCAAGTCGCAGACCATCGCCAACATGATCGCGCACAACCTCGCGCTCGGGCGGCGGGTTCTTTTCGTTGCGGAAAAAATGGCCGCGCTCGATGTGGTTTACCGCCGCCTGGAGGAAAAAAGTCTCGGCGAGTTCTGTCTGGAAGTGCACTCGAACAAGACCTCCAAGATCGAAGTGCTCAAGCAACTGGAGCGGGCCTGGGACACGCGGGACCAACTCTCGGAGGAGGAATGGAAACGCGAAGCCGCCGAGGTCCACCGCCTCCGCGATCGCTTGAATGCCGTCGTCGGGCTCCTCCACCAACGGCGATCCAACGGCCTGACGCTTCAAGGCGCCATCGGCCGGGTGGTGCGCGATGCGAACGCATCGACGCCGCGTTTGTCATGGGTGGAAGGCACCCTCCATTCGGAGGAAGACCTGATGAAGATGCGGGACATCGCACGACGGCTGGACCTGAACCTCGGAGCGATCTCACAGGTGCCGCCCGGATTTCTGATCATCGAGCATTCGGAATGGTCGAATGGCTGGCAGGAAGCGCTCGTTTCCTGCGCCGGGGAACTGCCGGGGAAAATCGATGCCCTCCTCAATGCCGCAGGAGACCTCGCGAAGCAGGCACCTCTGCCGCTCCCTGCGGAATCCCGCGAAGAAATGGTCCGGTTCACCGGTCTGGTCCGGTTGATCCTGGAAACCCATGGCACGAACCTCGCCTTTTCCTTCTCGCCGGATGCGAATGAGAAAATCGCCGCCGCGAAACGGGCCATGGAAGCCCTCTCCGAATACCGGACCCTGGAGAAAAAACTCTCCGTTCCCTATCGCGCGGACGCCATTCCCGGGATTCCGCTTTCCGACCTGGAGACCAAGTGGACCGGGGCCGCGAAGAAATTCTGGTTCCTCGCCTCGATGGCAAAAAAGAAAGTCACCGCGGCGCTGGCCGAACAAGGCGGTGCCTCCGCCACGCCGAATCTCCCGCCCGACATTCCCGTGCTCCGCCGCATGCAGGAACTGGTCGCCGAAATGAACGGCCTCTCACCGGCGATTTCGGACGTTCCCGGCTGGGCGGGTCTCTCCAGCGATCTTTCGCGGGTCGCCTCCTCCGTGCAACTGGCGGAGAAACTCCGGGCCGGCATCCCGCCGCTGGCGGCCTCGCCCGAGCACCTGATCGAACTGCGCGCCGCCGTCCGCAAGCTGGCCGTCGATGCCAACGAGTTGCTGGGGCCGGACGGAGCGATCCGTCTGGCGATGGCCCGCATGGAACAGGCGCTCTCCGATTTCGACGAATCGAACCGCCGCTTCCGCGAACTTTCCTCCACACCTCCCGAGACACAATTGCCGCTCTCATCGCTCCGCGAAGCCGCGATCGGAATCCAGCAACATCGGGCGCGCCTGCAGGCGTGGTGCGCGTGGCGCCGCGTCCGGGATGAAGCGGTTTTCTCCGGCCTGAATCCGTTGATCCAGATGATCGAATCCGGGGCGATCCACGCCGGACAAACGGCCGGTCACTTCGAAACGGCCTACTCCTGCTGGTTCGCCGCCCAGGTGATCGATGCCGAACCGCGGCTGCGGAATTTCGTTTCCGCCGAGCACATGAGCGACATCGAAAGCTACCGCGCCCTGGACGACCGTCTCTCGAAGCTCTGCGTCCGATACATCCGGGCGAAACTCTGCGGTCTCATCCCTTCGAAAAACGATGTCAGCAAGCGTGACGGCTTCGGCATCCTGAAACATGAGCTTCAGAAACAACGCCGCCACAAACCGCTGCGCCAGCTCGCCATCGAGATGGGCGATGCTATGACCCGGCTCGCGCCCTGCATGTTGATGAGCCCGCTTTCCATCGCGCAATACCTTCCCGCCGATCTCGCGCCCTTCGATCTCGTCATCTTCGACGAAGCCTCCCAGATCGCGCCTTGGGATGCCGTCGGTTCCATCGCCCGCGGCAGGCAGGTGGTGATCGCCGGCGATCCCCGGCAGATGCCACCGACCAGTTTCTTCAACCGGGCTGCGAACACGACGGACGACGACGTGGAGGAAGACATGGAAAGCATCCTCGACGAATGTCTTGGCGCGGGAATCCCGAAACACTCGCTCAGCTGGCACTATCGCAGCCGCCATGAAAGCCTCATCGCCTTCTCGAATCACCGCTACTACGACAGTCATCTGATCACCTTCCCCGCCGCGGTGACGCGCACCAGCGCGGTGACCTGGCAGCGAGTGGACGGCGTCTACGCGAAGGGCCGGGGACGCACCAACCAGGCCGAGGCCGAAGCGATGGTCGGAGAAGCCGTGCGGCGTCTCACCGATCCGTCCTTCACGGCTGTCGGCAGATCGCTGGCTATCGTGACCCTCAACTCCGACCAGCAAAAGCTGGTGGAAGACCTGCTCGACCAGGCAAGACAGCGCCATCCCGAAATCGAACGCTTTTTCCTCGAAGACATGACCGAACCCGTGGTCGTGAAAAATCTCGAAACCGTGCAAGGCGACGAACGCGATCTCATCATGCTCGGCGTGGGTTTCGGCCCCACCGAGCCGGGCTCCAACAACATGTCCATGAGCTTCGGTCCCCTGAACCGGGACGGCGGCTGGAGGCGACTGAATGTCGCCGTCACCCGCGCCCGCCGGGAGATGATGATTTTCACTTCGTTCGATCCCTCCATGATCGACCTGAACCGCACCAGTGCCCGCGCGGTGCGGGATCTGAAACATTTCCTGGAGTTCGCCGACCGTGGCCCGCAAGCCCTCGCGGAAGCGGTGAAAGGATCGGTCGGCGGATACGATTCGCCTTTCGAAGAAGCGGTGGCGCGACGGCTGATGGATCGCGGTTGGCAGGTGGTGCCCCAGATTGGCGTCTCCCGCTTCAGGATCGATTTGGGAATCGTCCACCCGGATCGTCCGGGGGATTACCTCGTGGGCATCGAATGCGATGGAGCCGCTTATCACAGCGCGGCGACCGCGCGGGACCGGGACAAGGTCAGGGCCGCCGTGCTCGGCGGCTTGGGATGGAAGCTGCTGCGGGTGTGGTCCACCGACTGGTGGATCGATCCGGAAGGAGCGCTCGAGCGGCTGCATTCCGGGATTCAGGCTTTGGTCGAGGAATCGAGGAGCCAGACGGCCCGCGATCCGGAAGAGCAAACGGAGGCGTTGCTTGTCGCGCGGCAGGAAGCGGAGGAGTTTCTGGCTTCCGTCGAAGCCCCGGAGCCGGATGAAATTTCCGAAGCGGTGGCGCATTCGGAATTCTCGCTGGCAGGTCTTCCCGACACCGCGACCTCAGCGGATTATTCGCTCGCCGATTTCTCCGTGTTTCAGACGGTCATCTGTCCCGACAGCTTCTATCAGGACAGCTACGACGCGATTTTGTTGGACCTGATCTCTCATGTGCTCTCGGTCGAATCCCCCATTTCCGAAGCCAACCTCGTCCAGCGAATCGCACGAGGTCATCAGTTCCAGAAAGCAGGCAGGTTGATCCGCGAACGGATCGTCGAATGTGCGGAGACCCATTTTCACGTGAGACCGGATCCACTCGGCGGTCGCTTTGTATGGAAAGACGAGGAGGCACCTCTCCAGTGGGCTCGATACCGCGTGCCACAGTCGGACGATCAGGTGAGAAAACTCGAAGACATCCCGTTCGAGGAACTGCGAGTCGCTTCGTTGGGGATCACCGGAGACGACGTCCCGGTCGAACTCGCTAGGATTTTTGGAATCAAGCGCTTGAGTGCGGTAAACAGGGAAAGGCTCCAGACGATGCTGCGATTTTGCGGAAACAGTCGATGAAATGATTTCCGCTCCTATGCCGTGCGGATTCCCTTGATGGCTTCCAACACTTCGTCGATCGGGATGGATTCCTGCTCGAAGGCGCCTTTCTCACCCGAAACCAGTTTGCGCTCGAGGTCGTCGTGGAGATCGCCTAGCAGGTCGAGCTTCAACAGACGCTCGAGCACGGCGCGGTCGTTGGCCGTAAGAGGGATGGATGCGGGAGCCGGACGATACGCCATCAGCAGCGGCCGAACCGGACGACCGGTGCGTTCACGCAGATCGCGGAGGATTTCCGAACCGGCGGGATCGCTGTCGCCGAAATGATGGAGGGGAAGCCCGGCGGGAAGACCTTGCAGGAGCTTCAGCGCGGCGGAGCCGGGAAAGCTGGTCTGGACGAGCAGGATGCCCGGATTCCTGCGGGCCAGTTCGTGGAAGGTGTCCTCGTTTTCCACGGTCAGGCAGAGCGGGGCGGAGGTGGAAAGCGCGGCGTCCTCCAGATTCGCTTCGGACAGGATGACGGGCGCGGGAAAGGCCGAGAAATCGAAGGGTGCCCCGCCGAGACGGAGCCGGAGCGGGCCGTGAAAAGCGACGGTGCGCGGCTTGCGGAGGATGCCGAAGTTTTCCAGCGAGCCGCTGCCGGTGATTGCCTCAAGCGCGGGACGCAGGCGAGGCTCGAGTGCCTGCAGGCGCTTCGAATCGCCGCAGATCGCCGCGCTGGCGTAGCGGATGAAGGTTTCGCCCTGCCACTGCAACACTCCGGTGAGAGCGACGAGCAACGCGGCGTTCGCCGCCGCATCGTCGCGAAGGAAGGGTTGCACGCTTTCTCCATCGCGGGCGCGGCGGGCGAGATGGAGAAACCACCCGCTCCACGCGGCGGCGCGGGATTCGGATACGTTGCGGCGGGAGGCTTCCTCGAAGAACGCGGCGAGGGCTTCGCGGTCGTCGCTGGGCGCGGCGAGGCCGGTTTGGGCGAACAGCCACGCTTCTCCGCCATCGCGGACCAGGCGCAGGCGTTCCTTCCGATCGCTTCGCGGATGGCGGTCGATGAGGAAGCGTCCGCCGGATTGGCTTTCGGCGACGAGCAGTTCCTGTTCGGCGAGTTCGCGTTCGTCGCCGTCGTCGAGACCGGCTTTGCGGAGGAAATTTTCGTAGTCGATCGTGTAGTCGCGCGACGAAGAGCCGCGCCGCGCGGTGGTGGAACGGCGGTAGGCTTCGGCGAAGGCGTGGAGGGTACGGTTCAAGCCGGTTCGGAAATGGCTTCGCCTTCCTCGATCCAACGGCGGCCTTCGGGGCTGTCGCGGAAGAGGACGACGGGGACGTTGCGGACGCCGCGCGGAATGTCTTTGCGGGAGATGACGATCAGCTCATCGCACTGGCTGAAGGCATAGGGGATGTTGCCGCTGGACATGGAGAACATGCCTTGCAGGTCGAGTTCGGCCATGGCCTGGATGCAGTTCTGGATGCGCTCGCCGGAGAGTTTGGAAAACGCTTCGTCGATGGGGACGAGGGCGAGGGAGGGCTCCTTGCGGCGGCTTTCGTGGCGATTGTAGGCGTGAAGGTAGCTGGCGAGGATGGCGACGAAATACGGGCTCTGGTTTTCGCCGCCGCTCATCTTGCCGCTTTGCTTGTCCACACTGACGGGTTTGGCATCGGGGGTGCGGATGTCGGTGACGAGCAGGTCATAGTCGAAGTACTGGCGGTAATCCAGCAGCCGCGCCGCCTCGGGGCTGTTGGCGCTTTTGACGAGGATGCCGAGGAAGCTCTCCAGCGCGTCGCGCAGCTCGCCGCTCATGCTGGCGAAGAACAGCTCGTCCTCGTGGTGCAGCGCGTTGAGGTCGATGAGTTCGCGGTAGATGCGGAAGTCGGGGTTCGGCTTGCGTTCGATCCGGTAGCGGTCGTGGCCGATGGGCCGCTTGAGCTGCTGGTTGAGCAGGGCGATGATGTTTTCGACGTTCTTGATCGCCTGCTGCATGCGGCTGAGCACCTGGGTGCGGAAGAGCGATTCCCAGCGGGTGCGCTCGGTGGCGGCCTTTTTCTCGTAGTCGGGGATGTTGGCGTTTTCGATGACGGCGAGGCGTTGTTCGTAGGGCGAGGTGTCGCGGCCGTCGTCGGGGAGGTCGTCGAATTTCGGGTGGAAGGTCTTCTTGAAATCGAGCATGGCGACCTTCAGCTCGCCGGTGGCTTGGGTGGCATCCAGTTCCGCTTTTGCGGCGGCTTTGCGGAATTCTCCGGCCAGCGCGTCCGTGACGGTGGTGAAGGTTTCCTCAACGTCCTTTTTCCACTCCGTGTAGCGGGTGTGATGCGGGGTGATGTCGAGCCGGAGCTTCACTCTGGAGAATTCGTCTTCCTTGCGGCTGGCGGCTTCGCGGGACGCTTCGAGTTCTTTTGTGGTGCGCTGGATCTCTCCGATTTTGCCTTTCTGGAGAATGGACCTTTCCTCGTTTCTCCAAGCGGCTTCGCGCTGTTTGCGGTCGTCGATCTCCTCGCGAAGGCGGTCGAATTCGTCCGTCGCGATGGCGTTGAATTCTTTCATGCGGGATTCGTGCTCGGTCTGCTTTTTCGGGAGGTCTTCCAGTTCCCAAAGTTGCTTGGCGAGTTCCCGATGATCCGGGATTTCCTGCTGGCGGGTGGAAATCAGGCGTTCCACTTCCGCTTCCAGCGGTTCCAGACGGCGCAGGGATGCGTCGATTTCCCCGAGGCGGTGGCGTTTGATTTCGAGCTGCCGTTTCAGCCCCTCCTCACCAATGAACGGAGTCCCGTTGTAAGGTGCCGGGCGGGTGATGGTACCGCCGCGCTTCACGAGACCGGAAACGGAGACGGCGGATTCATGAAACGTCAGCTCTCCTGTTTCGGAAACGCGCATCATTTCTCCGAAGAGCGAGTCGATGCACGCGCGGGCGGTTTCGTCCGATGTACGTAGTATTTCCGCGAGCGAGCCTTGGTTCCGTTTGGGATTTTCGGGCAGTGCGGCAGCGTTGATCAGACGCTGTGCGCCGATTTTCACGAGATCCGCATCGGGGAGATCCGCGAGAATCTCCAGTGCCTGATCGTGATGCTCCGGGGAAACGAGGACGGAGAATTTTTCCTCGAAGGCCATTTCAGCCGCCACGCGCCACGATTCATCCTCCACCTCGCAAATTTCCCGCAAGGCGCGCGGCGGGATTTCTCCGGGCATCACCGGAAGCATCTCCTTGAGAGCCGTGAGCAAGGGTTGTGGACCGGGAGAGATGCCGCGCTGGAGGAGATCGATCTGCGCCTTCAGCTCGCTTTTCTCCGAGCGGAATTTGCGAAGTTCTTCCGCGTCTTTGGAAAAGATCCGGCGGATGGATTTGCATGCGTCGTCCGCCGCATCGGCCAGCAGGGAAAGCGCGTTGGCGGATTCCCCGCGCTCGCAGCTTTCGAGAAACTTCAGTTCGCTCTCCATGCGCGAGACATCGACGAAGGGATTCAGCGGCGCCTTGGCCACATCCCCCATCCAGTTCCTCGCGGACTTGATGCGCTTGCCGATGCCTCCATCGACTTTGTTGGCGGAGGTCCGGAGTTTTTCAATGTCTGTTTCCAGTGCCGCGATTTCATCCGCGAGGCGTTTGTAGAGCTTTCCCTCGGATGATTCATTAAGGAGAGCGGTGAGCCGCTCCCGGGTGTCGGTGGATTCCCGGATGAGCTCGGAAATTTCATCAAGGCGTTCTTCATCGCCACTGTTTTCCTCCTTCAGTCGTTCGAGTCTTGAGGAAATTTCCCGCTCCTGGGCAGCGGCATGTTTCCATGCGTATTCGGCTGACAAATATCCGGCCACGACATGGTCGCGCTCCGCTTCGCGCAAGGTGGCGGAGAGTTCGCGGATGCGCTGGAGCCGGTCGAGCTGGGCGCGGAGGTCCTTGAGTTCGCGTTCGTAGGACTGGAAGTCGCGGAAGCTGGAGATCACGTCGTCCACCGGCACCGCCTCGGCGGGAAGCACGAACTGGCGGCAGAAGTCGTCGAAGCTCTTGAGGTTGGTGAAGGACATGGCGCTGGGGAGCAGGCGCTGGAGCACGTCCTTGTTGAAATTGAGGTGGCTGGGATTGGCCATGTCGCGGGTGTATTCGCGCGACGAGGAAAAGAGGCGGGCGCCCTCGCCCTTCGAGGCGATGAGTTGCTTGAAGGCACCCAGCGGGCTGGGGCGGGGTTTGCCATCTTCGGAGAGCGTCAGGAAGTCGTCGCGCTCCAACGCGGCGGGGCAGAAGAAAGGTGTGACCGCGCCGTCGGTCTCGGCGGCGCTGCGGAACTCGATGCGCAGGCCCCAGGTTTCAACGCGCTCGCCGTCCGGCCAAGTGAACTCGGCGGCGATGTAGGTGGTGACGCCCTTGTCGTGGTAATACTGCGGCTGGCCGTTTTCCTCGCGCTTGGTGTCGAGCAAACAATAACCCTTGATCGTGCGGTCGCTGCGACCGCCGGTGGCGCTGCGGTTGAAGTGGTGGCGGGCGCGCTCGGGGCCGACCAGCACCAGCATCAGCAGGTCCATCAGGATCGACTTGCCGGAGCCGGTCACTCCGGCGAGCACGAGGTTGCCTTTCACCGGCAGGGTGTCGCGGTAGCCATACCAGTTCAGGGCATGGATTTTGGAAAAGCGGATGGCACGGCTCATGGTTCTTCGTCTTCCTCCGGTGCGGATTCTTCTACGATATCCATCGTAGCCGGATTTTCCCGGCCAAAGACGGCGGCGGTTTCGGCCCAGGCGGCGAGATCGCGGAACGGGATGATGCGACGGATGGCGGGCAGGACTTCGATGCCGGATTCTTCGAAGGGCTCGGCGGACTCGAAACGGATGAGGTTGAAGCGCGCGGCCTGGCGGAGGATTTTCTGCAAGTTGCCGCGGGGCAGCGCACCGACGGCGTCGGGCAGGAGCTGGTCCTGCAACAGGTCGTTGAGTTCCGCGACGGAAAGGAAGGCCTGGTCCTGGCCCTCGTCACGCCAGCGAACGTCGGCGGCATACCAGAGGGCGAGCCAGACGAGGGTGGCCTCCTTTCCCAGCCGGAGGCGCAGGGCGGCGGTGCGCGGCACGGCCTGGACAAGACGTTCCTCGTGCAGCACGGCGACATCCAGCCCGGCGAGGGCGGCGATTTCGCGCAACCACTCGAAGTATTGGCGGCACCAGTGGTAGAGCGCGGCGCGGGAGGAATCGAGGCCGTTGATCGATCCGGCGGCGAGCAATTCCTGGAGTGCTTCGGCGAGGCGATCGCGCTCGCTTTCCGGCAGCGTGAGCAGGCCGGCGGGCGAATCGGGGGCGAGTGGGTCGTCGGGCGGGGTGATCACTTTTTGACGATGGCGAAACGTTCGACGGTGCAGCCTTCGAGGGAATCGAGCGGCGGGGCTTCATCCTCCGCCGCCACGCGCCGGACATCAAGACGGTAGCGGGCTTCGGCGGATTCGGCGTGGAGGAGGAGGGAGATCAGATCGGTGAAACCGCGCTCGCCGTGGACGGGCAAACCGGAGCTTTCGATGCGCTCGCCCTTGCCGCCGGGCAGGGCCTTGACGAAGGCGTTGGCGCGCTGGACCGAAAGTGATTCGCGCAGGGCTCGCTCCATGTCGCGCAGGCCGGTGCGGCGGTCGCTTTCGTCGAGCGCATCGTCGAAGGCTTCCTGTTCGAGCGGCGCACGGCGCAGCGGCGGGGTGTGCAGCGAATCGAGACCGGCGGGAAGTTTCACGACGGGCAGCAGCAGGTCCGGCAGGTCGCTCAACACGCCGGAGAAATGCGAAAGGCGCTTCCCGGCGGCGAGGCGGTTGACGGTTTCGAAGAACGCCTTCAGCTCGGTGCGGCGCTCGCCGGAAACGTCCTGCAGGTAGCGGAAACGGGCGAGCGAACGGCGGGTGAAGTCGGCGGTGCGGCGGTCGATCTCGTCGGCCATCGGCAGCACGCGCTCCAGCAGGTCGCCGAGTTCGTCGAGGGCGTCGGCGACCCTGGCACGGGCGGATTCGGCGCTCAGGTCCGGGTGGCGGCGCAGGACTTCGGTCTGCATTTCCGCGAGCGCTCCGGGGTCGCCGGCGAGGCGGTCGCGGATGCGGCGCACGGCTTCCGGCAGGCGCAGCGGCAGGCGGGAACGGACGAGGGCGGCGTAGCAGGAATGGGAAATTTGCTCGGAGTAGTCGTCAAAGACCACGGAGAGATTGCCGCGCAGCGTTTCCTCTTCGAGCTGGCGGCGGGTGAAGCGCTGCACCGATTTCTGCATCGAGCGCAGTTCGTTGATGCCCTCGCGGACGTTCGAGAGGCAGTTCTCGACCGTCTGCCACGGGCGTTCGGAAAGTTCGACTTCATCGGCGAGCATCGCGCAGACACCGGTGAGTTTGTCGGTGAATACCGCGGCGTCGGGCCAGGCGATCTTGCGCAAGGCGGCGAGCAGGGTCGCGCCGTGGGCGTCGAAGTGGATCTTGCGCCGCCAGTCGCGGCGCGGCGGTTCTTCGAGCCAGTGGCATTTGAGCAGATGCTCCAGCAGCAGTCGGCCGCGCTCGCGGGTGTCGGCGGGCTGCTGGCCTTCGGTTTCGTGGTCGAACTCGAAGCCGGGATGGCGCTCCAGCGTTTCGACGATCAGAGCGATGGCTTCCTCACGGGCGAGGCCGTCGGGCCGGTCGGCGCTTTCGCGTTCGAGCGAATCGAGGACATCAATGTAGAACGGCGCGTTTCTCCCCGCCAGCACACGGAAAAATCCCGGGCCGCGGGTTTCCCGGAACAGGGCGGTGGAGAGGTGTTCGATGGGCATGGAACGGGAAAACCAATGAATGGAAGCACGGGGGATTTCGCCGCTGCCTGCAATCACAAGAGAGACTCGTGAAAATATCCGGGAACGTCAAACCTGCATCGGATCTCCCTTGGCGGGCAGGAAATTCCCGGAAGCCCGGAAAGGAGCGATTCGCGGCAGATCATCGAGCTTCCGCCGAATTCACTTCAAACCTCAGGCTGCGTGCCTACGGAACCAACTCTCGATTTCCTGCTGCCAGTGGTTCGAGTGGACCAGCCGTGCGAGCTGGTGGTCTCCGGCGAGGATTTGCCCCTTTGAGAGCCGGGACAGATTCTCCCAGTCGTTCCCGAGGATGTAGGTGGCGTTGTTCGGCTCGATGCTCTCCAGAACCGTGAATCCACGCCCGGTGAAACAGAAAGCCACGTAGCGATGGAAGCCACCGTGACCGATCACCACCTGAGCGGGGCCATAACGGTGAATGTTCCGGAGATTCCGCGTCGCGGCCCGTCGCTGGCTCGGGTGCCGCAACCCATTGATCGCTTCCTGCATTTTCTCCAGGATGTGTTTCCATTCCCGTTTTGCGACCCAACTTCCGCCACCATCGGCTGATTGCCCCCACGGCGAATTCAGCAGTGTCGTGTCCGACCCCAACCGTGACCCCGGCCTCGTTGGTTCCAATGTCGCAGACTCCGTATGGCACCGCTTTGCCAAGTTCCTTGTCGGGAAAATCGTGCGTCTTCACCTTGATTGGATTTCCCTTCCGGCGATAGACCTTTCCGGGATTCTTCATGTTTCCCAGCGTTTCCTTCTTCTTGGTGTCGACCGAAATGGCCGGTTCACCGCATCGGTGACGGGCTTTGACACGCCGCGCGATGAACTCAAACTGTGCATTGCGGTCCTGGTGCTGCTTGCCCTCCACCGTCTTCCTGTTTGCCTGAAGACTGAATCCCCGGGATCTCAGGAGGTCGCCGATTTTCGTGCTGCTGACCTTGAATCCCCGGCTGCTTGGTTCGCCCGCCAAAGTGCGGGTGCTTTTGCAGGTCCACCGCAATGGACACATCGGTTCTCCCCGAACCGTAGGTTCAAGGAGAGAGTCCAAGGCACCTAACAGGCCAGGTTGTTCTCTTTCCCTGCTATGGCGCCCTCCGCCTGGCCTCCTCTGCCGATCCGGTCCCGGATCGTCCGGATCCGCCAGTTCACGAATCCCATTGCGAATGGTACGATCCGACATTCCCGTGGCCACGGCGACCGCTGAGACACCTCCCCATCCCAAGGAACCGGCTTCTATCGCCGCCCAGCGACGCCGTCCCCGTTCGTCCAGTTCCGGAACGATTGCCCGATACTTGCTACGAATCCAGTCCACTACTTGCTCATCTGGCATGCCTTGAGCATGCCGGAAATAATCAACTTTGCCAAACTAAATCGGTATTTTATTGTTTAGCAGAGCCTTACCGCGATGCGGTTGCCTCAAACGAGCCGAAACCCAACTCTCTCATCTGCACCTTCCAATCGGCGGACCGTTGGGCGATGAGGTCCTGCACCTGCAAATGTCCCGGCTGGGTGCCCTGAAAAACTGCCCTCTTGATTTCCGGGGCGAGGTACGCGGCGTTGATCAGCCGTCTGACGTAACCGGGCTCCACGCCCAACTTCCGGGTGACTGCAAACAACCGGGTGAAGCTGTGCCCCCATTCCGATTGATGCGCCATGAAGCGGAGCAGCACATAGACCATCAGGGCCGTGTAAACCTGCCACTTCACCGCATTGGCGCTGTGACCGAGGAAGCTGCCGGGCTTGAGGCTCTGCTTGACCTGTTTGAAAAACACTTCGATGTCCCAGCGGCGACGGTAGAGATCACACACGGAACGCGGACTCCAGTCCGTGTTGTTGGTGATGAAGACCATGACACGCCACGCGCCTTCCACTTCCACCCAGGCCTCGACCCGCCGCAGCTTCATCCCCTTGTGCCTGCCTTGCAGCGCGATGGTCTGATCCTTGAGAATGTTCTTATCGCTCGGCGCATGGTTTTTCACCGCCCGGTATTTCATGTTGTCCTTGGCGCGGGTGACCCAC
>CAZKQK010000114.1:0-18160 GCA_964554865.1 uncultured Luteolibacter sp. | reverse complement strand
TGAAGGCGAAAATCCCCGGCGGATGGCGTCAGAATGCCCTCAGACACTCGTTCATCAGCTATCGGGTAGGGAGACCGGCGACGTGGCCGAGACCTCTCTGGAGGCTGGCAACTCCCCGAAAATGATTTTCCAGTACTACCGGGAAGTCGTGGACGAGGAAGCCGCCCGGACGTGGTTCGGGATCACGCCCCCCGACGGCTGGATGCCGACGGGACTCAAGCACAGCCTGCGGGAGCGGATGCGCCACTTGCTGGCACAAGACGGGACACCGGGCGTTGACACCGCCAACGGTGCGTAACCATGGACGCCCCGACGAACACCCCGACCCTGATCAAGAAAAAGGAACTGGCCAAGCGGCTCTCCGTCAGCCCGCGCACCATCGACGAGTGGGCGCGGAAGCGCAGGATCCCCTACCTCCGGATCAGCCCCCGGTTCCACCTCTACGATTTCGAGGCGGTTCTGTCCGCCCTGCGGAAGCTCTATCAGGTGGAGGAGGCGGTCTGAGCGGAAGGGCGCGAAAGAACCCCGGACGGTGAAAGCCATCCGGGGTTTTTCCATTGAATTCACTTCCGCCGGAGCTTCCGCGCCATCGCCACCAGCGACATGACGCCGACCAACAGGCCGACGACCAGCGAGGCGATGCGCAGGTGCCATTCGATCTGTTCCTGGAACGACGTGATGAGGCCGACCACCGGCGAGGCGATGCCGACGATGGCTTTGCCGGTGTAATCGAAGTCAATGTTGAAGGGCGGGCGCATGGTTCGGGGCTGGTGTCAATCGGACGGGTTCGCGGCCATCCACAACGCCAGATAGGCGGCACCGTAGGCGACGAGCAGCGCGCGCAGGTCCGTGACGCTCATCGTGAGGATGTTGCCGTCCGCGTCGGCGATGGTCCGCATGCTTGAGCGGAAGGCCGTTCTCGCCGCTTCGTCAGGCAGCATGTCCTCGGTTTCGCGCAACAGGACGAGTCCCTGGGCGAAGAGCGAGCGGTCGCGTTCCGAAGCCGCGAGGCGAATGCCGTTGACGGTGATGCCGCCCTTGCGTTCGGTCCATTGCAGGTTGGCCCTGGCCCATTGCCGGTTCGAGTTCATGTGTCAGATCGGGGTGAAGGTGATGGTCAGGAAAACGCTGTCGCCGCCCATCGGCAGGTAGCCTTCGACGTGGAAGGTTTCCGGTTGGGAAACCGAGAGCATGATGGTTCCCTCCTGCGGGTTGGCGGCTGTCGCCGGATCGGCGAGGTAGAAGGCGGCCCAGGAACCCGCCTGGTCGGGGAACAGCCCGTAAAGACCTCCCGGCTGCTCGTTGTAGAACGTGGTGGCACCCGAAGCCGACATCAGTATCAGGTAATGGCTCCCCCAGCTTGAGGTGGTGAAGCCGGCCGCGCTGACGGTCACCTGATAGGTTCCCGGCTGGACCTCCACCGTGCCGGTTTGCGAGGTGGCTCCTCCCTCCAATGAGGTGAACGACTGCTGCAACATCGGGGCCTGCCCCGGATTCGGCGGGCTACCCCCGGCGATCGCGACCGCTCCGCTGCCCGGCTTGCAGAGCCAGACGAACCCGGCTTTTTCCAAGATCAGCGTGCGCGTGCTCTCGGCCGAATCGAGTTCCTCCGGAGCCTTGCCGATGATGAAGCCGAGTTTCGTTCCGAGTTCCCATTCAAGATTGGCCACGTCCTGGATGGGGTGCGTGTGGTGGCTTGCCGCCTTGCCGTTGAGGGCCGATTGCAGCCCGGCCGTTTTGGCGATGGCCAGCGAACCGTTGGCGATTTCACCGATGGCACCGATGTTGGCGCGGGCCTGCGTCTTCTGCTCGGCTGTCAGGTTTTGTGCGGCATCGTGCCGCACGGCCCTGTCACCGAGATTACTGTTGGTGACGAGATTGCCGGGCGGCGGATACGGAGGCTCCGCCGAAACGGGCACGCCTTCGGTTCCACGGTTCACGTCGTTTTCCACGACCACCAGGAACGTGCGGGTGGAGGTCGGCTCGCCCGTGCCCTCGCGCCAGGTGATTTCGCCCATCAGGGTGATTTCGGGAAGTTCCCCGGCCGAGGCCGATCCGATGTTGAGCGCGGAATCGAGTTGCAGCGTGTTGAAACTGATCGCGCATTCGTAGGCGGGAGCATCGTCGCCCTCCGATGGCATCGACCAGTCGGCGCTGTGGACGAGATAGGAGCGGTCGAATTGATTGCGGGGCTTGATGCCGATCTGGATTTCGAGGGTGCCCGGATCTCCGATGATTGCCGGAGTGACGCCGTTTTCGAGGAACACCACCTGCAGCCGGGCGGAATCGCCGCGCTTGAAGCGCAGGGAGCTGACCGCGCTCCGCTGGCCCGGTCCCTGGATGAGTTGGAGCGTCTCAAGATCGACGTGGAGTTTCACACCCGTGAGGTCCTGTCAACCGCATCACCTGGCCGGCCATTTGCGCAGCGGGCAGTTCTGCGATCTGAAACGCGCCTTGGCATCGACGAAACATCCGCACCTGGCGCAGGTCCGGTTCGATCTGAGTTGATCGCACGACCCGCATGCCGCGAGCCGCGCCGCCACTTGCCGCGCGGTCAGAGTTGGTTGTCCTTGAACCATTGCCTTGGTTTCCGATCCAATCGCCCTGGCCAGGCTGCCCGCACGTTTGAACAAACCCGGCGTGGATGGTTGGCGGATATTTTCATGCGCCGACCTTCTCGCCTCCACACCGTTCCGATAGTTCGAGGCATGGATTGCCGTCCGGCCATCGCCATGGGTCGCGAGGGTCGCTTCAACGATTGGCAAGGCCGCGTTGAGTTGTTTGATGAATGCGTGCCCGGCCCGCGACATCATGCCGTTAGGGAGAAACATCCCGTCGCGTTCCACCGACTCGACTGCCTGGCGGGTTTCCACCGGCAGCGCGGCCTTGAGCGAGGCGCGGAATCGCGGGTCGTCCTGAAACGACTGCAAACATGCGGGAACGAGGTCTTTCCTGTCCATTATCCGAAGCAGCTTGGGTAGTAGGTTCCGTTAGTGGCCGTGAACGGCTGTCTGAACGACGGGCTGCAATCCCCGGCGGTTTCGCAGTAGCCGTCGCAGCATCCGTTGCCGATGCCGTTGCAGTTCTCCCCCTCGTCGGTGTCATGGGGGATGCAGTTTCCCGCGGAGGCGCAGGTGAAGCAGGAACCGTCGTCGTCGGTGATCTCCGGGTCGTAGTTGGCCGCATAGGGGTTCGTGCATCCGCTGCCGCACATTTTCGGGAAGGGGAACTCGTGCCGGTCGTTGGACTGCAACTTCCTGACCGGCAGGTAGGCGTTGGCGCGGATCAGGACGGATTTTCCCAAGTCCTGCCGAACGGCGACGGAGTAGTCGATGGACTGGCCCGGCGTCATGTTAGGCGCGTCGATCTTTTTGCCGTGGACATAAACCGAGACCCAGTAGATGCCATCCGCCTCCGGTGAGGGAGCCGCCCCGAGCGTCACGCGGAAGCCAAGTTGGATCTGGAATGGCGGCGCGGTGTTGTCGAGGAAGCACGGTGGATACCACGTCACGTCCTCGATGGTGATCTGCGCGGCTTGGAGCCTCGGGGGTGGCGGTGGAGGAGGCGGCGGCGGTGGGGGTGGCGGGGGCGGCGGCGGTGGAGGAACAGAGACGCATTGATGGATGGGGCAACCGAGGGCATCGACTCCGATCCGGATCGGAAAGGTTCCCGGCGGGCAGGTTGGCGGCGGGCAGCCGGGAGGAGTGCAGGCGTAATGCAAACACCCGCACATGTCCGGCCCGGATGCCGTCAGCGAGTTGGGCGGCGGGCAGTTGGGTGCGCCGGAGCAAGGCCCGCACAGGTTCACACAGGCGAAGACCGGACAGCCGTTGGCCGAAGTCCCGGTCTGTTTCAGCATACCGCCCGGAGGGCAAACGGGCGGATCGGCACAATACGTCGGCTGGCAGAGATGGATCGCGCAGCCGCAGGAGTCGAACCCGGCAGTGACGGGGTTGGCGTTGGGTCCGCAATCCGGCGATGGCGGGCATTCGCCACATGGGTCGGTCGGCGGGTCCGGCGGGAAGATCGGCGGCACGTCCACGCAGGTTGCGCCGCTATCAATGACCGGCAGGTAGGTGATGGGCGTGGCGTCGATGGGAGTCGGGTAAGGCCGTTTTCCCTGCTGATCCCATCCGTCATGGACGGTGCCGCATTGCGGCGAATAAACCGTCCAGTCACGCGCCAGGAACTCGTCCACGCCGAAGTCGGTGTTGCGAACCACCCGGCTCACCACGGCTCCGGTAACCGTCGATGACCTCGACAGGTAGGTGAGGTGAAACAGTCCGTGGTGATAAACGATCCAGCGCATCGACGTGTCCTTGTCGAACGGATCGGTGATCCCGTTCTCCCAGCCCGCGCGGCGCACGGCCCACCCCCGGCGGGAGTATTCCGCAGCAAGCGGCCAGATCATGCCATGTCCCACGCTCATGCGGTCGCTGGTGTTTGATAGGCACTGCGGATGTCCTCGTACAAGGGCACTACGGGGCAGGTTCCATGGACCGCGTTCGGATACATCGGATCAATCGCCGGAGTGGTGTCCGCAAGGCGCGGATAGGGTTTCCTGCCCTGCCAACGGTCGCCGCCGTAGCCATAGCCGCCCTGCATCTCCAGGCACGCTGGAGTCAGCACGGTCCAATCCTCGGCATGGAAGTCCTCGACGACGAAGTCCGTGTTGCGAATGACGCGAGTGGCTTTGGCTCCGGTGACGGGCGTGCGGTAGAGCAGCCAGAACAGCGCGTTCTGATAGGCGACCCAGCGCAAGGCGCGGCCGGTGTCGCCGAACCATTCAAGGTCATCCCACCCGGCGCGACGGACGGCCCATCCGCGACGGGCGTATTCGGCGGCCAGCGGCCAGATCATGCCGGAGCCGTAGGTCATGGGACGAGATCGCGGTCGATGGCGATGCGGAAGGTTTTGGACGAACGGATGACTTCATCGGACAGCGCGCCCGGTTCGAGGTAATCCACGCGCCACTCGATTTCGGCGATGGCGTCGAAGGTCGTCTGATAGTCGGCCTGGTAGTTGCCCAGAGCGTTGAGGAGTTCCGGCGTGTCGAGATCGACCAGGATGCGGTAGCGCGGGCGGTCGCTGGTGCCGATGATTTCGATTCCGCCGTTGCTCTGAACCAGAGCCGTTTCTCCGTCGAATTCGCGGATGTTCATGACGATGGACGCCATCGCCATCGTCTGTAACTCCTCGCCCTTGAGAAAACCGACATCGAGAAACACCTTGTCGCCGTATTTGAGGAACATCACCGCCTGGCTGGCCTGCGACGATGAAGGCGTGATGCCGGGGACCGAAACCGCGCCGGATCGCAGGTCGATGTTCACCTCGATGCCGATGCCGTCGTTGAAGTTGGTGTCCTCGATGCCCATGGCCACTTCCAGCGGAGCCGAGGGGCCGTCGCCGTTCGTGGCGATGACCTTGACGAGATAGACCCCGGCGGCGGTCGCGGCTCCGCTGACGAGGCCGCTTGAGCTGATCGACAGGCCGGACGGAAGGCCGTTGGCGGTCCACGATGTCGGCGAGTTGGTCGCCTGCATCTGATACTCGAAATACCGCCCCTTGCGGTAGCCGAGGACGGAGGTGGTGTTGGAAATAACGGGGATGGCCATGATATGTTATGTTAATTGATGGTTGCTTTGCCGAATTCGGAACCGCCGTCGTCCGTGAGGGTCGCCTTGAGGCCGTTGAAGGCGACGAGTCCGCGCGGGTCGGTCTGGTGGTCGTCGGTGTCGAAGCGCACGAGGCGGCCGCGCAGGATGAAGCTGGCGGTGGTCAGAGTGGTTTCCGTGGCTTCGACGGCTCCGTAGATCACGCGGTCCACGACGCAGGTATCGACGGAATCGACCAGCTTGCGCGTGACGCGCAGGCCAAAGCCGTGCGAGGAAGGAACGCTCGTGAGCATGAAGTTGTGATCGAGTGAGGGCGGCAGGAACGTGACATCCGCGATGTTGCCCGGACTCGGCGGATTGGCCGACGGCAGGCCGATGTCGATGGCCGCGCCCCAATGGACGGCGGTGTTCGAGTTGAAGACGGCGGCGACGAACGAGAAGTCGAGCGTGAGCCGCTTGCCGGGCCGCAGTTGCTTGCCGTTGACGTGGATGCGGAACAGCTCGCGGGAAAAGTCCGATGGGTAGAACACCTGTTCGCCGGGAATGATCTGTTCCACTTGATAGAAGCCGCGACCGTCCCATGCGAGGAATCCCGGAGCCTGCAACTTGGTCGAGCAACGTCCGAGGTAGCCCGGGATCACGAGCGGCGCGGCGGTGTTGGTGTATTGATAGATCACGCCGGTCTGCGGAACCGGCGGCAGCGCGGAAACCGTGGCATAGGCCAGCGGATCGACATGGACGGCGGGCAGCAGGCCGCCCACACGCGGCAGGTCGGCGGGCTTGATCGAAGGCACATCCTTCGCCTCGATCTTCTGGCGGGTCGGAAACACCTCGAAGAGGTCCGGTAGTTCCCACGCGGCGATGACAGTTTGCTGCGTGCTGCTTACCCCAGGTGGCGAGGTCGGGATGAATGTTTCCAGGTCTTCGACGCGCTCGCCAAGGTCATCAAGGATCAGTTGCAGTCCCTCGATTTGGGCGATGGTGTGGCCGTGCGCCTGGAAGGCCGACACCGGGCCTGCGGTGGAAATGGTGACGACATAGCCGTTCAAGGCGGGAGCCTCGTCGAAGGTGATGGTTAGATCGTTCTCGCCATCGAGCGTAACGGCCAGCGGATCGACGATGGCCCGGCTGCCGCCGTTCCGGCGCACGGTGACATGCAGGTCGCGGGTGCCAAGGTTGTGGCTGATGGTGAATGTCGAATTCACATTATCCCCGATGGGTGCGACGTAGTGTTGCGAGCCGGTGATGATCTGGTCGGACGTGAACGGGACATACGTTCTGCCGTAGGGTGGCCGCAGCCAGTCGATGTTGGCGGCGGTTTCGAGTCCTTCCCAATTGAGTTCGCGAATCAGCGTGATCGGAGCGCGGAACGGAGTGAGCGTGTGGACCTTGTTAGGATCGTTCTCGTCCCGAACCGTGACTTCGATTTCCAAGTCGGGCCTGAGTTCGGTGGCACCGCGCAGCGCGGCGGCGATTTCGGCGGTGTTGAGATCGAGCGTGACGGTCGGATCGCCGGGCGGAGCGGAAAACACGGCGACTTCGAGCAAGTCCTGGTCAATGCCGGCCATCGAGCCGTTGAAGGTGATGTGGGCGATGTGGGTCGCCGGGTTGCTGACCGAGAACGAGCCGTCATCATCGGCGAGTACCGAGAGCGCGTCCTCAATTTCCTCGGGGCCGTCGTCCACCGATAATTCGCGGTTTTTTTTGAACCCACGACGCAGCTGATAGGTGCCCTTGAACGTCGGCTGGATTTTGAGTGCCTGGATTTCCGGCCAGAGCGTGGTGGCCGAGGCTCCGCCCGCCTGCACCTCGCTCACGGTGGGCGCGGGCGGCACGATGGTTTCGAAGCTGGCGGTGGATGCGAGTGGCGCCTGCACGAGCCGGACTTCATGGCGGAATTGCCCGGCTACTTCTGTCGAGCGCACCCGCACGAACGAAACGGGGCGAAGTTCGGCAAGCAGTCCCTCGGCGGATGCTCCGCTCAGAGTGATTTCCTCCGCGCCGGTGGAAATGATCCACGAACCGTCCTGTTTGCCCACCACCGTATCATCCAAACCAATCGCGGCGAGTGCCGCTTGCAGCGCGCCGGCCGTGGCGTCGTGAGGGATCGGCGCGGTTGCCTGACCGTTCACGTTCAGCACGAAAAATCCGGACGTCGGACGGGCATCGACAAAACCGATGGATGCGCGGATGCCGGCCAACTCGTCAGCGACCATGTCGGCGATGCTGGTCTTGCCGACACCGGGCGGGCCGTAGAGCAAGATTTTCACCGGCACATCCGGATGGTCATGGAGTCCGCGGGCTTTGGTGACGAGTCGGCGGGCGACGGCGGCGGCTGAGCCGCAGAGGTCATCGGGTCCGGTAGGTCGCCAGGCCAGCGGTGGGCTTGCAGGGCGTGGCGGCGGGGTTGGGAGAATCTTCAAGGATCGTGACATGGGGATATGGATTGGAATTGGTGATGGCCCGGGCGACAGCCTCCGCGCCTTTTCGATAGAGGGTGACGGCAAGCAGTTCGCCATCCACCACGACCGACCAGTAGCGCGTGGCGAAGCCATCGGGTTTGCGGTATCTCTCGACTTCGACATTCATCAGAAGTTGTAGTCGTGGAAGTGGTGGCGGCCGGGAATGACCGGCTCGTTGTTGGTGGTCCGGAAATGACCGTCCTTGCGCAGGCTGGCGCGGTGAATGTGTCCTTCCGGATTCGGCTGATAGATATACCGCTGCGTGGCGTTGTTCACGCAATGGCCGGCGAATCCACCGGGGATGATGTCGGGTTTCCAGTTGTCGAGCGTGGCGATGTCCTCCCGTATCCAGACGGTTTTGCCGCTGGGGCTGACCCGGACCACCGTGCAGGCGGTCCGGTCGCTGTAGTGGCGGATGGTCGCGCCGTCGCCGACGATCGGTTTCCATTCGGTGGCGCTCATTTGTTCCAGCCCTCCCTGCGGATGCGGGTTTTAAGCGTGTTGGGCGAAAGGCCGAAGTGCCCGGCGGTCTGTTTCACGCTGCGGCATTCGAGCCAGTATGCTTTCACCTGTGACCAGTGCTCGTCGCCGTGGCCGGGATTGCCGACCTTCTTGGCGGGCTTCGATGCTTTTTCCTTGGCCTTGGGTGACGTGGCCTCCGCTGGCGTTGGTTCAGGCTCAGCCGCGTCGGCGAACGCGTCGTAACGTCCGGGGCTGGCTTCCGGTTTGGGCCAGGTGAGCGGCACGACGTTCGCGGCGGGCGTGACGTTGCCGACGCCCCCGGCGAGGATCTCCGCGACGATCTCGCGGATCAGCGGCACCGGGATTTCGGTGATCGTGAAGACCAGCCCGTTGAGCGTCTTGCGCCCGAGGGACTGCTTGAGGAATTTCAATGCCTCGCCGCGTGTGCGGCCCTGATAGCGGCCTTCGAATATGTTGGTTTCCCTGTCGTCGCAGACGATCCAATACAATTTGTTCATGATGTTATTTTGTTAGTTGTTGGGATTGGTGACGTTGCCGTCGGTGTCGATGCGGACGCTGAACGCCAGCAGTCCGGTTTTGGTTTGCCTGGCGAAGTCGGCTTTGAACTCGCGGGAATGGATGCCGGCCATCGGATCGACCGGCAGGATGCGCCGGACGATGTAACCGTTTTTCTCAAGACCGCGGATGCTTCGCCGCATCGCTTCGGTCAGGTGGTTGTTAGTTATGGATGCTGTTGTCATGGCATCCCTCATCTGCCTCTCCGGTCGAGCGTGTCCATGTCTTTTTTCGTCTTTCTTTCGGATGGTTTTCATGACGGGAGCGGGCGGTTGATCTGGATGGTCCGGCCCTTGGTTTCACCGGCGGCATAACTGCCGGAATGCAGGCGGCGTGAACGGGTGTTGCGATTGCGGAGCTTGCCATAGTTCTCCTCGACGTAGCGGGTGATGACCGCTTCCTGATCGACGACCACCAGTCCGTATGCCTGGCGCTGGTCGGCGGCGTAGGATTGCCCGGCGCGTTGTTTCGCCGCCTTGAGTTCGGCGTTGAGCCCGTCGCGCAGGCCCCGGTAGTAGGATGCCTTGTCCGGGTTGGCGTGGGTCCGCTTGAACTCGTTCCAACAGCGGAAGAATGTCTGCCGCAGGAAGTTGAAGGCGTAGATGGCGAAGTCGATGTCGGCGGGAGCGCCGATGATGTCCACCGGTGTTCCGCGTCCGTCTGGCATCAGGATCGTTTTCACGTTGAAATGCGACTGGAGCAGCGACAGGATCATCAGGTCTGCGGGGTTGAGGGTCTTCGGTAGATCGACCTTGCCCTTGTTGACGGTGAAGCCCGCGCCGCCGGATTCGCCGCGTTCCATGCGGAGCAGCGCCGAGTCGAAGTTGTGGCGGGTCATCAATTCCTGCGCCTTGGCCAGCGCCACCTTGGCTTCGTTCTCGGTGGAACCGCGGGAGCGGTCGGCCAGTCGGAGGAGTTTGCGGATCTTGTCGAGGATGTCGGATTCGGATTTCATGGGGATTTTTGTGAGTTCAATGTCTGGCGGGAGCATTCAGCCAACCGGCAACCGGGCGGGCCCGGCCCGTGTGATACTCGTGAAGGGTTTCGATGAGTTGTTCGTGGTCGCTTTTCATCGCCATCTCCCAGAGCCGTTCAGCAAGTGCGAAGGCCCCATCCTCGAATCCCGTGGCGTATGCCGAGGGCAGGTGGGACAGTCGCTTGCTGCCGGCGTTGTCGAAGTAGGTTCGGCCATCGTCCATGGTTCGCCATTCAGGCTCGTTCTTGATCCGTGTTCTCATGGTGATGTTGTTAGTTGTTCCGGAAATGGTTCTTGAGGGTTCCGAAGGCGTCCTCGTCATCCTCGGACAGGCGTCCGAAAACGGCTTCGAACGCTTCATCCAGAATGTCGCAGTCGGGGTCGGTTCCGATTTCGTCGGCATCCCAATGGGCTTTCATCCATTCGCGGGCTTCGTCGGCGGTCATCTGTTTTCGTGTTTCGGTATTCATGGTGGTGTGTGGTTGGGGATTGGAAATCAACGGAAGGTCGGTTCATCAGGATGGATCTCGCGGATTGCGCGGACCTCCGCGCCGCTCTTCTCGACCCATGCGTTCAGTGCTTCGACGCTCTTGAATGTTTTGCGCCAGGGGGTGGACTTCATGCCTTTAACTCCGTGGGCCTCGATAGATTGGGTATTTGCTTTCATCATCCCTCATCTGCCAGTCTGACAGACTGAGTCCACGTCATTTTTCGTCTTTTTTCGCGGTGAATCGGACCCGCGATTGGCATGCGTTTTGAGTCACACGACGCGTGCCAACATGGCATCATTCGGCATCACCTATCAGACGAACGATTGGCACGTTTCATGGGTGCCACGGCGCGTGCCGATTCTGTCTTTTTTTCTCTAACTGCACTTGGCCATGGACACGGGGCGGCACCATGGCAGATATTACCCATGACAACGCCGACCATGTCCCGCCGCTTCGGAGTCGAGATCGAATTCCTCTCCACCATCACCAAAGAGCAGGCCGTCACGAGCCTGAGAGCCGCAGGCATCCGGGTCGAATCCTCATACTACACCCACGACACCACTCCCTATTGGAAGATCGTCACCGACGGCTCCTGCGGGTATGAACTCGTGAGCCCGATCCTCGAAGGCGAGGCGGGTATCGAGGAAGTCAGGATCGCCGCCGCCGCGCTGGAAGCCGCCGGTGCCAGGGTGGACCGGCGCTGCGGACTCCACGTCCACTTCGACGCCCGCTCGATGAATCTCAAAGCGGTGAAGAACCTCTTCAAGCTCTGGCTGAAATTCGAGGACGTGCTCGACACCTTCCAGCCGCCGTCCCGCCGGGGCAACGCCAACACCTACTGCCGCACGAACCTCGAAGGCGGTGTTTCTGATAGCGAGGATCACAGGAACCAATGCTCCCGGGTGTTCCGCAAAATCGACGCCTGCCACAACATGGAGCAGATGAAACAGCTCTACCCCTGTCGCTATCGGAAGCTCAACATCCATTCCTACTTCCGCCACCAGACGCTCGAAGTCCGCCACCACTCGGGAACCACCGATCCCGCCAAGATCACCAACTGGATTCGACTGATGGCCCGCATGTTCGACGCCGCCGAATCGGCCGCCGCCGTCCGCAACCGCCCGCAGGACACCGGCCTCGGGATGAACCGCATGAAGTGGTTTTTCCAAGCCATCGACGGCGCGACCTTCAAGGCCACCGACCCGACCGACCTGATGACCAAATTTCGTCAGGACAGCTTCAATCCGGAAGCCGACCTGCCGTCATACTGCCGCGCCACCGCACGGGCATCGAAGATGCAGACCGGAAAACCGCACCGCCAGTGGCCGCCCAAGGCGCTCGTCGAAGACATGCTTGCTTCCGGCTTGATCGCCACCGGCAAGCGCCATCCGGAATGGGGAACCTCCAACGACTGAACGACCATGGCATACCGAATCATGGAACCACGCTTCCCGCTGGGGCAAACCGTCGCGACTCCGGCCGCGATGGCGCTCGGCATCGACCTGGCATCCTACATGCACCGCCACCACTGCGACGATTGGGGAGATCTCGACAAATGCGACCAGCAGGCGAACGAGGATGCGCCGATCCACGGCGACCGCATCCTGAGCCATTACAAGCTCGGGAGCGGTCGGCGGATCTACATCATCACCGAAGCTGATAGATCATCGACCTGCATTCTGCTTCCCGAGGAGCATTGATCCGTCTTCAGGGATCAGTGGATTGCGCTTTCAGCAGCCTCCCCGCGACAGCAACCATGTCCTGCCGGATTGTGGCACGCAAGAAGCGCGAGTCTTCTGATTCTCCGGGAAGAATGTCACCGAGCACGAAGTGACTGGCTTTTGCGGGACCAGGTGAGGTTTCGCTGATGAAATGTTCGTTCAGGGTGTGCAGAGCATCGGGGCAGGCGGGATTGCCAAGACGAACTTCTTCGGCAAAGGCGGCAATGGCAGCATCCGCGCCGCCATCATAATGCAGGACGGTGTAGAGAACATCGAAGGCGTCCTTGGGCTGCTGGCGATCACGGAAGGCGCGGAGCTTGAGAGCGAGGAAAGGACCGACTTCACATACGCGGGCAGTGAGTTTCTGCTTGGCCCCGTGCAGGTCGATGCCCTCGACAGTGATACTTCTTGCTGTGGCCAAGGCGCGTTCCACACCGGGCATTACCGCAGCGGTGATATCCTCGACCTGGGCGCTTCCGCTGGTGAATGGAGGTTTCTCGACGAGAAAATCCACCGGAACGGTAAAGTTGCCGATAATTTTCTCGAAGCGGGAAGGATGGTTCGGATTCGGACTGAAGCCTTGGCCGCCAAGTTCCCAGAAGAGATTGCCGTATTGGCCCGAGTCGGTAGCCAGTGCAATGCCGAGGTCCACATCCAGCGTGGCTGGACGTGGGAGGCTGCGAATTCCAGAAATGTCCCCGCAGAGGTATTTCGGCACCATGCCGCCAACGAGGACGAGGGAGTCGTGCCATTGGCTCAGGCCTGCCCACACGGTGAGGAATGCGCTTTCCGCGAGGGCAGTGTGCGCAGGGTCGTACTGGCTGTAGGTGTCGTATTTCATGGCCGGCAGAATCCTTCCCATTCCCGCAGGGCGTTGGCGGCATCCGGACCACGCAGTCCGGTGCGCTGGAGATCGAGATAGATTTGCGCGTCGGTGGCCAAGGTCAATCCATCGCGGATTTGGGTTTCCGTGAGGACGCCTTCATCATCAGGCACATGGAGCCAGAGCTTGCCTCCCTCGCTGACGGGCCGGAGTCCGAGTTTTTTCAGTGTGGCGGAATCCGGCAGGCGTGAGACATAGGCCGAGGTGACGACGGGTTCGGTGAAAGGGTGGCGCAGCCAAGCGGCGAGCCACTGGGTGAAAGCGACGGAGACAGACTCGTCACGCGCCCATTCCTGCAAACGCTTTGCCAACTCGACGGGCGAACCGAGAAAACCAGCGTAGAGCGTGGTGCGGTTGCGCTTGAAAAATTGATCGGCATCCGCCCAAGCGCCCAGCAGGGAGAGGGGATCGCGCAACCGGAACTCTCGGGCGCTGGTTTTCTCGACATATCCCTGGCTGATGAGGTATTGGACGATGCGGGAAACGAGGCCGGAACTGGCACCGGTGCGGGTAACGATCTCGGCTTGAGTCCAAATCCGGTCGCGATCCGTGAGCAAGCTGCGGATGATACGGGCGCTCTTGCCGACGAAGATGTTGCGCGGCTCCAGTTCATAGGAGAACGAGCGCCCGGGCAGAGCGCGGCGATCCACGAGAAGTCCCGGTGCACGCAGCCAGGCCCGGCCATTCAGGTCGATGGCGGAGATCCCGCGAGTCTTGCATGCCTCCAGCACCCGTGCGGAGAGTTCGGGCGTGACTAGAAGCGGTTGGGGCGACTGGTCGGCAATCAGGTTTTCCACCCAAGGAAGGCTGGCCTTGAGTTCATACAGCGGAGCGAATGGCAGATGCCGCCCGTCGAGTTCGAGCTCAACCTGGGTGGGTCGCTCGGAATCCCTGTTCGGCGGGCAATGCCAGACCAAGTCGGGATCGTCCAGGAGCTGCTCCCGAAAGTGGTGCACCAGTTCGCTTTCATGGCGAATGGCCGCGCTTTTACTGGAATCGAAATTCTTCACTGCGCGATGAGAATGCGACTTTTGAGTGGAGAATCAAGAAATCTTATTGAAATCAACAAATTTTACTGATTGATGAAGAATGTGTGACTTGAGTAAGAAATTCCGATCTTGATTCGCTCCGATAGCCTTTCCGGACCAGTTGGCCGGTGGATTATTGGAAAAGGGAACGGCGACTGCGGCAAGCATTTGGTCGTCGGGAGATTTCTGAGGGATGCGAGGATCGCGATGTGCAGCGGTGGGAAGGGGACCAGCAATGCAGTGGTGGCGGTCTCGGCGGCGGCATCGGACTCCGATGCGGGCCGTCTCCGCCGACGCGAGGCCAAGCTGGGAGTCATCACCTTGGCCGATGACACCTCGTAAATCAGATACTCGGATCACCGAATGGGATCGGTCGGCGACGACTTTGATGCTACTCAATGATTACTGATAGTCGAGGCTGCTCCGGTCACTCATACTTGTAATTCCACTGGGAACGCTCAACCGTGCCACCCTTGCCGAGAGTCAGTGTCAGTTGGCATCGTATCCAGCTCTCCCCCCATGATGAGCAGAGCTTGTGGTATGCACACGCCGTATCAATCAACGATTCGGGCACACCCTTGATTTCCTGATTGCCATTCAGGTTGAAAACCCTGGCGGACATCGTGACGTTCCGCTTGATCGGATCTCTCTTGGCGGTCAGTTCCAAGACCGGAATTTCCCATCCTGGTTGCCCGAACATGCAGAATTGCCGCAACAATTCGTCCCTGAACGGCTGCTTAAGCGCCGCTTTATCCGCATTCGACGGATTTCCTGACATTTCAAACATCGGTGACACTCGTAGCTCCCTTCGTGGCGCTCGGCAAGCAAACAGCGAGTATAGCATTGGGAAATTGAGTTCCGATTCCCACTTCGGCGGGTTTGCAGCGGTGGGAAGTTGATGGGAAGTTGCTCTTGCAAGGCGATGGGAAGCAGGTGGGAAATTGGAACCCCAACTTCCCACATTTTCGGGCGTATTCCCCGGAACCGGAATCGGCTGGAATCATTGATCCATCAGGGTTTTCCGCGTGTCCGGCGACGCCGTTTGACCCTCCGTTATGTGGGAAGTTGCAAAAGTAATATTTCACGGGAATTGGACGAGGGTCGGAACACCCCCGCCCTGGCCGCTGGTTTTCAATAGATTCCTTTCATGACCTAACAGTTCCGGCTTGCCGGATTCCTCCGCCAGCGCGGCGATGACGCCGGGCGTCACGTCGATGGCGGTCAGCCCGTGTTGCACGGCCATCAGCCGCGCTCCCTCGCGGAGCGGGCGTGCGACCCTGTGGACCGGCGTCGTGGTGTTGACGGGCATGGTGATCGCGAGTGATGGCGAGGGCGGGATTCGAACCCACAGGGGCGAGGACATGGCTCTCGCGTGGAACCGTTCCTCCCCGCGCTTGGTTAGAGAGCCTCGTAAATTTCGACGACGAGCTTGAAATCCTTCTTGAGCACCTCGCGCCGGTCCTCGTCCCACTCTTCGACGGGTGCCTTGCCGGTCTCGCGCGCCCACCAGCGGCGAATGCGGTTGAGCAGCGCGAGGTAGGTGACGTAGCCCCGGTCTGCGGGATCGCCCTGGACTTCCTTCTCGGTGGCCAGGCGGCCGAAGTTGATGGACTTGCGCAACCGGCGGATGCCGAGCTTGTGTTTCTCCGCCATCTTGAGCCAGTGCTCTTTTTCGTCAGGCGTTTTGAGTTTGGCGACGACCCGATGATGGGTGAAGTCGAGATTCTCGTTGCGCAACGAGATTTCAACTTTTCTGGCGACATAAGCGAAATCCATCAATGTCTGATAGGCCATGCCTGTCCGCATCATCGCTTCCTCGTATTTGTCGCCCCAGCGTTTTTCACCGTAGTTGATCCAGTCGCCGATGATGAAGCCGATGGACTTGCCGACGGGAGCGAGCTTTTGGCCGAGATCGTTCCACTCGTCGAAACTGAGGTCCTGATGGAATTCAATGCCGGTTTGCGTGATGGAGAATTTCGGATCGTTGATTGCGGGGCTGTTCATGAATTTGACGGGCGGTTTCGTTTGAGTTGCGATCGACGATAGATTTTCCGGGCGTTCTCGCTGCGCATGGCCCGTGACGGCGGGAGGTCCAGCCTTTCGGTGATGTCAACGCAGCGTTTGGACACCGCCGCCCGGGTGACTCCATGGCGTTTGGCGATGGCCGTCATGCTCTCGCCGTTGTAGGCGCTGAGCCCGAGTGCGACCGCCAGGCATTCGACGGTGAGGCGGGTGTTGCCCTCCGAGATCAGGTCGGCAACGAAATGCCGAAGCACCTCGATGGCGTCGTGGTTGATGGCGCCGGTCTGTTCGCCTTCGTGATCGACCAGGGCCGCGATGTCCGGCGTGTGGCTGGCTGCGGGTGAATCGGCCATGTCGTGATCGGCGGCTCCGTTGCCGTGACGTTGCAGGCAGGGTTTGAGCAGGCCGAGCTTCTCCGCCTCCCGACGTTCTCTTCGAGGGTCATCGACTTCACCCATGCCTCGTAGTCGCGTTCGTAGTCGGCGTCCCTCTTCGCCTGTTTTTTGGCGTAGTCGTCGGAGTTCATGGCCGGCCTCCTTTCCGACCGTGCCAGTGCTTCGTGACGGAATCGAAGCGCACGACTCCCTTGCTGCGGGCCGATTGGAAGATCTTGTCGGCTTCCGGCAGGTCGCAGCCATAGCCCTCGACGATGAAGGCGAGCACCTGGCTGGGTCCCGGGTCAAAGGGTTTGGACCGGTCCGGCCAGTGGTCGAGTCTGGGCATGAACTCCAGCTCGGGCCAGAGGTGCATGTACGGGGAGGTTCGGACTCCTTGCGGGGTTCGTTTGCCGGTTCTTCTCCGGGAGTTCATATTGAACCTCCTTCCCGGCGAACCCGTGAAATGACCAGCGCTGAGGCTGTCCGAAAAACAGCCATCAGCAGGCGAGAAACAATCCGTAAGGTTGTTCTCGCTGTCTTTTTACAAAAGACTATAAGGTCGCTAATAAGGTGCCTTATTATGATCCCGCCTGTTCTGTTAGGGCGAGCGGGTTCAAACGGGTTCAAACCTATTTGAAACCCGGGTGCAAACAGGCCCGGAAATGAGGGTTCAAACTCCATGGCGACGCCCCCTCCACAGGCGGGTGGCCCGGTCGAAAACGACCGGTGAATTCTTCTTCATGTTGGCGAGACAGAGAAAGACGCGCTTCGCCTCATGCACGTCGCAGGCCCCGTCACGTTGCTCGATGCGGGCGCGCAGGAACTCGACGACCTCGGATTCCTCAGCGACCGCGCCATTGCTCAATGGCGGCATGTCCTCGACAAGCGCGCTGTAACGGTCGGCCGCGCTGCCCATCTTGTAGGTCGCCGTGGCCTTCTGCGACTTCTCGCTCTTCGGTGGCTGAATGGCTTTGAGCTTCGCCGGATCGGCCTCGCGGTCGGTGATGAAGATCGACTCGCACCAGCGGACGACAAACGGCTTCACGGGCGGCAGGGCGCGCAATGTGAGGTCGATGACGTGGGCGTCATCCTCCTCGTGCGGCGTCATCGTTAGAATGACATCGGGATCGCGGGCGAACACACCCGATCCGCCGATACGGTCAATCGACTCCTTGCCCGCCTGGTTGCCTTTGGAAAAGTGCGCGCCGAAGACGGCCGCAGCACCCGACTTCGCCGCGAGTTGCTCGACCTCATTCAAGAGGCTGGCGATGTCGCCGGCGTCGTTTTCATTGCGCGCGCCGAGGCCCTTGTAAATGGGGTCTATCAGGATCAGGGAATACCCGGTGTCGCGGATGCGCCCGAGGATCTTGGGGATGAGCGCGGAGAAGTCGGTGGCATGGCCGCGCAGGTTCCAGATGTCGAAGCCGGTGAAATCGGAAATCTCCTTTGCCGCCGCGATCCGATTGATCCGGTATTGCAGCGCGAACGCAGGAAGCCCTCCATGGTGTTCTCCTGCGAGATGAGCGCCTTCCAGCTCGTGCAGCGCC
>CAZKQK010000113.1:0-18378 GCA_964554865.1 uncultured Luteolibacter sp. | reverse complement strand
GCCTTCCTCATGCCCTACACCGAGGCCGAGATCTTCAAGAAGAACCCCTTCGCCTCGCTCGACACCACCGGCGTCGGCCAGCTCATGGAAACCGCGGTCGCCAAGGGCCGCGGCACCCGGCCGAACATCAAGCTCGGCATCTGCGGCGAACACGGCGGTGATCCGGACTCCGTCAGGTTCTGCCACCAACTCGGCCTGAACTACGTGTCCTGCTCGCCCTACCGCGTGCCCGTCGCCCGCCTCGCCGCCGCGCAAGCCGCCATCGAGGACGCGAAAAAGGCAGCCCCCGCCAAAAAGGCCGCGAAGAAGACCGCCAAGAAGAAATAATCCGCAGCGTCGGTCTGTGACCGTCGCTTACCCAAAACTCCAAGCCGCCCCGGGAAACCGGGGCGGCTTTTTCGTGATCCGCAAGCTCCTCGCGCCGCGCGGTGTGACGGGACGTTCGCACTCCTCATTCCCCCCCCCGTGGCGGCATTCCGGCCTGGACGAGCCGGAACCATTGGGCCTGCTTCACGAATTGCTGGAGCGCATTTCGTTTTACGACGAGGACGCCATCGGCATCGGAAACTGAACCGAGGCTTGGCGGCTGTGCCGGGATGTCGATGAAAACGACATCCGCTGATCTGGCCCTGGCCTTGGAACTGGACGGCGAACTGTGGACGGGCGATCTGAAATTGGAGACAGGACTCCGCAAAAAAGGCTTCACCCGCTTCTTCCAACCGCGCCGGGATTGATTTGTCGCCCGGCCCGGCTTGCCGATTTCACCCCAAGGTTCGCAGAGCTTGTTCGGCAGCGAGGATGTTGCCCTTCATCACATCGAGTTTTTGTTGGATGGAAATTGTCTGGCCCGCGCCCTCCTTGGTTTCCTGAATCAACCGGTTAAAATTCCGAACAAGCAGCTTGCGCCGTTGAGTGAACTGGCCTTGCTTTTCCCAGCTTGATCGCCCTGGGACTGCCCCGGTCATGTTTTCCAGAACGAACTCGCCGAAACCCTCGCGCCCGCCGATTTCGCCGCGATTCCCGATCTTCACAAAATCCCGGAAAACGACCGGCTCGATCCCGCGAAACTCTCCGCCGACATCGCCCGCCTCGGCGGCGAAGGCCACTACCTCGCGGACGTGGAAACCATCGTCTCCCACGTCAAAGCGCACGCCCTCTCACATCGTCGCCGTGCTCAGCAACGGCGGATTCGGCGGCATCCACGGCAAGCTGTTAGCCGCGCTGGCGTGAAATCTAACGACGGGTGGGCCATGTCCCGCTTCCGGTGTGCTGCCGGGATTTCACCTCCGTTTTCTCCCCGCAATACGGACAGCGGAACCACTTGAGAAAAGCCGCCTGCAAGGCCACCGGCAGCCGGTGGCTGCCCGCGATCCTGCTCGCAGTCTTGTGGAGCGAGCATCGGTCCGGGAACAGCGGCCTGCCATGGCACAATGGACAATGCAGCGTACTGCCCAGTGCCAATTGGAGGACCGTCAGCATCAATGCCGACAGGCCCGTCGCCAGCACCAGCCACAGCCATTCCACGTCCGGAGCGAACGCGGCCAATCCCCCGATCACGACCACCGCCACACAAAGAATCCAAACCGTCACCACGCACCATGATGTCAGGAAGAAACGGATCGCTGTTCTTTTATTTCGTAAACGATTCATCCCGCCTCACTCCGGTTCGGTCACCCGGCACTCCCCTCGGTCCTCGAAAAGCGGGTTCATTCCCGCACCCATCAGCAGGGTGACATGGCGCCCCTCCGCCCCTCCGGGAATTCCCTCATCCCACCCCGCCCGGATCTCCTGGAAAACCGCTCCGCCCAATCCCTGGGTTTGGATGAGGATCCTGAGCGAATACGGCTCGAAGCGCGGCTCGGCGACATCGCTCACCACAAATGAGCCACTGAAAAACGGCGGTTCTCCCGGAAACACGATATTCTCGTACGTCCCGGCCCGCCCCGTCGCATCGAACGTGTACACCAAGACTCCAAGGCCGGTGCTTTCCACCTCCAGAATCCGATTCGCCAAATGAGCGACTCCCGCAGGGGCGGGCGACTCGGGATAACGAGCCAGCGAGAAATAATAAAACCGGGCGGAAGTCTCCGCGCCGTCCAGAACGAACGGCTGCAAAACCAAAGCCTCTCCCGCCGGGGCGAACCTTCCGGCATGAGGCTGCCAACCCGTGAGATCCGTGCTGGCGTACGCCCGGAAAACGCTGTTCTCCGGTTGTTGGAAAACCAAGGCGCTTGAGATGCCGGGAACGACCTCCAACCGCCCGCTCACGGCGGACATCGATGGCAGCTTCGCTTCGTTCTCCAGCAGCATGGGAAGCCAGCTCTCCGTGACTCCCACCGTGACCGACTCCACCACCGTGCCTCCCGGACCTGCCGCGATAATGGCATCTACTACCACCCGCGAAGGACCTTCCCGCACCCTGCCCAACACCGTGTAACGGCCGTTCCTGTGCGGCATCGCCAATGATCCGGTTAGATACACCCGGCATCCATTGGTGTTCGGCCCGTCATTCGCCATCGCCAAGACATATGGAACATGCCCCGCCGCAACGCCGGGCTCATCGGGGAATCCATATCCCGGATGTTCATCTGCCGCGCCGGTTCGGGACCCGATCTCGAAAAATTTTTCTCCCGCCGTATTCACCACCCGGTGCGCTTCCATGTCCTGATAGAAGGGCTCCTTGCGCAAAGCCCCGTTCCTCCCGTCCAGCCAAAGCCGCCCGCCGTTCGCCAGTCCCGTGAAATTCGTCACCGCCAGCGGAGCCACGGCCGGTTCCAGATCCACCACGATCACCCCGCGATCCGTTTGGAACTCCGCCTCCAATGCCATTGCGGTTGTCGCGGAAAACCACAATCCGGCGGCGGCACACCACAAACGCGATCCGATCCAGCGAGACTTACGAGCCGTTTTCATTCTGGAAAAAGCGTTTATTGAGGATCGCCGACGGTGAACCAATTCAGATTGAGAATGTTATAATCCCCGCCATCCACCTGTCCGTTGCCGGTGATGTCAGCCGCATGATCCGTTGTGAACCAATTCGCATTCAGGATGTTGTAGTCTCCCCCGTTCACAACATTGTCATTGTTCAAATCCCCACCGAGCAACCAATCCGCTCCGGTGAAGGAAACCACGGCATCTCCGGCGGGATCAAAACCACAAGGCAGGCGCTTGCGTTTGGTCCACGCGGTTTTCGCGCTCAGATGCGCCGTGCCATCCGGCAGTCCGGCGAGCGTCACCGTTCCGGTTCCTCCGTTGAAATCGACCGGCTCCGTCCGTGTTCCGAGCACGTTGCCAACGGCATCGGTCGCGACAAACACGACATCACGGGTGAGAGGGGTTGCAACCAATCCCTGGCACGCCACTTCCACGGTGGCGATCCATTTGGCCACTTCCAGAGTGCCGATCATCCACACGGTCGTATTCCCGGAGCGATCCGTGACCGTGACAATCACGTCGTAAAGCCCGTCGGGTGTCGTCCCGGAGATTTCCACTCCGAATCCGTAACGCGTGTAACTTTCCCCATGCAGGATGACATCGCCGGTTCCTCCGGGAATGGCCGTGAATTGCACCGGGCCATCCAGAACCACGGACACCGAGGAAGGGTCCACTCCGGCCAGCGCGTCGAAGGCGTCGAACACGATGGCCACATCCCCGATGCGGGTGAAAACACCGGATTGCAGGACATCAATTGGACCTCCGCCAAGGTCTTGCGTCACTTCCGCCGTCGTTTCTTCAATGAGCGGCTGGGTCCCGTCGATGACAAGCGTGCCTGAATTCCTGGTGAAGGGAGACTCAAGAAAACCGGGAGTGCCGCCATCACTGGTCGTCAGCCGGGTATCGATCAACGGATGATCTCCCGTCTCCTTCTCGCGGAAAAACACCAGCGTCCGCCCTTCGTCCGGTCCCGCCGTAAATTCAAAATCTCCGATGACGTGATCCGTCAACGTGCCGTCCAAGTCTTCAAATCCAAACCCGAAACCCGCCGCCGCATCCACTTTTCCGAACAGGGAAAGCGGTTGATCGGACAGATAGAGCTCGTTTTCCCAAGGACTCTTCGGGTTGAAGCCGTCCAGAGCGAGGTATCCCGAATGATAGGCCAGCAGCAGTTCCGCCGCCTGCACCCGCGCGGTGAAGCCGCCCGAGTCCAGATCCACATGCGCCGCGTCTCCCGGCTGGACGTAAAGAGTTCCGTCCGCATCCAGCGTGCGGCCCGGCAAGGTGGAGGCCTGCCATGCCAGGATCAACCGGTTCTTCGCATCCGGGATCGAGGCCACGTTGCCCCAGCCTTCCTTCGCGGTTTGCACCACCGCTCCGGGCAGGATGGACAGATTGCCCGGCCCACCGGAGAAAACATTGTGGTAGATTTTCGCTCCATTCACCGTGCCGAAAACCGTGATCTGGGAGCCAGTGAACACATTGTCCGCCAGCCGCACATCGCTGCCCACGATGTAAAACAAGCCGCCCTCCACATCGCAACGGACCATTTCCAGTTCCGCGCCGATGTTGACCACCACGACGAATCCGCCCTCACCCAGCAAACGGCAGCCGTCCAGCAAGAGCGAACCCGTCACCGAAAGAGTCACCCCGTCCGCAATGTGGAAATCCGAAACCAACCCGAGCGTGCTGCCGCTGAACGTGGTATCCGCGAGAATCTCGATCGATCCCAGGCTGTGGGTGATGCGGAAGGTGCCGGCGATGGTGTGGTTTCCGCCGGACACATCGAGCGTCAGCTCGCCGTCGATCACCTCCAGCACCGCGTCTTCCTGCAATTCCAGGCTGCCGACTTTCAAGCTCCCGCGATCCACGGTGTAGGTGACATCCGGGGCGATGTGGAGCGTTTCCACCTCCACGCTTTCCCCCTGCCCGATGACCAGATCCTCTCCCACCACCAAGGTTTGCAACGCCTGCTCCGCGTACCACGGAGAAAACACCACCGCCCCTGAATAACCGTTGGCTCCGTTTTCCGCAGGCGGGGCTTCTCCCGTGTTCCAGAAATTCCCCTTGGCGTCCACCGCCTGCACGCTTTGGTTCACGACCGCCAGCGCGTTGCCAAGGAAAGCATTCTTTCCAAGACTCACACCACCACTCGCATCCGCAACGCGGACTCCGGCCACGGAATGATTTTCCACCAGATTTCCACTGACGGTCAGATTGATCGTTCCGGAGGCATCCAGACCAAGTCCATCTCCCGAATTGGCCGATATCCGGTTGCCGGATATAGATACGTTTCCGGCTGCCCCGATGCGGATGCCCGTGCCGTTGCCGGAAATCAGATTGTCAAAAACCGCCGCACCATGGGCGTCCGTTCCGATGGACAGGCCCCGGCTGCCCGGAATCTCCGCAGGAATCACTCCCACCCCTTCGATCACCGAGTCCCGGATCGTCACTTCCGCGCCTTCCACGATGATTCCGGTCAAAGCATCCTCATCCGCCAAACCTTGCCCGATCCGGAATCCCGAAACCACCGTCCCCGCCGCAGCCGGGAGAATGTGAAAGCCGCCCTTGATCTCCGTCTCCGGCCCGCGAACTCCCGCCGCGACTCCGGCGGAGACGCCGTGATTCGCCCCGCGAAGGACCAGCGGCTTGTCCACCACCACGTTCTCCTCATAAAGGCCCGCCGCGATTTCCAATTCATCATCCCCGGCGGCGGCCGCCACGGCGGATGAGATGGTCTCGTGGGTTTCTCCCGGTCCCACCGGGATCACCGCCCCCCAAGTCAAAGGAACTGCCAATCCGGCAAGGATCGGGAAATGAAGGATCAAACGTTTCATACGATTTCAAAAAACATCCTGGTTATGATAAAGCGGGCATCCGGTGGAAGCATGCCGCTCCCCGGACCCGCATCCGGTCGTGCGATCCAGAGGGATCGGGCTTTTCACTTCTCCCTTTTCCGGCGGGCCATCAGCCCGGTCAGGGCCAGTGCGGACAGCATGGCCGTTCCGGGTTCCGGAATGACTTCGTAACGGGTGTAAACGGCCAAATCATCGACGACCGAGCCGAAAAAGGCTCCGGTGAGCACCAGCGTCAGGGTGTCCGTGGTGATGTCTTCAAAGGAAGCGCTCCAGACCGTGCGATGCCAGTTTTGTATATTGTAGGTCTCCACATGTTCCTGTTCGGATAACTGGGAAACGGGCGTGAAGCCGGAAATTCCGTAAACAGGAATGCTGAAGAGCGGCTGAATCCAAACGAAATTCAGGAATACATCCACGTTCTTCGGCGAATTGTCTCCCGAAGGCGCGATCGGAATGGTGATGGTCATCGTTCCTTCTCTGCCCAGGTCCCAAGCACCATCACCGGCACTTGGCCGGGTGGTATAAGTGAAATCATCCGGATCCTGCCAACCGCCATGGTCTCCATAACTGAAAAGTCCCGGAATGGTTGAAACCGATGTGATCCCATACGGATTGTGGCTCCCTGTGTCCGGCGCCGACGGATTGCCGGCTGTTGCAAAGGCAAAGGACGCGTAGGTGGTTTGGGGATCCCCGTCCCACAAGGGGGCCAATGTGGTGATCGCCGCCTGTGCTCTGGACACCACAAAAACCACCACCAGGGTGGCGCTTGCGAAGAAGACTTTTCGTTTCATGAATTTACAGAATCAGTGGTGGGATAAGGCGGGGAGTCCGTAACCGGTTTTCTCCCAAAGAAGCGCCACCCCGGTTGAACTGCGGGAATGGCGCCAATGTTTGGGGGGAGAAACGGACTCCCTGATGGATCGTTATTGAGGATCTCCGATGGTGTAGAAGTTGGCTTGCAGGATGTTGTAGTCTCCCGCGATCACCGCTTCGTCCCCATCGATATCGGCGATATCGTGATCGGTGAACCAATGGTAGCGCAGGATGGAGTAATCGAGCGTGTTGACGATGTTGTCTCCGTTGAGGTCACCGCCGGGGAGCTTGTTCCCTCCGGTGATATCCACGGGGAGCACGGTATCGCCAAGCGTCACCTCCACTTTGCTGCGCAGGTGCCATGCGGTCTTGGCGCTGATGCCGGTCGTGCCGTCCGGCACGTTGTCCAGATGGGCTGTGCCGACGCCATTGGTGAAGTCCACCGCCTTGGTCCAAGTTGCGAGACCTCCGCCGGTCGCAGCGAAGGTGACGTCACGGGTGCCGGTGAAGCCTGGGGCTCCGCTTTCCAGTTCCACGGAAACCAACACTTCATTGCCGATGACGAACTCGCCGAGCGATGTATCGCCGGAAGAGTTGCCCGAGCGGTCCAGCACCGAGGCGGTGATGGTGTAGGTTCCGATGGTGGCGGTGTCAGGGACGGCCAGAGTCACCGTGTAGGTGACGATGCCCGCATCCTCCACGGCTGCCGCCGTATAGGTGAGGGTGGTCGGGCCGTTGGTGACGGTCACCGTCAGATCGTTATCGACATCATCCGCATCCAGTCCGGCCAGTCCGAGATCGGATGCCTCGAAGGTCAGGACCACCGGCTCCCCGGCGCGGAAGACGCGGGCTCCGTTGACATGATCGAGCACATCCACTTCCGGGGAATCCTGATCCTGCACGGCCGTCACGGTATCCGTGTCGATCACAGGCAGCTCGTCATCGATCACCAGCTCGCCGCTGTTTTCGGTGAACGCCGCGAGGTAGGAGGGCCATCCCGCCTCTGATTTCGTCAGGCGGGTGTCCTTGGTCAGGACGTCCGGGCTGAGGGTATCCGGACCGCCGAATTCATCATTCGTCTGCACCCGGAAGAACCCGAGGGTGAGGCCGGGATTGGCGGCGGTGAAGTTCACCTTGGCCAGCGTGGCCGGGCCTTCGATTCCATCGTCACCGGGATCCACGAGGTTCAAACCAAGCGCCCTGTCGATCAAACCAAGGGAACCCGAAGCGGAATCCTCGGCAGCGATCGCATGCCATCCCAGCGGGCCGGGTTCCGGCGTCACGCCGCCGTATGTGAGCAGATCCGAGTTGTAGCCGAGCAAGGCCTCCGCGGCGTTGATCGCGTGGCCGTCAAGCGCTCCCACTTCCAGGCTGAGCACCACCGGATCGCCCGGACGGACGAAGAGGTTGCCATCGGCATCCAGCGTGTTCACGGCAGGATTGGTGGCCGTGTCGAATTCGAGGAAGAAGCGGTTTTTCAAATCCGCTTCATCCGTCACGTTGCCCCAACCATTCACATCAGCGAAGGCGGTGGTGCCATCGGTGTTGGCGGCGGCGGCGGTGGCCGCGTCAAACAGGTTGTGGAAGACCGCGGAATCCGCGCTGGCCTCGATGTCGGAGCCCGTGAAGGAACTGTCGTAGATCAGCGAGCGGCGGTAGTCCGGCGCGCTGAATGCCGAGGTGTCGATGTCGATGCGCGCGTCGCTCACCACGCTGCGGGCGATGGTCAGCAGACCGTCGTTCGCCACGTTGATGTAGTAGGGGCTGCCCGGGGTTTGACTGTCGATCACGGAGCCGTCGAGGATCAGCCTGCCGCCGCCGTTGACGGAGAGCGTTGAGCCCGCCGCGACGTGGATGTCGGTGATCAGCGCCAGCGACGTGCCGATGTTGAACGTGGTGTTCCCGTTGATGTTCCACGAGCCGAAGCTGTTGAAGATCGTGAAGCTGCCGGAAATCGTGCTGTCTTCCCCGATGGTGAGATCCCCGCCTTCGACGATCAACTCCGCGCCTTCGGACAAGGTGAGCTTACCCGCGCCGAGCGAGCCGGTGTCCGTCACGGTCACCTTCATTCCCGGAGCGATGAAGAGATCGGGGTGGCTTTGCTCGTCGTCGATGACGACGTTTTCCGGGAGCACCAGAATGGTCCGGGCGGCATCGGCATACCACGGGCTGAAGTTCACGCTGCCTTGGGTGGTGTTGTTCGGTGCGAAGGGGCCGCTCCCGAGGGGAGTCCCTGTGCCGCCCCAGTAGTTATGGGTCGCGGTGATCGGGCTGCCGCCGTAGTGGGCGACCGCCGTGCCATTGCCGGTGAAGTTGTTCTGGGAAACCTCAACATTCGACCCGACATTCGAGGATCCGATGCCTTCGAGCGTGTTGTTGGAGAACACGTTGCCGGAAACCGTCAGATCGCTCTGGCCGTCCGAGCCAATGCCAACTCCGTTGCCGCTGATCTGATTGTTCGTGATCGAGTGACCGCTGCCGGGATTCAGGTAGATGCCGTGGAGGTTGCCGGTGATCGAGTTGCCCGCGACTTGCAGGCCATTGAAAGGCCCCGCCTGAAGCTCGATGGCATAATCCGAGTTAATACCGGTGAGGATGTTGTTCCGGATTTCCACACCGGCGGCAGCCACGTAGACGCCATTGGGCTGCACGTTGTGGCCTCCGGTGATCCGGAAACCGTCGATGACCACTCCTGGAGCCGTGACGTGGAAACCTCCGGTGATTCTCGATTCGCTGGTGTTAGGCGTGCGTCCGATCGCCGAAACCCCATGCCGCGCACCCAGGATGGTCAGCGGTTTGGTCACATTCAATGACTCGGTGAACGTGGTGTTGTAAACCAAAACCGTGTCTCCGGGAGCCGCGGCTTCGATGCCATTGGCAATGGTCGTCCCCCGGACAACCTGCTGGTTGGGAAGGTAGTCGATCACGCCGTTCTTGCTGCCCTTTCCACGGTGGTCGACGCGTAGTTCAAGAGCGAATTTCTGGGCATCTGTCAGAGCCCCGGCAGCCACTCCGCCGAAAGTGCTGGTGGTGGCGTCAACACGGAAAGCGGTCGCCACGTTGGAGTTGTTGAAAAGAACGCTTGTTCCCGTCAGCGGAAAGTCGTTGCCCGTCATCGTATATTGTCCCGTAACTGCCCCACCGAACGCAATCTGCGTACCGGCCTCACGGAAGGTATTGTTATTGATGGCAATCGCGCCAAGGGCACTACCACTATTGGCATCGGCATTGATCGCGGTATTGCAGTACCGGAAGTTATTGCCGGTGATCGTTCCCGAAGTGCTGCCATTGCCGTTGATCCAGATACCGGCCCGCCAGGACCGGACGCCACTGGTGGTTGTATAGCCGGTCGAGTTACCGGTGAAAAAGTTGTCCTGAATCAAGAAGCCCGTGGTGGCAAAGGAGTTGGTGATGGCCATATGAAAGCCCCCCCCTGACGTATTGGTGCGATAGAACAGGGAGTTCTTCACCGTTGCGCCGGTCGTGCTGCCGTTGAAGAACACCGCGCCATTTGACAAAGCGACGTTCTCCCAAAAGAGCACCACTCCATCAACGGTTGCGTTGGCCGTGATGTTGAGCTGCGAGTTCCGGATGATCGCCTCATCCGCCGCGTTATGAGCCCGTCCCGGATCCGCGCCATGAGTCCCGGCCTTGGGCCCTTGGATCGTCACCGCCTTGTTGACGCTGATGGTTCCTTCAGTGTACGTCCCTGCGGAAAGGACAATGATGTCGCCGGCGGTGGCGGCGGTGATGGCGGCCTGGATGGTGGGGTGATCGCCTGGGACAGCGAGTTCAGCGGCTTCCAGGAAGGACGTGGAAAACATGAATGCCGACGCCATGAGCCCGGTTTTCACGTACGGATTTTGCAATGCTAGTTTCATGATGTTCTAGGGGTTTGGGGGGGTGAGATCAGGGTTGCAGGGGCTTGATTGCCGAGATTTTGCGTTCAAGTTCCTGGATTCTTTGTGCGGCCGCGGCTTTGTGGCTTTCGTTTCCTGCCTGCGACATGAGCCATTTCACCGCTTCGAGTTCGTGCTCAAGGATGGTCAGCCTGGCCTCCGGGCTCGCTGGTTCTTCCTCGCGGCGGATCGCAGTGTTATTGCGCATGAAGAGAAAATTGCCAGATTGCGCAAAACTAGCAAGAAAATTTGTCTTTCTCCCGGATTATTCGATGCTCGCCGCATGAATCACTTCGGACTGGCCTTGAGCGAGTTGGTCGCGCGCCGTTACAACGGCAACAGATCCGCGCTTGCGAAGGAGATCCGGTCATCACCCTCCACCATTGGCCGGTTTTGCTCGGGAGAAGTGGAGCCCACGCTGGATCGTCTGGAGGCGATCTGTCGGCAATGTGATGAAGCCGAGCGACGCGTGTTGCTCCTGGCCGCGGCAAGGGACCGGATCCCGGCAGCCTATCAAAAGGAGATTTTCACTGATGGAAATCCCGAAGCCGAGCGGCTCAGGGCCGGCCTGCCCGAAGATCTGGCCGCGGTGATCCGGTATTTGGAGAATTCCGCGCTGAATGATCCCGGCACCGCCAGCTATCTCAGGAAAATCGGCGAATGGGTGGGAATCAGCCGCCGGGAGGCACGATTGATGGTTGCCGAGAGCGACGAGCCTCATGACGTTCCTCCCGCGAAATTTCCAGTCACCTATCCACGCGGCCGCACGACCCGCCGGAAGGGGAAATAGAAGCGTCTGTCCCGAATGGTGCGTAGATAAGGCTGATTCCGGGGAATCAGCCTTATCTACGCACCATTCGGGTCCCGGTGATTTTCCAGACCGAGCGCAATTTCCTCTGACGCTCGCGGCAAATTGCTCTTGCCCGCGCCATTCGCGCCAATGACGAGGGTGAAGGGTTGGGGTTCGGCCTCGGCTTTGACGAAGGACCGGAAGTTCCCGATTTTGATCCGCTTGATCATGGGAATTGGAATCTGCGGGTATAATGGCTTTTCACGAATGGGTTGGAAAGGCGGGGAACGGACTCACTCCACGTTCTGCACCTGCTCGCGGATTTTCTCCAGCTCGGTCTTGGCCTCCACGATGGCCTGCGCGATGCCCGCGTCGTTGGCTTTTGATCCGATGGTATTGAACTCGCGGAACAACTCCTGACAGAGGAAATCCAGCGCCCGTCCCGGCGGTTCGGCCGCGTCGAGATACTCGCGGAACTTGGCGAAGTGCGAATCCAGGCGTGTCAGTTCCTCGCTCACGTCGCAGCGGTCCGCATACAGCGCGAGTTCCCGCACCACCCGTTCGTCGGCGGGATCCAGATCGAGCCCCGCGTCGCGCAGGCGTTTCATCAGAAGCTCGCGCTGCCGCACCGGCCGCGCCGGAGCGGCAGCGGCGATCTTTTGTTTGAAGGACTCGAGGGCATTCAATCTTGTTAGAAAATCCTCCTTCAGGTGCTTGCCTTCGGTTTCGCGCATTGTGCGGAGACCGGCGAGCGCGTCGCCGAGCGCCGGTTCGATGGCCAGCCATGCTTCTTCGGCCCCGATCTCGCCGAGGCCGAGATTCATGATGCCTGGTTGCCGGAGATAGTCGGCGGCTTGTGGTTCCACCGGAGTGCCCACCACTTTTCCAAGTTCGAGGAAGGCCGCGTGAAACGCCCGCGCCAGTGCCGCATCGACCCGCACCGACGCGTCCGCGCCGCCGGATCTCTCCAGATTGATGGAAACCTGGATGCGCCCGCGCGAAACCACAGCCAGCACCGCCTTGCGGACGCGTCCTTCCAGTTCGGCGAGTTCGCGCGGCGCCAGCACCACCACCTCGGCCTGCTTGCGGTTGATCGAACCGGCCTCCACCGTGGCGTGCCAAGCGTCCGTTGCCGCCGCACCGCGGCCGAATCCCGTCATTGATTGCATGGCGGCGAGCTTGTACCGCCATCGCGGTGCTTTCCAAGCGTGTTTTCCCGTGCTTGAGTCCCGCCGTGCCATCCACCGTCCAGCCCGAGTTGCTTTCCCCCGCGGGAAACTGGGACTGCGCCCGCGCCGCCGTGGCCGCGGGGGCGGACGCGATCTACTTCGGGCTTCCGCAGTTCAACGCCCGTCTCCGCGCGGACAATTTCACCGATGGGGACCTGCCGGAACTGATGGACTATCTCCATCGCCACGGCGTGAAGGGATTCGTGGCGATGAACACGCTCATCTTCACCGGCGAGTTGGAGGCGGCCGAGGCCCAGCTCCGCAAGATCGCCGCCGCAAGGGTGGATGCCCTGATCATCCAGGATCTCGGCCTGGCGAAACTGGCGCGCGTGATCGCGCCCGATGTGGAACTCCACGCCTCCACGCAGATGACGATCACCTCGCCGGAGGGCTTGGCTTTCGTCGAGTCGCTCTTCCCGCTGGAACGCGCGGTGCTGGCCCGCGAGCTTTCCGTTAGGGAAATCGCGCGTTTTTCCCAGGCATCCGCCGGCCGCCATCCGGTCACCACCACGCCACTCGAAGTTTTCGTCCATGGCGCGCTCTGCGTCGCATACTCAGGCCAGTGCCTCACCAGCGAATCGCTCGGCCGCCGCAGCGCCAACCGCGGCGAGTGCGCCCAGGCCTGCCGCATGCCCTATGAGATCGTCGTCGATGGCGAGACTCGCGAACTCGGCGAGGTGCGCTACCTGCTCAGCCCGCAGGATCTCGCCGCCGTGGACCTGATCCCGGACCTTGTCAGGGCCGGAGTGAAATCCTTCAAGATCGAGGGCCGCCTCAAGTCGCCCGAATACGTCACCGCCGTCACCCGCGTCTATCGCAAGGCGCTTGATGCCGCGATGGCCGATGTATCGTCCCCTGTCACGGCGTCCGACCGCTACGCGCTCGAAATGACTTTCTCACGCGGCCTTTCCACCGGTTGGCTGGCGGGCACGGACCATCCCTATCTCACCCACGGCCGCTTCGGCAAAAAACGCGGGCCGCTGTTGGGCGAAATCGAATCCTGCGGCCCCGGATGGATCCGCCTGACGAACCGAAGCGACACACCGGTGGCCGCCGGCGATGGCGTGGTCTTCGACGCCGGTGAGAACCGCGACCTCGAACAAGGCGCGCGCATCTGGAAAATCGAGGACGGCAGACTGGTTTTCCACAGAACTTACAGTGGCATCAACTTCGACCGCATCAAGCCCGGCCACACCGTTTACAAAACCTCGGACCCCAAGCTCGAATCCGAACTCCGCAGGTTCTGGCAGAATGCGAGACCGGCGGAGAGCAAGACGCCGCTTCATCTAACGGTTTCCGGAAAGCCCGGCGACCCTTTGACTGTGGCGGCGGTCTGCGACCGCCGGGATGACAAACGAAGTTCACAGACCGCCGCCACGGTCCGGTCAGCCATTCCTTTGCAAGCGGCCACCAGGCGCGCGCTGGATGCGGAAACCCTCGCCGCCCAACTCGGCCGCCTGGGCGACACACGCTATGAACTCGCCTCACTCGAAAACCGCCTGCACGGCGAATGCCACTTCCCGCTCTCCGCCCTCAACGAACTCCGGCGCGCGCTCGTCACGGAACTCGAACGCGGCGGCGCCTTGCAAGCGCCAGGCCCCATCACCACTACCCACCGCGATCTTCTTCCACCGGTCACCGGTCATCCGGCGCGCGGCACTCCGTCCGGGCCGGCCTTGTCCGTCCTCTGCCGCAACTTCGATCAACTCCACGCCGCCATCGAATCCGGCGTGGAAACCATTTACTGCGACTTCGAGGATCCGCGCCGCTACAAGGACGCCGTGGCGCTTTTCCGTTCGGAAAAAACCTCATCCGCCGCCGCCATCCATCTCGCCACCCCGCGCATCCTCAAGCCCGGGGAAACCGGATACCTCGGCCTCATCGAAAGGGCCGAGCCCGACGGACTGCTGCTGCGCAACCTCGCCTCGTTGAACTACTACAAACACCGTAGCGATCTCCGCCGCACCGGCGACTTCTCCCTCAATGTCGCCAACCCCGTCACCGCCCGCCTGCTCATGGAACACGCGGGACTGGACCGCCTCACCGTCTCCTACGATCTGAACGCGTCCCAGGCGCTCGATCTGTTAGGTGCCGCGCCGCCGCATTGGTTCGAACTCACCCTCCACCAGCACATGCCCATGTTTCACATGGAGCACTGCGTGTTCTGCGTCTTCCTCAGCGAGGGCGCCAGCTACAAGGACTGCGGAAGGCCCTGCGAGAAACACGTCGTTCACCTGCGCGACCGCGTCGGCCAACTCCACCGGCTGCAAGCGGACGTCGGCTGCCGCAACACCCTCTTCAACGGCCGCGCCCAGACCGGAGCCCGCTTCTACAAGAACCTCAGGGCCACCGGGCTCTCGCGCTTCCGCGTGGAGTTGCTCGACGAGGATCTGCCGGCCTCATCCCGCACCATCCGCGCCTACCTCGACCTGCTTGCGGAAAAATCCACCGCCGCCGAGGTGCTCGGCCGTGTGGAGGCGCTCGAACGCCTCGGAGTCACCGAGGGCACTTTGGTCGGCGGCTGAGCACGGGCCGGAGGGGGAAAACCCGGTGCAAGGGCGGCCTGAACGGCGCCGTATCGGGCAAGTCGCCATACCGGCGCGAAATCCCATCACCAGAGCCCCCATGTTTTCACGCCTCCAATTGATCGCGCTCGCCGTCCTGATCACGATCCCCGCCATGGCGGAGAATCCCGCCGAGCCCCGTCGCCTGGAGGTGCTCTTCCTCGGCGATGACCGCGGCCACAAGCCCATCGAGCGCTACCGCGTGCTCAAGCAGGCGCTCGGCCCGAAGGGCTTCAATATCACCTTCGTCGAGGATCTCGCGCAGATCACCCGCGGGAATCTCGGGCTTTACGACGCCCTGATCGTTTACGCCAACCACGAGTCGGACAGGGTTCCCGGCGCGATCGTCCCGTGGGTGAAGGATGGCGGCGGTCTCGTCGCCCTGCACAGCGCCTGCGGGAATTTCCACCCCTCCAGGGAATGGTTCGATCTCGTCGGCGGACGCTTCGCCAGCCACGAAGGCCATGTCTTCAGTCCGAAAACCGTGGATGCGAACCACCGGATCACCCGTGGCCTGCCGGAGCTGAAATGTTGGGATGAAACCTACGTCCACCGGGATCTCACCAATGATCGCCACCTCCTCCAGGTGCGCGGGCCCATCAACAGGGGGGAAACCGCCGAGGAGCCCTGGACATGGACCCGGACCGAGGGCAAGGGCAGGGTTTTCTACACCGCCAGCGGCCACGACCTGCGTTGCTGGACGGAAAGCGCCTATCAGGAGCTCGTCCGCCGCGGCATCCTGTGGGCGGTCGGCAACGCGAAGGCGGAAATGTTCTCCCGCCTCAAGCTCGCGGAACTCGTCGTCGAAGAACCGGTCATCGAAAACCGCGCCCACCCGGAAATCCCGATGATGCCATTGCAAAAGCCGCTTTCCCCGCGGGACAGCGCGTTGCACACCCAGGTGCCCGCCGGCACCAGGCTCGTGCTCTTCGCCAGCGAACCGATGGTGAAAAACCCCATCGCCATCGATTGGGACGAACGCGGCCGCGCATGGGTGGTCGAGAGCTTCGGCTACCCCAACAACGTGCCGGACGAGCCCGGCAGTGGGGAGGACCGCATCAAGATCCTCGAAGATACCGATGGCGACGGCCGCGCCGACAGGATGACCATCTTCGCAGAGGGCCTGCGCCACTGCACCGCCACCGTCTTCGTCAAGGGCGGCGTGATCGCCACCGATGGCCGTGATCTCGTTTTCCTCAAGGATGGGAACGGCGACGACAAGGCGGACGTCCGCACCGTCATGGCCACCGGACTGAACATCCATGATACCCACGCGTCCACCTCGCAACTCCAATACGGACCTGATAACTGGATCCACGCCACCGTCGGCTACAGCGGAGTGAACATCACGCTCGGCGACCGCAGGCACGAGTTCGGCTCCGCCTCCTTCCGCTTCCGCCCGGATCTAACGGAACTGGAGATGCTCCAGGCCACCACCAACAACACCTGGGGTCTCGGTTTCACCGAAGAGGGCGACATCATGGGCTCCACCGCCAACAACAACCCCTCGTGGCTCGTTTCCATCCCCGCGAAAACCTACGAGGGCAGCGGCATCGAAGCGCCCAAAACCCCGCGCGCGGACACCTCGACATTGATCTATCCGAACACGCGGGACATCACCCAGGTGGACCAGATCGACCGCTTCACCGCCGCCGCCGGCCACTTCTTCCAAACCGACTCGCCGATGGCCCATGTCTTCGGTCCGGACTCCGCCATGATCTGCGAACCCACCGGTCACCTCGTGGCGGTGGGTCGCGTGCGGGAAAGGGGACCGCTGCTCTCCACCGAGCTGCGTGGCAACAACATCTTTGCCAGCGCCGACGCCTGGTCCGCGCCGGTCGCCGCGCGGGTGGGACCGGATGGCGCGGTCTGGGTGGCGGATTGGTACAATCCCATCGTGCAGCACAACGTGGTGTTCCGTTTCTGGAACCCGGAGCGCGAATACGACCAACCGCACAGCCCGTATCACACCGGCAGGAAGGGCCCCGGCAAGGGCAACGCTTATGAAACCCCGCTGCGCGACCGCGACCACGGCCGCATCTGGCGCATCGTTCCCGCCAAGGGCGGACTGCGCGCCTCCACCGGGCTCGATCCGGCCAAGCCGGAATCGTTGCTCGCCGGACTGGAATCCCCGTCCCAACTGATCCGCCTGCACGCGCAGCGGCTCATCATCGAGCGCGGCGGCTCCGATCTGGCGGAAGCGCTGGCGAAGCTGGTCGCACGGAACGCGCCCGCTTCCGGCACGGACAAACCGCTGGCCGCCATGCACGCGGTGCGCGCGCTCGAAGGACTCGGCCAGACTGCGGAAGGACCGGCCCGCGAGGTGTTGGTGAAGGCCTTGTCCCATGGCCATCCGCTGGTGCGCCGCCATGTGATGCTGGCGCTTGGCCCGAATGATCCGGCGGTGATCGCGGCGCTTCCCGCGCTGCTGGGTGCCGACACTCCTCCGCGCGAATTGCTTCATGTGCTGACTGTTGCGGCAAGCGCCCCATCCAACCAACCGATCGCCGCGGCGCTCTGGAAACTGGTCACCGGCTCCAATCGCATGGACCGGAGTCTGCGGGAAGGCGCCCGTCTTGCCATGCGGAACCAGTCGCTCGCACTGCTCACCTCCGGACTCGCGGGGTTTGATCGCGGGACCGCGCGGACCTGGTATGGCAGGGAGTTGTTTGAAATCATCGGGCGGGTGGCCGCCGGCCCGCACCGCGAGGCGCTAACGGCCATCGCCGCCGCCGCCCGGCCGGAGTTGAAAGCGGCCATCGATGCCGCGTTGAAAGCCGCCCCGGCCCGGGCGGACGTCGCCGCCGCGCTGCCTGCCCATCTCGAGGCAGGGCGCGAGGTTTATCTGAAAACCTGTGTCGAGTGCCACCAGCCGAAGGGCGAGGGCGTGCCGGACACCTTCCCGCCGCTGGCGGGCGCGGAGTGGGTCAGGGGCGATACCGATACCCTCCTGAGGATTCTGTTAGGCGGACTCGCCGGGCCGGTGGAGGTGAACGGTGCGAAGTTCAACGGAGTGATGCCCGGCCACAGCCATGCGCCGGATGTCGAAATCGCCGCTGTGGCCAGCTACGTGCGCCACGCCTTCGGCGGACTCACCGAGCCGCCGGTGGACCCCGCCCGGGTCAAGGCGCTCCGGCCGGAAGTGGACAAGCGCCGCTTCATACCCTGGACGGCAGAGGATCTGAAAAAGGCCGGGGCTGACAAGTAAGGATGCGGAAACTTCTCTTGTCCATTTTCGGTTGTCCGGTGCTTGGGTCGATCTTTGACTGCGGACCGGCGTTGGGTGAAGCC
>CAZKQK010000112.1:0-18625 GCA_964554865.1 uncultured Luteolibacter sp. | reverse complement strand
GAGATTCATCCGCAAAGGTAGCAAATTCGGTAGTTTATTGTTTTGCACTGCCTTATCTTGTTGGCAACGTCATTTGAATTTTTGCGGCGTGACATTTGACGACGATTCCTGCCTTGGATTTCGCCATCCCCGTCGTTATCATGACGAATATATACGGATTGACTCCGAAATTTGCCAGAGACTGTCCGGTTTAAAACTAACAGCAAACCAGCCAGTGACAATATTAGCAGCGACACTTTAATACAATTGCCGAATTTCATTTCGTGACTTTGCAGGAATGAAGCTTAGTTCATTTTTGTCTTATGCACTAGCTTCTCGTTCGCAAGAGCTCATTTGTTGATGTCAAAACGATAGAAATGAAGCCGCCTTGTCGTGATTTTTCATAAAGTTTTGGATGGTGGCATTGAGCTCCCTACTTGTTGCCTTCCCTGATTCGATAAGCTTTTCTCCGGCCTGTTGAATTCCCATTCGAATCGCATTTTGGTCTTCCTCTACCGTCGCGTTTGAAAGCTCTCCCAGCGCTATCTGGAAGGATTGGGTATTTGTTATCTTCTCAGAATAGTAACGTTGAAACCCCTTTGATCGTGCATTGCCATAGGGCATTTTCTCAACAAACGACCTCAGTCGCTCTGGATCACCAGAATAGGTGCCAATGATTATACTATACCCCGAGCTTTTACTGGAGCCCTTTCCGAAATTTTCCACCAGACGAATAATCTCATCCTCTTCGAGATCCTTAGCTGCGTATATTGATCGTCGGAAAAAGTCATCTCGCAATTTCTGATTATCAGAGTAGTGACTCATTCCTCGTTTCAAAAACTCTTCAAAGCTACCAATATCATTACCTGCGATGATGGAGATCTGATTCCAATCAATATGGTCGGGATTGTTAGGTATTATCGTCGCTTCCCGCTGAGTCCTGGAACCATCTTTTGAATCGACCACTGCTTCTTCATTTGAATGTCTTGGCTTTTCTGCTCTTTCACCTACCCCCTCTCCACGATTTGCTTGGTCGTCCCGATTGCAGCTGGCCAGTGACAAGAGTGGTAAGCCAAGAGACAGCAATTGACCTTTTGAGAGAGACAGATGTGCTCCTATATGGTATTGATTCATTATTTTCTGAGGCCGAGGATTTGCACATTGTTAGCAAGGAGAGTCGTTTCAATCTATAGCGCAGCCGGCCCCGTTTTTCACCACGTTTTTCGTGCAGTATGCTGAAACGGTTTGCTCACGTTCGTCGCTTGTCATTGCTATGTTTGGAAGTGTCACAGCCACGGTATACCCATTTGGGAAGAGTGCAGTGATTGCGGTTTCCATCGATGACTTAATGGTGGCAATATTCAGGTTGTTTGTGGGTTTCACCTTCCAGGTTATCTTCTTTTACGCGTCGCTACCTCCTGCTGCAACTGTGCTTGTTATTTCAATGGTGATGTTATTGAGCGCGATATCAATTTCGCCCTCCTGCCCACCGAGACCAATTTTCGGTTTGACCGGACAACTTCCAATATTCCTAATTTTGTAGCCTCGTCTGAGAGACGGGCCGTCGAAGCTTGGAAGATCGTAGCTCTTTTGGGCAGGGAGTTTCAATGGTTTGTCATTGTATTCAAGTGCCAGTTTCACATCGTTAACGAGACAGGATGCACAATCTTTATCTACTTCATCCGGTTGCGCCTCGCTCCCGATTTTTACTTTATACGCGAATTTCCATGAAATGGCGACGGACTGTGAATACGTACTCTGTCCAGATACCACAATCGTTCCTGGCGCGGAGACATCGCTCTCCGCTAGGTACAGACCGGTTGTTTTATTTACAGCTTTATTCGGGCCTCCACTTGATGAATCTGAGGCATTGTTACCATTAGTATCAGCGAGCGCGGATGTTTTCAAAAAGGTCCTGCGGGTGAATGTGGTCACGGCTGGTGTGGCGGAATCGCTGTGACCGGGGTTCGCTGTCATGATGGTTGGGATTGATTTTTTTCTCAAGCGCGTTTTTCTCTTGCCACAAGCGGGGGGGGGGGAGGGCAAGCTTTTTTTCATCCATTCCGCGAATTTCTTCCGGATGGTCTTCTTGAAGAATCCGATTTCACCATGAGCTGGACCGATGTGTTTCCCGTGTTATCAGACGATCAGGTGGCCGAATGCCAGGCATTGGCGACGAAGGAGGAGCGCGGGGACCTGGACGATTGTTTCGGAGTATTGAGGGTGGAGAACCGGCGGGACGGTGGCGGGCATCTGGTGGCGACGAGCCTGTTCTGGAAGCCCGCGCATGCCGCGGAGCCGGATTTCCCGGTGCCGGACCGCCGGATCCTGCGGGACGCGGGGAAGCTCGGCTGGATTTCGCGCCACGCGCCGTGGGAGCACTACGTGCAGCCGCTGCTGGACGGGGCGGAGGCGCTGCGCAAGGCCCGGCCGGATGTGGTGTTCCGGGTCTATCTGGCGAGGGATCTGGAGTTTCTGGCGAACGACCTGGCGGAGGCCGGCTGCGAGGTGGTGGTGATGAAGGGTTCCTCACTGCGCCACAATCCCGGCGCGATGTGGCGTTTTCTTGCCTTTGAGGAGGAAGGCCGGACCGTGACGATCACCGATGCCGACCATGCGCCGGAGATCCTGCACAACATCGAAAGGACGGAACATGCGGTGGAAGCGGGCCATGGTCTGTGGCGGGCGCCCTACATGCTGGACGGCGGCGGACCGGACAACGATCCGGGTTTCTACCGGCCGATCAACGCCTGCCAGTTCGGGGGCAGGGGCGGGTTCCCGGTGATGGAACTGATGGAGGCGATGGTGTGGCACACGTTGCGTGGCACGATGCCACGGCACTGCCGGATCGGCGGACGGGGCGAGCCGTCCAGCGAGGTTTCGGTGTTCGGTGCGGATTGGCCGTCCTATGGCTTCGACGAGTGGTTTCTGCTCGCGGCGCTCTATCCGCGCATGGCCATGGGCGGCGTGCTGACCTTTGTGGGCTGGAACGACCGGACGGCGAACCACTGGCTGGCCCTGGACATCGAATACGCCACGTGGGCCAATCCCCGGAGCGAGATTCTGTATTACGCGCCGACGCCCCTGGCGGACAAGCTCGGGTTGGTTCGCGAAGTTCGTCCGGCCCACAGCGCGTGGTTAAAGAAAGAGATCAAGCTCAAGAAGGAGAAGCAGGAGGCCAAACCCGCCCTTTTCCCGGACCGGACGGCCCCGCCCGTGACGCTGGTGGTGGCCCGCTATAAGGAGGACATCCGTTGGCTGCTGGAAGTGCCGGATGACGTGGAGGTGATCCTGTACAACAAGGGTCCGGATATCCATGATGAGAAGCTCCGGCGCAGAATCGACCATCTGGAGCCACTGCCGAACAAGGGGCGGGAGGCCGATACCTATCTGCACCATCTCGAAATCTTCGCGCATGGCCCGGCAGAGCAGTGGACGGTGTTCTGCCAGGGTGACCCCTTCCCGCACAGTCCGGACTTTCTTCAGCTATTGGATCTGCGGTCCCACTGGGCGGAGGTTCAGCCGCTCACGGCAGGCTACGTGAAGGGGGCGGACATTCCTCCGGCGAACCTCCGCGCCACCCAGGATGCGGACTGGCTGGGCGACGCGCCGGTTTACACGGAATATTGCAGCGCGGCCACGCTGGACATGAACGGCTGGCAGGACGACGGCGGGCGGCGCATCTTCAAGGACTACCTCCAGCACCACCGGCTGCCGCGCGGATGGTCCATCAGCGGCCATTTCCTCGAAAGCTGCGGTCTGCACGATCTCGCGGCGCGGGCATGGGAGGCGGAGCTGGTGAGATTCACCTATGGGGCGATGTTCGCGGTGAGAAATGATCGCCTCGGGTTCATCCCCGGGGACCGCATCCCCGCGATGCGCGGACTGGCCCAGGGTCACTACTCGCACGGATATGTCTTCGAGAAACTGTGGCTGCATCTCTTCGGGCTGCCGTTCATCCGGGTTCCGCGCGCGCCGCTACCGACGGGGGTTCGTGAACTGGTAGCGGATTCCGCGCCATGAAATTCCTCGTCGTGGGTTCCGGCATATCAGGCAGCACGGCGGCGCGGCTGCTTGCGGATCGCGGGCATGAGGTGGAGGTGTGGGAAACGCGGGACCACATCGGCGGAAACTGTCATGACGAGAAGGTGGACGGCGTGACGCTGCACCGCTACGGCCCGCATCTGTTCCACACCAACGACAAGGAGGTATGGGACTTCCTCTCGCGTTTCACGCAGTGGAATGAATACCGGCATACGGTGGTGGCGGATACCGCCATGGGCCGGATCTCCATCCCTTATTCGCTCAAGACCGAGAGGCAGCTTGGCCGGGCCTTGGGCGATGGGGAGATCCGGCAACTGATCTTCGCGGATTATTCGGAAAAGCAATGGGGAGTGCCATGGAACGAACTGCCGGAAAGCATCACCTCCCGCGTGCCCACCCGGCGGGACAACGAGGACGACCGCTATTTCACGGATACCTGGCAGGGCCAGCCCGCCGATGGATATGCCGCGATGTTTGAAAGAATGCTGGAGGGCATTCCGGTGAAGCTGAAGGTGGAAAAAGACGCATGGCGGGAGCGTGCCGCCCATGTGGACAAAGTGATATACACCGGGAAACTGGACGGGTATTTCCATTATTCCCACGGCCGCCTGCCGTATCGCTCGCTGCGTTTCGAACACCAGCGCAGCCGCGAGCGCCTGCCGCATCCGGTGATCAACCAGTGCAACCGCCTGCCCCACACGCGGGAATACGACCACGCGTGGTTCAGCGGGGAAACGCCGGAATGCACCATCATCACCCGCGAGTACCCGCTGGCCCATGACGAGACGAACGAGCCATACTATCCCATGCCCTTCGGCGAGGGCGGCGAACTGCCGCGGACCTACAAGGAACTCGCCGCCGGAGAGCGGAACACCGTGTTTCTCGGGCGGCTGGCGACTTACAGCTATCTGGACATGTGGATGGCGGTGGCGCAGGCGCGGGTGAAGATCGGCAGGCTGCCGGACGCGTGATTTTTCCCGTCACGGGAATCACCAACTGGAAATTCCTGATCCGAGGCAAATCATCCAGATTTAACCATCATCGCGGTTTGATGATGGTCGTCAATCTGTGAAACCCAAGTAACCTGCGGCCAATCGGGAGCGAGGCAGGCGCGGTTCGCTCATGAATCAATTGTATATCACGGCATGCAATTGGAAATGTGCTGATCAGGGCCGTGTGGGTGGGGTATCCGGGGCGCTCAACCAGAAAAGGAAGATGGCAAACCACGGAACACACCGAATACGCGGAAGATGAAGAGATTGTGCGGATTCTTCATCTCATCTTCCGGGAGGAGGCCCTTTCGGGTCCAACTTGCTCAATTTCCCGTATTCCGTGGTTCCATTTTCGAATGTAGGTTCAATTGACTTCGTCCGGGGACGGGCGGGAAGACAAGCGAATGAAGCGCTTATGGTTCTGCCGGGAAACAAACCTCACGGGCAGCGCTCGAAGGCCTGGGCGCGGAGCGCGCGCGCCTCGGACTGCGGGATCGGCGTCGGGTCCGGGTAATCGAAGGTTTTTCCCTCGTAGTTGCGCAGCGTGACGCTGCCCGGCGCGGTATCGATCAGATAGTTGGGATTCATCGGGATCTTGCCGCCGCCGCCGGGACCATCGATGACAAACTGCGGGATGGCATAACCGGTGGTGTGGCCGCGCAGCCCCTCGATGATGGAAATCCCCTCGGCCACCGGCGTGCGGAGGTGGGAGGAGCCGTTGATGAGATCGCACTGATAGAGATAATACGGCCGCACGCGGCACATCAGCAGCTTGTGTACGAGGGCTTTCTGGATCGCCACCGAATCGTTCACGCCGCGCAGCAGCACGCTCTGGTTTCCAAGCGGGATGCCGGCGTTTGCCAGCCTGCCGAGCGCGTCGCGCACCTCGGATGTCAGTTCGCGCGGGTGGTTGCTGTGGATGGAGATGAAAAGCGGGTGGTGCTTCGCAAGCATGGCGCACAGCTCCGGCGTGATCCTCTGCGGCAGGAATACCGGAATGCGGCTGCCGATCCTGACAAACTGGATGTGCGGGATCGAGCGGAGGCGCGTGAGGATGCGGTCGAGCCGTTCGTCGGAAAACAACAGGGGATCGCCACCTGATAGAAGCACGTCGCGGACCTGCGGCGTCCGTTCCAGGTAGCGGAACGCGGCTTCCCACTGGGTTTCCAGATGCTGCTCGCCCACGCCGGACACCACTCGCGATCTCGTGCAGTAACGGCAATAGGAGGCGCAGCGGTCGGTGACGAGGAACAACACGCGGTCCGGGTAGCGGTGCACCAGCCCGGGCACCGGCATGTGGGAATCCTCGCCGCAGGGATCGGCCAGCTCCTCCGGCGCGGTCCAGCCCTCCTCCAGCCGCGGGATCACCTGCCGGCGGATCGGGCACTCGGGATCGTCACGGTCGATCAGGTTGAAGAAATGCGGCGTGATGGACATTGCCAGCTTGCTGCCTGCCAGCAGCACGCCCGCGCGCTCGACGTCGGTTAGATTCAGGTGCTCCTCCAGCGCGGTGAGCGAGTCGATGCGATGGCGGAGCTGCCATTTGCAATCACTCCAACGGGCCATCCCCTCCTTCGGCCAGTAACCCGGGGCATGGGAGATGAAAGCGGGGTCGAGGTCGGACGGGCGCATGTAACTCGGAAAGGGTGCGTTATGTTCGGTTGGCTTGTGGAAACTGCAACCGGGAAAATTCAGGGAGCGCCGGCACAGCGGCGGATCAGCTCCACCAGCCTGCCGGCGGCGGCGGCCACCTTGGCTTCATCCGGTTTTTCATCGTCCGGCTCATCGGCGGAAACCATCGCCCGGGTGGAAACCCGGACCGCCGGCACGCCCATTTCGAAGAGGATGCTCGCCAGGTCCACATCGTCGCCCAGACAGACCACCTCGGCTCCGCGCACGCTCCCCAGACCGTCCACATGGGCAAGCGGAGCGGCCTCCGCATCGCGGGAACTCAGCCACAGTTCCTCCCCGCCGCCCATCGCTTCCACGCAGAGAACCAGGGAGTTTTTCCCGGTCTGGCGCAGAATCCGCACGGCCGTATCAATTACCGGGGATTCCGGATCGTTGCCGTGGGGCGGAAACGCGAAGTGGATGGCCGCCTTTCGCCGTTCCCCGGCCAGAGCCTGCGCGGCGGCGAGCACCGTTGCCACACCGGTGGCGTTCGCCTCGGCCCCCCGGCTGCCCGGGCGGCTGTCCAGCGTGGCCAGCACCCACACCGGCGCCGCCTTCCCGGATGTTCCCGGAATGCTGGCGGCGAGGATCGGCCAATCGGACGGGCCTTCGAGTTTCCGAACTTCCAGCCCGGTGTTGGACGGTCCCAGGGTGCCCTCGACCATGGCGGCGAAGCGTGTGAGGTTTCTCGCCGCCTGCTCGCTGCCGCCGTGGCGCTCGCCGATGATCTCCAGGATTTTCCGCAGATCATCCCGGATGCCGTCCGCCGAGACCGCTCGCGCATAAGCGGCATGGATCTCAAGTTTTCCGGCCTTCTGGCTGCGGAAATTCAGATACAGCGCGACTCCGCCGGACACCACCAGCCACAGCGGCAAGACCACCAGCAGCACCGTCAGCCACCTGCGCGGGCGGGTTTCCGATCCTTCCTCTTCCATGTTCTTCAAGGTTGCTCCGACTCCTCGGCGGTGGCGGACGGGTCATCATCGGCGTCCGCGTCCACCTCGATCCCCCTGCGCATGCGTTGCGAGATCATCGGCCGGATCATTCCATATAACAGATAAATGGTGAAAAGCACGACCGGCATCACATAGCGGAACTGCACCGTCGCATACAGCACCAGCACGCCGATCAGGATCGCCGGCAGCGTGCCGCGGGTGCGCCAGCCGACCTTCTTGAAACTCGGGTAGCGGATATCGCTGATCATCAGCAGGGATAATCCGAGCATCGCCCCGGCCAGCACGTATTTCCACGCGCCGAGCTGGTGGTCGTTCTGATGGAGATCGATGAGCAGGAAGGTGATCGACGCGATGAAACCCGCCGCCATCGGAATCGGCAGGCCGCGGAAATCCCCGGGATCCCCCGGTTTTTTCGGCAGCAGGGCCAGGCAGTTGAAGCGCGCCAGCCGCATCGCGCCGCAGACCAGATACACCAGCGCGATCGCCCAGCCGGCATTGCCCAGCGGGAAAAGCACCGCCTTGGACATCAGCATCGCCGGAGCCATGCCGAAGGAAATGATGTCCGCCAGCGAGTCGAACTCCCGGCCAAAGGGCGATTCCTGGCCGCCGAGACGGGCCAGGCGGCCGTCCAGCAGGTCGAACAAACAAGAGCCGAAGATCAGCAGGATCGCGTATTCGTAGTATGGCTTGAGCGCCTCGTAATAATCCTTGGGCGGAAGTTTCGCGCTGCCCACCTCGATGAGTCCGCGGAAAATCATCAGCACCGCGAAGAATCCGCACGCGAGATTGCACGCCGTCATCAGGTTCGGCAGGAAATAGATCTTCGGCTCGTCCGGATCGCGCGTTCTCGGCATGGCGGGAGTGTATTTCACGGAAACACGCCGGAAAACAGCCAAAAATCCCGGCGTGTCATCGCCGTCCGGCGTGCTAGCGTGCCGCCATGCAGCCCGCCGAAATCAATGCCGACACCCGGATGGAGGAAATCATCCGCACCCTGCCCGGGGCCAAGCGCGCGCTTTTCGCCGCCTACCACCTCGGCGGCTGCCAGAGCTGCGCGTTTTCAAACGATGAAACCCTGGCCGCCCTCTGCCGGCGCAGCGGACTGGACTCCGCCGCCGTCCTCACCCATTTGCTCGCCAGCCACGAGCACGATCTCTCCATGCTCATGGAGCCCGCCACCGCCGCCAAACGCCTCGCGGAGATGACGCTGGTGGACCTCCGCACCCGCGAGGAACACGAGGTGGTGGTCATCCCCGGCTCGGTGTTTTTCACGCAGGATCTCCAGCAGCGCCTCTTCGCCGGCGATCCGGCCCCCCCCATTCTGCTCTACGATCACCGCGGCACCCACGTGCTCGACCAGGTGGCCTGGTTCCGCGGCCACGGCCTCAGGGAAACCTACGGACTGCGCGGCGGCATCGACGCCTGGTCCGCCGAGGTCGATCCCTCGCTGCGCCGCTACCGCCTCGAAATCGATCCCTGAGGATTGCCTTTCCAACGCGCCGCCAATCCGCCAAATCTTCCCGGAATGCCATCCGCCTGATCCTCGCGGGCGCTCCGTAAAATGAAAATGGTGGGATTCTTGCCGCGGACACAGGGATAGTCCGCCTTCAGCGGGTTTTCCGGCAACGACCGACCCAAGTCGTCTCGATTTCCCTGATAAACTCCACAACGGGAATCCCGAGGCCATGGGAAATTCGGAATAGCACTTCCAGCCCGGGCAGCCTTTGCCCCGATTCGAGCAGTGAAATGTAGCTCCTCTCCAACCCGGCGCGGTCGGCAAGCTCCTGCTGTGTCAAAGCCGCGGCTTTTCGCAGTCGCAGAACCACGTCTCCGACGGACCAACCCAACTTGTCGAAATCCTCCAAGCCCTCAAACTATCAATCCGCCATTCCGAGGTCTTCGTTTCAATAGTCACATTCCGTTTTTATGATTGCTCGATCCTCCGGTTACCTTTGAATGCCCGAAGCGACAAGGCCCCCAAGCCCGTTCCTGACCGTGGAAACCAAGAACAAAACAATATGAAAACACGATCCATTCGAAACAAACCCGGCGCATTGTGGATTCTGGCGGCCTTTGCCTGTGTTGGCGAAACACGGGGCGAAGCCGCACCCGGCGGACAGGCCGTCACGGTCTCGCCGGAAATCGAGCGGCTCATACTGGCAGACGGGCGTTTTCCTCTCCTGGACTCGGATGGCGACAGGTGGGACGATTTGTGGCTCTCGCTTTTTGGTCGGAATCATGGCGGAGTGGATCTCACCCGGCGGCTCAAGGCCGATCCCCACGGCGACCCTGATGGTGACGGTGTTATCAATTACATTGAAATGCTGAATTTCACGGACCCCTGGTCGAAAGAGGCGCCATACACTCCACCAAGTGCGGAAGAAGCCAGACAACAAAGGATATCCAGGCTCAATGCCGAGCGCATCAGTGATGGGAAAATCATGTCCCGGTACCAGGCCATTCTGGAACAACGGGGAGTTCTCCGCCGGGTGGATGCGGAAATCCGGCAGCCGGAGCAAGAGCCCGCGCCGGAGGGCGATGAGCGGGAGTCATCGTCTTATCTTCCCGATCAAAACGGAAGTGGCGGGCAAATCATGCTTTGCAGCACCGTTGGATCTCCGGTTGTGCTTTTTGCGGAGCGATTGTCTTCCGGTCAGTTCCTGCTCATATGGGAAGGCAAGGGTGACAAGCTCTATGATATTGAATGGTCCGATGATTTGATCAAATGGCGCCAGGGCGCTTTGCAAATGCCGGTGGTGGGGGGAATCGGCACCTGGGGACAATTTTCCGCCTCTGACAAACGCTTCTACCGGGTGATTGATTCCGGTATCACCACGTTTCCGAGCGACCCGGGCGGCGGCGGTGATGATGACGGCGATGGTGACGGTGACGGTGACGGTGATGGTGACGGTGACGGTGACGGTGATGGCGATGGCGATGGTGATGGTGATGGTGATGGTGATGGTGACGGCGATGGCGATGGCGATGGCGATGGCGATGGCGATGGCGATGGCGATGGTGACGGTGGCCCCTATGGTGCTATCCTTCTTCCGGAATTGGATCATGACGGATCACCCGTCAGGATCTTCGTTACGGCCAATCTTCCGGCCGGGGTGGACGCCACCGTGGCGGACTTGTATGTGGACGGGGAGATGCATGCGCGTTGTTACCGGGCCGGATTGGACAATGTCTTTATTGGCACGCTCAGACGTTGGGAGCTGACGGCGGGTTCACACTGCGTGGAGGCGATTGTCCGTGCGGATTCGGAGACCCCGGCGGTTCTGGAACAACCCCCAAGGGGTGTAGTCCGGTCTGCCCCGTGGACCTTCAATATGATAGCCTCGCAGACCCGGGGAATCGGATTCCGCGTGAGTGACACGCAGATCGCCCCCAACGATCCGGATCTGCCGGTTGACAGTCTGATCGCGGTGGACATCCCCTTTGATCCTCATGGCGGCGGATACATCCAGATTCTTGACGAGAATGGGGCGCTGGTGAGGAGATGGGATTGGGGTTTGGAAGACTATCCCTTGAAGTTCCGCCAGGTGTGGGACGGCACCAACCAGAGCGGCTCGCTGGTCGAGGGCGGCAGCTACACGGTGGAACTCAACTACGGCGGCGCGGGTTTCGACCAAGGGGTGCACCTCATCGCCGCCGGACAGCGGACCTGGGACGCGCTCTGCCTCACGGAGACAATGGGCAGATGGGAGCTTGGTTTCTCTTACGCGAACTACGCCCCCTCATGGGCGCAGCAATTCACGAGCACTGGCGGCTCCACGCTTTTGAAATCCTGGGGACCTTGGGATCCCCTGGCCTCGCCATTCAACATTGTCGATGAAATGCGCGGAAGGGAAAAAAGCGTTTTCGGCTTGTCAGACACCGGAAAGTGGAAAGTCCACTTCTGGCAGAGCGAGTGGAAGCATAAAGACCCGATCCCGGATCCTGTCGCGGCATTCGCCGCTGGCGGAAATCCTTTCAATAATTATGATCTGGGTGTCTTCATCGGGCACGGGGCCGCCTGCGCGGGCGGAACCGCGACGCAGCCCGACGGTTCCACGATCACCCGCCCACCGCAAAGCTACTATCCGCTTGTCCAGAGCCGGGCGACCGGCGCGACCTATTGGGTGGAGAGCGCGGCCATTCCGAAGTACGGGTCTGCCGGCAAGCTGAAATGGATGTTCCTGATGACGTGTAACTCGTTTACCGATGAGGGAGAACACGCGATATACAGCCAGTGCAAGGCAAATGGCACCCTGCCCTTCGGCGACGGCCTGCGGGTGCTCTGCGGCTACAGTTCGAGAATCGAGCTTGAGGCCGGAATGGGCGGCTTGCTCAGCGAGGGGCTGGTTCACAAGATTCCGGATGAGGAATTCCGCGATGGGACGGTGGTAAATGCCTGGGGTTACGTTTGGAAAGAGTCATCCAACAGGAAATTTAAGCATGTGGCGCGAGCCGTGTATTGGCCGGAGTGTAAAGGGGATACCATCTATGGAGTGAAGCATCTCAATATCCCGGCACTACAGGAACACGCCTCACAGGCAGAGCTTGAGGAAACGGATTTCAACCCATGAAGCGCTTCATCCCAAGGTTGTTGTTTTTGCTCTGCGGTCTGGTTTCCCCGGCTGCCGAGGTGCCAATCGGGCTGGTCCCCGAGCGCGAACTCGGTTCCCGGCGTCCGCATCATTTGGTGTTCAAGGAAATCACCTGGAGTGCCGACAGCCGCTGGTTCCGCGAACCGGTCCCGGTTTGCAAGGTGGTCACCCGGCCGATGGACATGTCACGGATCAAATCGGAGGCCGAGCGCCGGGGCATGAAACCCGACAAGGTCGATCCAAGGGGCAACCTGATCGGCAAACCGGGCGACGGAGCCTTCCGCTACAGCAATACCGACGACGGCAAATTCATGGGGGCCGCCGGGAACCCCAGGCTCCGTTACTTCTATTTCGGGCTTTCCATGCTGAATAAGTTCGAGCGTGACGAGCACAAGATGGCCGTGGTCAAGCCGCTTGCCACACGCGAGGAAAGCATGGCGATTTGCCGGGAGTGGATGAAAAAGCTCGGAATCGATGAGAGTGAGTTTTCCCGCCAGGGTGATTGGCCCGAGGGCTTCGAGGTTCAGGCGATGACTGGAAGAGTTTCCCGAATCCACCCGGTCACCAGGGAGAATGTCATCGCCCATTTCGGGCAGGAGCTTCGGTTTGTGCAACAGATTGGCGGCCTCCCGGCCTTCTGGTCGGGCTTTGGCGGCAACCTGATGTTCAGCATCGGGGATGGTGGCGAGTTCTGTAGTGTGATGGGCTGCCTGAGGGCGTGGGAAAAGATCGGGGATTTTCCGGTGTTGTCTCGCGATGAACTGGATGCCGCATTGCGCGACGGCTTCGCATGGGTGCAGGATCCGATCGAATGCGAGCGCATGGAGGTGGTGGAGGTCGAACTTGAGGCCTATCACTCCAACTGGAAATCCCCCCAAGCGGATTTTCCGCTGATCTACACCCTTCACTGCGAGCTGCACGGGGGTGAGGATGACGGGAAACGCAAAACGATCTGTCTGCCCGCCCTGAAGCAACACCGTGATCGCTACGGTCCGCGCCCCAAATTGACCGGGGAAGACAAGGTCCATGCCCGAATCCGCGAACAGGTGGAGCAGCATGAGAAGCAGGCCAAGAGCTTCGAGGAAATGACGCCAGAAGAACTTGAGGAGTTCAACCGGAAGTGGGTGGAATCCGGTGGAACGGTCACTCCTCCTCCCGGAAAGGAGAAAGCGGGGCCGTCAGGAAACGACGTGAAACCCGGAGGTGAAGGCGGGCGGTGACCCGCGCCGCCAGGGTGCATGGCGCGGCTTGACCGCGAGTCCCGAAGAGGCACATGCTTCGCAAGCAGAACCGGAGGAAACGGATTTCAACCCATGAAGCGCTTCATCCCAAGGTTGTTGTTTTTGCTCTGCGGTCTGGTTTCCCCGGCTGCCGAGGTGCCAATCGGGCTGGTCCCCGAGCGCGAACTCGGTTCCCGGCGTCCGCATCATTTGGTGTTCAAGGAAATCACCTGGAGTGCCGACAGCCGCTGGTTCCGCGAACCGGTCCCGGTTTGCAAGGTGGTCACCCGGCCGATGGACATGTCACGGATCAAATCGGAGGCCGAGCGCCGGGGCATGAAACCCGACAAGGTCGATCCAAGGGGCAACCTGATCGGCAAACCGGGCGACGGAGCCTTCCGCTACAGCAATACCGACGACGGCAAATTCATGGGGGCCGCCGGGAACCCCAGGCTCCGTTACTTCTATTTCGGGCTTTCCATGCTGAATAAGTTCGAGCGTGACGAGCACAAGATGGCCGTGGTCAAGCCGCTTGCCACACGCGAGGAAAGCATGGCGATTTGCCGGGAGTGGATGAAAAAGCTCGGAATCGATGAGAGTGAGTTTTCCCGCCAGGGTGATTGGCCCGAGGGCTTCGAGGTTCAGGCGATGACTGGAAGAGTTTCCCGAATCCACCCGGTCACCAGGGAGAATGTCATCGCCCATTTCGGGCAGGAGCTTCGGTTTGTGCAACAGATTGGCGGCCTCCCGGCCTTCTGGTCGGGCTTTGGCGGCAACCTGATGTTCAGCATCGGGGATGGTGGCGAGTTCTGTAGTGTGATGGGCTGCCTGAGGGCGTGGGAAAAGATCGGGGATTTTCCGGTGTTGTCTCGCGATGAACTGGATGCCGCATTGCGCGACGGCTTCGCATGGGTGCAGGATCCGATCGAATGCGAGCGCATGGAGGTGGTGGAGGTCGAACTTGAGGCCTATCACTCCAACTGGAAATCCCCCCAAGCGGATTTTCCGCTGATCTACACCCTTCACTGCGAGCTGCACGGGGGTGAGGATGACGGGAAACGCAAAACGATCTGTCTGCCGGCTCTGAAGCAACACCGTGATCGCTACGGTCCGCGCCCCAAATTGACCGGGGAAGACGAGATCCATGCACGAATCCGCGAACAGGTGGAGCAGCATGAGAAGCAGGTCAAGAGCTTCGAGGAAATGACGCCTGAAGAACTTGAGGAGTTCAAACGTAAGTGGGTGGAATCCGGCGGAACGGTCACTCCTCCTCCCGCTTCGGACCCGGGCAAAGCCCCCGGGGAAAGATACCATTCGAAACAATGAACCCGCGTCTGTCCGTCATCCTTGTTTGTTTGCATTTTTCCGGATGCGATTCACCGGGGAACAGAACCGGCAATGCGGGTGATGGAAAAGAACCGGCGGAATTCCAGTCCGGCGGATTCGTGAGAAGCGCCGGAGCGCGAACCGGAAGCGCGCGGGGCGACGGGGAAGATCCCGTAATGACCGGAGCTTCCGCCCCCGCCTGGTTCTCTTCCGAGGGCAGACCGACGATCGAACTGCCGACGGAATCGAAGGAGGCCTTCGCGTTCGGAGACCTCCATTTGACCGAGGGGACCGCGGAATGGCGCGGCTTCGAGGTGGACCTTGATCGCGACGGGGAGAACGAGGTCATCGTGCGGGACAAGCGGAAGGGGAAAATTCCCAGACACCGGATTATCCGGAAGTTCGATGGCGAATGGGAGTGGATCGGCTGGTTGGATGGCGAATTCTCGCTGTTCAGGCAGACGGAAGGGTGGATGGATGACATCGTGGCGACCGTTCCCAAGGGAAAATCCGGCGGGAAAACCATCACCACGATGAAATTCAACGGGCTTCGCTATCGGGAAATCATGAAATCGGAGGAAGACGGAAGGGACCGCAGGGTCTTCCGGCTTTCCCCGGACCCGGTGGTTCCGCCGCCGGGCGAGGCTGCCGGGTGGGTGTCACCGCTGGTCGGGGCCTGGGCCGACATGATCCATATGGGGCGTGAGGGACCGGTGTGCATCACCACCGTGAGCATCAATCCGGACGGTTGTTATCATGCCGTTTGGATAGGTATCGTCCCGAGTGAGGAATCCCGGAAGGATGGGGCTCCATACGAACCTGTCGGAGCGGATTTGGAACGTCATGAAACAGGAAGGATCGATCTCCGGACAGGGCGGGAGATTTTGCCGCCGGGAAGGCGAAGTGTCACCATGAGATCCATCCATTGGGAGGTCATTGATGGGAAACTTCACTGGAAAATGGACATGGGAACGATGGGCGGACAAGGGGTGACATACAATCCGGTGGACTGATACGGGACAGCGGGGGAGCCCATCACTCGGACTGGAAATCCCCCCAAGCGGACTTTCCACCGATCTACAGCCTCCACTGCAAGCCGCACGGAGTCCGGGATGAAGGGCGGCGGAAAACAATCCGCCTACCCGCCCTAAAGCGGCATCGACGCCTGGTCCGCCGGGGTCGATTCCTCGCCGCGCCGCCACCGCCTCGAAATCGCACCCTGAGGATTGCCTTTCCAACGCGCCGCCAATCCGCTAAACCGTCCCGGAATGCCCGCCTGCCCGCCCATCGCCTGGCTCTTCCTCGCCGCAGGACTCCATTCCGCGGTCGCGGCCCCCGTTTACCATTCGAAACAGGGGCGGGCGAACGCCTCCACCGGGCTCTTCGAATCCAAGGTGGGCGGATCATGGTACCGCGGCAGCGGAGTGGTTGCCCGCGATCCGAAGCTGATCTTTTCCTGCGCCCATGTCTTTTATGCCAACGGCCGCTGGGCCACGGATCATATCTTCTATCGGAATTGGCACGCCAGGGACTATCCCAGGCCCTCGCAGGGCGCGTCGCCGCGCGGTTTGCATTACTTCACCAGCTACTCGGACGCCTCGAAAACCGTGGGCGGCGAGACCAACCGCGCTTTCGCATCCGATTTCACGGTGCTCTATGGCAACTCGTCGTTCGGTCCCGCCATGCCCGCCATGCGTACCGGCGGGGCCGCCGTGCGTTCCGCGCTTCCCAAGCGCATCGTTGGCTACCCCAGCGAGGTCGATTTCACCGGCGCGCGCGGCCATTGTTTCCAGCACTCGACCGGGTGGTTCAATAACCGCTCACGGAAGCTGCGCGACGCCTATCACGAGTTCCGCAATGTCTCCACCGGCCCCGGAAACAGCGGCGGCCCGGTCTTTGTCAGAAAAAACGGCACGGAGGCTCTTGCCGGCATCCTCGTATCGGGCTGGAAACGCCTGGCGGGCGTGCGGGCGCTCGATCTCGCTTCCCACTCATTGTCCGGATACGCGCTCGGGCTTGGGGACAGGACGCAAACTTTCCGCAATGCCAACCGCACCAATCTTCCGGACGGCTCCTACATCGCGCGATCCATCCCGGTGAGCGGATTCACCGGCACCATCAGCGCCATCCGCCTCAGTCTCTCCGTCACCACCGCCAAGCGCGGCGAACTCGATGTCTATCTGCTGTCCCCCTCCGGGAAAACCCGCTGGATCACGAAACGCGGCGCCGGCGCCGGGGCCTTGACGGTTTCATCGATGGATCTCAGCGGCGCGTATTCCGGGATCAATCCCAACGGCACCTGGAAACTTTTCATCCGCGACGCCGCGGGTGGAGCGAAAGGGGTTTTCGAAAACTGCGCGCTCACCATCAGCGCACTCTGATGACCGTCAGGAAATCATGAAATCCGCCGCCCGCAGGCTCGCCGCGCCGCTCGCCGGATTGGCGCTCATCGCCATCGCCGTTCATCTCGCGCCCAGGCGTCAAGGGAGCGGCACCGCCAGGGAAAACAGGGAAGGGGAGAGGCCATCGTCCGCTCTAACGGAAAAATCCCGGTCGTCCGGCATTGCCCGCTTGGCGGCAGCGGATGATGACCGCACCGGGGAACCGCTGCGTTCGATCACATCCGCCGCCGCCGCGCTGCGCGAATCACCGGATGCCGGTCCCCCGGCTTCCATCCTGCGCGATCTCGGCAAGCGGCTCCGGTCGGGCGACCCGGCCGCCGTTTCCTCCGCGCTGCGGACTTATCTCGAATCCGGTGACGACGCCGACACCGGGCTGCCGTTTTCGGTTTCCGCCGGTGGCAATCTCGGATCAGCGCCCGGCCTGCGGATGTTTTTGTTAGATATGCTGCCGTCCGTCGATCCGGAGCTAGCCCTCGCCGTTTCCCGCGAGGTCATGGACCGCCGGACCTCGGCGGACGAATACGCCATCGCCCTGCGCAACCTCGCGTGGAGCGACCTGGATGGCGATCTTGCGGCCGAATTCGCCGAACGCTTCTCCCGCATGGTCCGCGAGAAACCGTGGCGCGAGCGGGCGGCTCCCGGTTTTCTGGAAACCATGGACGCCGCCCTGCTTCTGCCGCCGGACGAGGGGGCCGCCATCCTCCTTGAAGTCAAGGCCGCCGCCACGGATCAACCGCGACTTTCCCGCGCCTGCATGATCGCGCTGGACCGCATCGTCACGCGAGATCCCTCGCTGCTCGCTGCCCTTGATCTCGGTGACCTGGATCCGGAACAACGCGCGTCGCTCATGTCGCGGCTCGACCTGACCGATGCCCCGCAGCGCGCCCGTTTCACCGCATATCTCGGCTCCCTGCCCGAGGGCGCGGAGATGGAACAATTCGCCTCGCTCTTCCCCAATGGCAACCTTCTCCACGGCAACCGCCTCTTCAGCGCGCCGGCAAGGCCGCCATCCATCGCGGAACGCAGGAAGCGGGACGAGATCGCTCTAACAGAACTTTCCGCCCTCGGCTTCCCGCCGGGCACCCCCGCCGCGGCCGCCCTCGCGCGGATCAGGGAAAGGATAGGCAACTGGCTTGGGGAGGCGGAGTGAGCGGGCCTCAATCGCGGCCGGGTGAACCTGCGCTCCGGCCCTCCACCTGTTGGCGGATCCCGCGCGCGGACGGTTTCGGTTTCACCGGTGGCAATGATCTCAAGCGGAACCGGAGATCACCCTCCAGGCCCGTCCGGGGACCGCGCCGGTAATCCGTCAAATCAACAATCGTCAATCGGCAACCAATGGGGTTTTCGGATCATCCGCCATCCGCTTGGCGGGCAGGGGGGAGGGCATGACCCCATAAGTGTTAACCTAAAAACTTGACGCCGTCCATTCGCCAGCTATGGTTG
>CAZKQK010000111.1:0-18779 GCA_964554865.1 uncultured Luteolibacter sp. | reverse complement strand
GCCGGCTTCGTCTCCGAATCCGCCCAGGGAACAATCCATCGCGCGCGTGCCATGCATCCCACATACCCCACTCCCGCCACAATGCAAGCGGAAATAAATAATTTCTGTCTCTTGTAATTGTCCTGTGGCCGGGTGTTTCGGTGATCAGACCAGTGCGCCGGGTTGGGCGTTGCGGAGGATTCGGCGGGCCTCATTCTCATCCGCGGCCGCTCCGGATTCGGTCAACCAGCGGAGCGCGACCGCCGCGGACCGTTGCAGGCCGAGTTGGCAGTGGATCAGGACCGGGCGCTGTCCGTTGTGACGATGGAGGAAATCCATGCACTCGCGAAGCGCCTGCCCGGAAGGGTTGACGAGATCGAGCATGGGCACGTTCCGATAGATCGCGTGTTCGCGGAAGGGGGGCGGAGCGTTTGAGTCCGGTGTGAGGTCGAGCACCGCGAGGGGTCCCTCATCGAGCATGGCGATGGCATCGCGGGTGGTCGGCATGCGGCCGATGAAAACTCCGGGCGAGACGGCGGTGCGCGCGGGTTGGTGTTTCCACCACTTCCGCTGGATCAGTCTGGTGACGGCCAGGGCGGGCAGGAGGCACCATTCCGCGGATGGGGAGAGCGTGCCGTTCTCCTTGCCTAACAGCCCCGGGCGGCCGGTGGCGTAGGCGAGCGAGATGATGCCGAGCGATACCGCAGGCCATGCGAATCCGAACCACCACACGGCGAGCGCGGCGCACGCGGCGGTTCCCGCCCCGTAGCGCAAGGCGAGTCCTGGCGAAGGGGTTCCCCCGGCGTGTTGGCGGGGATCCGGGATGAGGGCGGCCACCAGCCAGCCCATGAGAAACCCGGTGGCCACATCTATCAGATGGTGTTGCCAAACCAGCAGTGTGGACGCGCCGATGAGAATGAACCAGATCTTGGCGATCCGCCGCAGCCGGCCCCGGAGGATCGTGCCGTAGAAGACCCAGACCAGCGAGCGCAGGCTGATGTGCAGCGAGGGCGCCATGTTGTATGGCATGTCGTTGGCGTAGAGCGCGCGGAACAAGGGGGCGGTCCATCCCTCCGGCTCCGGCCGGGGAAGGGCGAGCTTGAGGGGGAAGAGCAGGAAACAAACACCGCTGAGCGCCGTCACGGCGATCAGCCGTTTGGTGAGGAGGTTCAATTCCAGCCGGCTGGAGCAGAGAAGGAAGGCTCCGCAGAAAAACAGGTCCAGAGACCAGTAGGGCACCACCATTTCACGGATGAAGGGGATGTGGCGTTCCCATTCCCACATCCAGGCGCCGACATCGGCGCGGCTCGCGGTGAAACGGTTGCATCCGCCGTAGACGATGATGAACGCCGCGCCTGCGAGGGCCATGCGCCAGAGGGCGGGCCACAGGAGTCCGGGTTCGCGAGGTGCCCGGTTCATGTCTCGGGCCGGCGGGCGGCGCTTACGGTGAAGATGCCGAAGTCATCGATCCACTGGCGTTCCTTGCGGAATCCGGCTTCCTCGACCAGGGCGTCCATCTCGCCCTGCGGACGACGACGCATGACCCAGTAGTTGCCATCGCGGTTGGTGAGGGTGCGGGCGATCATTTCGACCTGCGGATGCCATGGCTGGCCGGTATAAATAAGCCAGCCGCCCGGCCTAACAGCTTCGAACAATCCGGCGAGGGAACGGCGCGGCCGGGCGTTCTCGGGAAAGAGTTCGTAGAGTCCGGAAACCACGGCGACGGAGGGTTTCGGCTCGACGGAGGCCAGCGAATCGGGATCGAAGGCATCGCCGCGCAGGTGGTCGATGCGGTTGTCGAGTCCCCGGCGCAGGGCTTCGGCGCGGCCGGTATCGAGCGCGCTCACGCTCCAGTCCCGGCACAGCACATGCAGTCCGGCTCCGACGGCGGGATCTTCGAGGATGTCGAGCAGGTAGCGTCCCGCGCCGCCGGCGATGTCCATGAGTTCGTGGGGCAGGCCGGCCTCGCGGGTTTCGCGGAGGGTGAAGCGCAGCGCCTCGTTCATGCGGGAGCGGCGCTGGCGGATGCCGCGCCAGCCGATGGCGTCGAGGTAGCCGCGGTCGATGACCCTTCCTAACAGAAGTTTTCCGCGCGCCTTGTTGAGATAGACGTGATCGAGCGATTCGCCGGAGTCGAAACCGGTGGCGTGGCCGATGCGGATGCCCTCGCTGAGTTTGCCGACGGATCCGAGCAATGCGCGCCGGATGATGAAGGAGAGGCTCTTGAACGAGGGGGAGGGGAGGGGTTTCAGGAGTGAGGCGTGCTCGGCGTTGGTCTCGGGGTGGGAGAGGTCGGATTCGAGTTGGGGCGGCGCGAAGGTGGAGAAGCAACGGGCGGCGAAGCGTTTGATCGCGCCGGTGACCTGGTCCCGGCAGAGGTCGTGGAACACGGCGTGGCGCGCTCCCCTGAGGGTGAGGTGGACTTTCTGATCGCCGCCGTAATTCCGATAGAACGAATCGATGGCGCCGCGTTTGACGACGCGGTCGGCTCCGGCGGAAAACACCAGCAGCGGGCGGTCCATGACGGCGGCGTCCGAGGTGACGCGTTTGCCGGTATCGAAGAGATCGGCGAGGATGACCGCCGAGATGTCCTTTGAGATGGCGGTGTCCGCATCATAAGTGGCGGCGGCGTGGGTGTCCCGTGTGAGCCAGGAGCCGCGGACATAACTCTTGATGGTGGCGCGGGGATTGAGCTTCGCCATCACGCGGATGGATGCGAGCGCGCCGGGCACGATCAGGTTCACATCGAGCGCGGGGGTGGCAAGGACCAGTCCCGCGATGAGTGGAGCGAAGTCGTGGACCCAGGTGGCGGCGATGACCGCGCCGACGCTGTGGGCGATGACCACGGTGCGCCCGGGCACCAGGCCGTGGTGGTGGCGGAGGTGGCGGAAGAAGGCGTCGAGATCCCGGACATATTGCATGAAACCGGGCGCGTGTCCGCGTTCTCCCGGCGATTGGCCGTGGCCGCGCGCCTCCCATGCGAAGATGGCGGTGTGCGGCATGGTGAGGCCGGGGATGACCGTATCCCAGCGATCCGCGTGTTCGTGGCCGCGATGAAGGAGGACCAGGGCGTGGGTGGCATCCTCGGTGTTCCAGGTTTTGTAGTGGAGCGGGGTGCCGTCGTCGGCATCGAATTGAAGACGGGTGCTCATGGAGGCGGGGAGTGGAGGTTGCGGGCGATGCGGTGGATGCGGCGGATGCAGGTGATGGCGATGCCGAGATTGATCAGTGCGAGGCCCCAGGGGATCGGATCAAAGGGCTGCCTGGCCGCGTGGAGGCCGGCGAGGAGAAGGCATATGGCGGTGACGGCCGCCATGCGATGCGGTTTGGCCATGGGGCCGCGGAAATCATGGCTGCCGGTGAGTCCCGCACCGACGGCGCGGATGTATGCGGTGGCGACGGCTCCGCAGGCGGCGGCCCAGCCGAGGGCTACTGACAGGCCGGTGCCCCCCGCATAGCCTAGCGGGACGAGGATGAGGGCGTCCTCGATGCGGTCGGGAAGTTCGTTGAACAGCTCGCCGGTTGGGGATTTCAGCCCGCCTTCGACGGCGAGCAGTCCGTCCATGAGGTTGCAGAAGAGACGGAGCTGGACCAGGAAGGCCGCCGCCAGCCAGAGTGGCCACGGGGTTTCAATGCGGCCGCTGAGTGTCATTGCGGCTCCGGCCATGGCGGCGAATCCGATGCCGATGAGTGAAACGGTGTTTGGGCGCAGCCCGAGGGCGAGCATCCTGCGGGAAAAGTATCCGGCCCAGGCGGTGCCGCGGGATTTGAGGGGCCGGCGTGTATGGGCGTTCTCGCTCACTGGATCTAACATGACGGGCCGGCGTGAGGTGTCAATCCGCCGCTATGGCCTTGCGTCCGGGGCGGTGGGGGCACAGTTTTCCGCCATGCAGGAAGTGATGATCAGGACGGTGGATCTCCACCGCGGCTACCGGATCGGCCGGAAGACCATCGAGGTGCTTCAGGGGATCGATCTGGAAATCCGGCGTGGCGAGCGCGTTTTCCTGTGCGGTCCCAGCGGGGCGGGCAAGACCACGCTGCTATACACATTGGCCGGGCTGGAGAGTCCGGAGCGCGGGAGCGTGCATATTGATGGGGTGGATCTGTATGCGATGGCCCGCAAGCGGCAGGCGGAGTTTCGCAACCGGGAGATCGGATATGTTTTCCAGAACTATCATCTGCTACCGGAGCTGACCGCCTTGGAAAACGTGGCGGTGCCGGGAGCGATCGCCGGGCGGAACACCACGGAGGCGGCGCTCCGGGCGCTTGAGCGGGTGGGCCTGGCCGACCGGGCGGAACATTTGCCGGCGGAGCTTTCCGGAGGGGAGCAGCAACGGGTGGCGATCGCCCGCGCCATCGTCAACGAGCCGAAGGTGCTTTTCGCCGACGAGCCCACCGGAAACCTGGACTCCCGCAACGGCGTGGAGATCATGCGCATCCTGATGGATCTGGCGACGGAGCATCACGTGACCCTGGTGGTGGTGACGCACGACCGGAATCTCGCGACGGCGGGGGACCGGACGCTGGTGATCAGGGACGGCACCATTTGCCGCGGGGACTGAGCGCCGGGTTTCCTCTGTCCGCATGGAACGCGCGGCGCTTTCGAGGCGGAAAATGCGGCGGAAAACCCGGCGGTTTGCGGGCCGGGCGGCGGCGGCGTTTTTTTTCGTGTCAAGGCACGGGCCGCCCGCTTGACTCGGCCGCGCCCGCGATGCCCGAAGCTCCCGCCGAAGACACCTTGCTGCTGGTTGACCCCGATCTGGATTTCCTGGAATGGGCGACGAAACATTTGACCGCCAAGGATCTGCGGATCCTGCGATGCGACAACGCGGCCAACGCCCTGAAGGTGATCGCTAAAACCGAGGTGGCGGTGGTGGTGGCGGCGATGGAGATGGAGCCGTTCGACGGCATGGAACTGCTCGGCCGCACCTTGCAGCAGAGCCCGCAGACGCTGGTGATTCTGACGGCGGGTTTCCCGACGACGGGCCAAATCATTGAGGCGACCCAGCGTGGCGCGCATGATGTGCTGCGCAAGGAGTCGCTGGCCTTCGAGTTGCGCCCGGTGGTGGAGTCCGCGCTTCAGACGCAGGAGGACCGCCGCTCGGCGGACAGGCCGGCGGCCGAACTGCCGAAACACGACGGCAGGGTGAAAATGATCGGCGTTTCGCGCGCGCTGCAGGAGGTTTTCAAGCTGGTGGGCCGGGTTGCCCGGTCGGACGCGCCGGTGCTGATCGCCGGTGAGAGTGGCACCGGCAAGGAATTGGTGGCCAAGGCGGTGCATGAATACAGCCCGCGCCGCCAGAAGGAGATGATCACCATCAACTGCGGGGCGATCCCTGAGAATCTTCTGGAGAGCGAGCTTTTCGGTCACGAGAAGGGTTCTTTCACCGGTGCCATCGCCCGTCGTGCCGGGCGCTTCGAGCAGGCGGATGGCGGCACCTTGTTTCTGGATGAAATCGGCGACATGCCGCTGTCGATTCAGGTGAAGCTGCTGCGGGTGCTCCAGGACGGCTCGTTTTCCCGTGTGGGATCCAACGAAACGATCACGACCGATGTGCGGATCATCGCGGCGACCCATAAGAATCTGGCGGAGGAGGTCGCTGCGGGGCGCTTCCGCGAGGATCTGTATTACCGGCTCAACGTGGTGGAAATACGCATTCCGCCCTTGCGTGAGCGCGTGGAGGACATCCCGCTGCTGGCGGAGTTTTTCCTGCAGCGGATCACGCGCAAGAACGGCATGGCCCGCATCCGGCTCGCGGCGGAGGCGGTGAACCTGCTTCAGTCCCACACTTGGCCGGGAAATGTGCGCGAGCTGGAGAACACCATCGCCCGTGCCTGCGCCCTTGCCGCGTCCAACATCCTGCTGCCCTCGGACATTCCGCTGGCATCGGCTCCGGCGAAGTCGCCGGCGATGATTGCGCAGGCGATTGACCAGTTGATCAACATCGCACCGTCCGATGGCAGCCTGCTGGATTGGATCATCCGGGAAACGGCCGGCCGCGCTTTGGAACGCGGCGGTGGCGACATCAAGGAGGCTGCCGCCATGTTGCACATCCCTGCGGCGGAATTGAAGAAACTCCTAGCCAAATAGCCATGTTCCGGACCATCGACCACCCGCTGATCGCCGATGAGCTTACCCGTTTGCGCGAGCCGGCTTGCGGGTCCGCCGAGTTCCGCCAGCGCATGCGCCGGATCGCCTCGCTGATGGTGCCGTTCGTGACCGAAGGATTGGAAACCCATGTGGTGCCCTGCGCGACGCCGCTGGAGATCACTTCCGGCAGGCACCTTGCCCGCGGCATCACCCTGGTGCCCGTATTGCGGGCGGGGCTGGCGTTTCTTGACGGATTTCTCGATCTCATGCCTCAGGCATCGGTGGCGCACATCGGCCTGGCCCGCAACGAGCGGACCTTACTGCCGGAGCCGTATTACATGAAACATCCGCCCTCGCTGCACGAGAGGGACATCATCGTTCTCGATCCGATGCTTGCGACCGGCGGCTCGGCCGTGGAAGCGGTGCGCCGCATGAGGGAGGCCGGTGCGGGAAACGTCCGGTTCGCCTGCCTCGTGGCCTCGCCGGAAGGGGTGGCCGTGATGGAGACGGCATACCCGGAGGTGCCCGTTTACGCCGCCGCGCTCGACCGCTGCCTGAACGAAAAAGGCTACATCCTTCCCGGGCTGGGTGATGCGGGCGACCGGATGTTCGGAACCTGCCAGTGATTTTTCCCCCGTCCGGGGCCGCATCCGGACTGGCCATGACGGCCGTCCGGCTCCATGCTCCGCGCGTCAATGCCTTGGCGACCCTTCATTCCCGCCGCTCTCTTCGCCCTGCAAACGATGCTGGCCGCAGGGGAGGCGGACCCTGCCATCCGCAAGGGACGGGACGCGCTGGCGGCCGGATTGTGGGAAGTCGCCGCGTCTCACTTCGAGGGCAGTCTCGCACGGAAAAACCTCCCGGCCGCGGAGAAGGCGGAGTTGGCCATCCGTTTGGCCGAGGCCTGGATCCATGGCGACCGCCCGGCCGAGGCCTTTGCGCTACTCTCCGAATCGTTTGTCGCCAGGCACCCCGAAACGGCATTCTGGCAGGGGCAGGCGCTCGCCGCGCAAAAGCGCTTCGGCGATGCCTTGAACCGATTCCTGCCACTGGTCGAGGATGACGAGACCCCGCATCATGCCGAAGCGGTCTTCACCACCGCCAATCTCCAACTCGCGCTGGATCAGGCCCAGGACGCGCTGGCCACGCTTTCGGTCATCGCCGGAAATCCGAAGCATCCCGAGTCATTCCGCTCCCGTTTGCGACAGGTCGAAATCCTGCTGGCCCTCGGTCGATTCAAGGAGGCGCGCGAGATCCTTCCCGGTCCCGAATCACTGGCGGAATCCGACCGTGCGCTCGCGCAGTTCCTTGATGCCTCGCTCCTCATCGAGGAACAACACCACCAGGAAGCGGCCGACCGTTTCCAGTCGCTTCTCACGCAACCCAGCGGGCAATCGCAGCGTTTCCACCACCTCGCCGTCGTTGGGCTCGCCACCGCCCTGCAGGCGATGGGCACGCCGGATGCCGCAGCCAACCTGCTGCTGGATTTCATCCAGAATCACCCGGATTCCGGGCAACTCGCCTCTCTCTTCAAGGCGCTTGGGGATTTGTTGCCCGAGTCACCCGCGCCCGCCGATCCCATCCTCGATCGCCTCTCCCAATGGATCACCGCCGCCGAACTTCCTGCCACCGGCATCGCCTCCTCCCTGGATGGCGACGCCGCCGGAGCCTGGGCCTTCGATGACTCGGATCCGCCGTCCGCTCCGCTTCTTGCCCACGCATTGTATCTCCGCGCGGTGGGACTCATGCGCAGCGGCACTCCCGTCACGCAGGCCGAGGCCAAACGGCTGCTTACCCGTCTCCGTCTGGAGTTTCCCCGCCATCCGCTGGTGGGTGACGCGCTCTTCCTGCTCGCCCGCCAGGCCCTGGCGGAAGGACGTCACGAGACCGCCGCATACCTGTTGGACGCATTGCGGGAAACCCCGGCCCTGCCCCGCTTGAAAGGCGAGGCTGCCTTTGTGGAAGCGCGCGCCGCATTTGATAGCGGCGATGTTGCCCGCGCCGCCACGCTCTTCGAGTCGGCTGCGGAAAACCTCGGCACCCGTGATGCCCGCGCCGCGCGGCTCAATGCCGCCATCATCCGCCTCGCCGCGAATTCGGAGACGGCCACCATCCAACAGCAAAACGAGGAAACCGACCCCGCCATCTCCGCCGATCTGGAACTCGAGCGGGCGCTGGCCCAGCCGGATGCCGCGAAACGCCGCGCCGCACTTGAGGATTTCCTCACCCGCGAGCCCGTTCACCCCCGTGTTCCGGAAGCGCGGCTTGCCGCCGCCGAGGCCGCGCTCGCCGGAGCCTCCCCGGACCTTTCCTTCGCCCGTGCCCAATTGGATACCATCGCCGCCATGCAGCCCGCCCCGGCCGGTCCCTCCGCCGCGCGCCTGGCTTTGGTCCGCTTGCGAATCGAAGACCTCTCCGGTGATCCGCCCGCGGCCATCGCCGCCGCCAAGACCTTGATCGATGGCTTCCCCGCGGATGACGCCACGCCCGAGGCGATGTTCGCGCTCGGGCGCAATCTGTTCGAAACGCGCAGTTATAACGACGCCCGCCTCGTTTTGGAAAAACTCGCCGCGAGCGATACCGATCCGGCCCGTGCCCAGGTCGCGTGGCTGCTTGCCGCGCGCTCGGCCGCGCTGGTGGCCACCACCCAGTCCCAGCAGGAGGCGCTGGTTTTGTTCGACAATGCCATCGCCGCCAAAGGGCAGGTCTCGCCGCTCGCCCGTTTGGAAAAGGCCCGCCTGCTCATCGACATGAACCGCATCCCGGAAGCGGCGGACTTCCTGGGCAAATGGTTCCGCTCCCTCGATGCCAAGGATCCCCTCCACCTGCCCGCCGGCATTCTGTTAGGCGAGGCCCTGTATGCCGGCAGCGGTTCGAACCCCGCCACGCTGGAGGAGGCGCTCGCCATCTATGACCGGTTGCTGGTCCATGCCGAGACCCAGCCCGCGGTCTTCAGCCGTCTCCAATACCTCCGCGGCCGCACCCTCGAGCAGATCCCCGATCCCAAGGACCCTTCCGGCAAGCGGGAGCGCCAGGCATTCGTCGCCTATTACTCCGTTCTGGAAACCGAAGGCACGCCGGCCGAGTGGCATTACTTCGAGCTTTGCGGCTTCCGCGCGCTCGCCCTGCTGGAAAAAGCCCGCCGCTGGCCCGCCGCCGTCGCGTGTGCCAGGAAAATCGCCTCCTTCAAGGGCCCGCGCGCCGAAGAAGCCGCCACCCGCGCCTCCCAACTCCAGCTCAAACACATGATCTGGGAGGACTGACACATCATGTCAATTCCCAAACCCGACAACATGCTCGACTTACTCATCACAGGCAAATCCGGACGCATGGGCCAGGCACTCGTCCAGGCCGCCGCCGCCGAACCCCTTGTCAACGTCAGCGCCACCCACGATCTCGGCGAGGACCTGGACGCCGCGTTTTCGAAAGCCCGCTGCGCCATCGACTTCACCGTCCATTCCTTCACCCGGCAGGTCCTCGAAGCCGCCTTGAAACACAACACCAGCCTCGTCATCGGCACCACCGGCCACACCGATGCGGAGCGCGCCCTCATCCACGGGGCGGCGAAGTCGCTGCCCGTCGTCTTCGCGTCCAACTACTCGGTCGGCGTCAACACGCTCTTCTGGCTCACCCGCCACGCCGCCCGCATCCTCGGGCAGGACCGGTTCGACATCGAGGTCGTCGAGATGCACCACAAGCACAAGATCGATTCGCCCTCGGGCACCGCGCGCACCCTCCTGGAAATCCTCAATGGGGAAACCGGCACCAGTTATCAAAATGATGTCTCCCACGGCCGCCTCGGCAACATCGGCCCGCGCAAGCCGAAGGAGATCGGCATGCACACGCTGCGCGGCGGCGACGTCGTCGGCGACCACACCGTCATCTTCGCCGCGGATGGCGAGCGCGTGGAACTCACCCACAAGGCCTCCTCCCGCCTCACCTTCGCCGCCGGCGCCGTCCGCGCCGCCCTGTGGCTGAACGACAGGCCGCCGGGGCTTTATGATATGCGGGATGTGCTGGGGTTGAAGTGAGGGTTTTCTTCCGGGTTCTCACGGGAGTTATGGGAGTTATGGGAGTTATGGGAGTTATGGGAGTTATGGGAGTTATGATTTCCATTTCTTCCGCGCTCACTGTTGTTTTCCGTTCCGGCTCGCCAAGCGTACCCGGGTCATGCGCTCGCGTAGGCCGCCTTGTTCGATGAGGTGGTTGGTCTGGTGGATCAGGCAGATGGCGATGGTTTCCGGCGGACGGGTCTCCATGAACTCCCGGCGGATCCCGTGGGTGTGCGGTGTGAACCGTCCGGGCTTGCGGACGAAGGGTGCCTCGCGGGAATTCTTGTCCCAGGCAGGATGCTCGCGGACGCGGAGGTAGTCGCGGTAGCCGTCGAGCGGTTCCTCCAGGCTGGCCCGCGCGACGTTGGTGAGCTTGATCTCCATTTCCTTGGAGGTCTGCGCGGCCTTGCTGCCTTCCGGGATGTTCTTTTTTCCGGAGCGCGCCGCCTGCACCATCTGGTCGATGGTGCGATCACCGCGGGAGAGATACCGGTGGGCGAATCGGAACGTGATGTCATGGATGACCTCGGCTTTTTGGAAGCAGAGGAGGGTCTGGTAGTCTCCGCGGGGCGGCAGAACGCGCTCTTGCTCCGGACGGGAATGACGGGAGGAACAGGATCATGATTCCCATTCCTCCCATGATTTCCGCCAGAAGACTCCGCATCCATAAGACCACCCCGCCAAGACCCCGGCTTCCCCGCAATCATTCCCGCGAGCCTGCCCAAATCGCCGGGGAGCCCGCTCCGGCTGATTCCAAAAACCAAAGGGAATTTCCCGAAGATTCTGGTTTGCGTTTGCCTGAACAAGGGTTTGCATCTCCCGCATGCGCTTCTTGCTGCTTTGGCTGCCCGCCCTCTTGTTCGTTTCCTGCCAACCGCCGGAACCGGCCGTACCCGAGACCCGGGAAACCCCGGCACCCGCCGAGGAGGCGGTGCCCGCCACCACGGCGGCGGACATCCGCTCATCCGTCGTCCGAGTCAGTTCCACCTTGCAGGATTGGAACCCCTGGCAGCCTTGGGAGAAGAACACTCCCCGCAAACGCCGCGGGCTTGCCGCCATCGTCGCCCCACAGCGCGTGCTCACCACCGCGGAACTCGCCGCGAATGCGACCTTCATCGAATTCGAATCCGTGGATGGAACCCGCTTCACCCCGGCGAAGGTCGTGGCCATCGACTACGAGGCCAACCTCGTTCTGTTAGGCCCGGCCGGCGGGGAGGAGGGAAACCGTTTCTTCGGGGGAACCATTCCCATCGCCCTTGCCTCCCCCCCGGATCTCGGGGGCGCGCTTGAGATTCTCCAGGTCGAGGAAAACGGTGTGCCGCTCCGCACCCAGGGCGTGTTCCAGAGTGTTGACCTCGCCTCGGGTTTCCTGCCCGGACAGAATTTCCTCACCTACATGGTCAAGGCATCCATGCAAAGCGCCGCCAGCAGTTATTCTCTGCCCGTCCTGCGCGATGGAAAACTCGCCGGCGTGCTCATCAGTTACAACTCCAAGGACCAGATCTGCGATGTGGCCGCCACCGAGATCGTCTCCCGATTTCTGGCAGAAGCATCCAATGGCGGCTACCGGGGCTTTCCCAGCCTCGGCGTGGCGATCGCCGGCACCGAGGACTCCTCGTTCAGGCAATGGCTCGGGCTCTCGGACGACCAGGGCGGGCTCTACATCCGCACCGTGCGCAAGGGCGGCGCCGCGGAGACCGCCGGTGTCATGAAAGGAGATGTCCTGCTCGCCGTGGACGGACAGGCCATCGACCGCCGCGGATACTATCAACATCCCGCGCACGGCAGCCTCTCCTGGGGGCACCTGATCCGCGGCACCCGCGCCACCGGAGACAGCGTCACCCTCTCCCTGCTGCGCGGGGGCAAACCGCTGGAAATCACGGCCACCCTCACCCGGGACGATGATGCGAAGCGCCTTGTTCCCGCCCACCTCTTCGGCAGCGCGCCGAACTTCCTGGTCAAGGGCGGACTCGTCTTCCAGGAACTCAGCCGCCCGCTGTTGGAAAGCTTCGGCAACGACTGGGAATCCCGCGCTCCCCTCGAACTGCTGGACGCGTATGAAAACCCGGAGAAATACGAGGACAAGGTGAACCGAATCGTCTTCCTCAGCGGTGTGATTCCCACACCCGCCACCGTTGGCTACGAACGCCTCCGCAACCTCGTCGTCAGCAAGGTCAATGGCAGGGAAATCCGCGACATGAAGGAACTCATCGCCGCATTCGACGAATCGAGGGAACTCCACTCCATCGAGTTCAAGGATGAGAAACTCGCCGTTCACATCGATGAGGCCGTATCCTCCTCGGTGGACTCCCAACTCCTCCAGCGCGGCATCCGCAAACTCTCTCGCCACGATGGCAGGCCGTGATGCGGCGTGAGCCGTCCGCTTGATTCCCCGCGCCCAGCCCTCCACCCTCCGCCGCATGTCCGCACCCGCCGCCACTCCGATGATGGCCCAATACATGGCCATGAGGAAATCCCTGCCCGCGGACGTGATCCTGTTTTACCGCCTCGGCGACTTCTACGAGATGTTTTTCGATGACGCGAAAACCGCCGCGCCCATCCTCAACGTGGCCCTCACCAAACGCGGCGGCACCCCGATGTGCGGCGTGCCCTATCACGCCGCGCAGGGCTACATCGCCCGCCTGCTCAAGGCCAACAAACGCGTCGCCATCGCCGAGCAGACCTCCGATCCCAAACCCGGCAAACTCGTCGAACGCGAAATCGCCCGCATCCTCTCGCCCGGCTCGATCGACGACCTCACACTGCTCGACGACCAGCGGCCGAACTACCTCGCCGCCGTTTTCCGTCATGGAAAAACCGTCGGGCTGGCCTGCGTGGATCACACCACCGGCGAGTTCACCATCGCCGAGTTCGCGGACTTTGGACAACTCTCCGATGAGATCTCGCGCATTTCCCCCTCCGAGCTGCTCATCGCGGACCACCAGACCGCCGAGTTCGGGCATCTTCATGGCAGGCATTTCGGCCATGCCATCTTTCGCATGGAAACACGTCACAGTTTCCCCGCCAAGCCATCCTGAAACGCCTCCGCGATGCCCTCGATCCACTGTCGGTTTCGCAGGCTTTCGTCCTCATCCACCCAGCGGAGAAATGACGCCTGAAGCCAAATGAGCAGGCTCTTGGTGACAAACGACAGCGGAAACATCCAGCCATCGATCTCGATGAATTCGGATGTCACCCGGACGCGCCGCAGCATGGGAAGCTCCGGCAACTCATCCGCCGATACGATCCAGTTCCCATCGCCGACCGCCACGACCGGGCGGGTTTCACCAGTGGTTTGGAAGCGGTGGATCTGAGTATTGCAGGGTCCGATGCAGAGAATCCGTAGCAACGGCTACGATTTCCTCCGATAAGCCTGCTGCTCGTGGTTCGGGGTGTGCGGAAAGCGTCGTTCCAATTCCCCCCTCTTTGAAAAGTGGAGTCAGGAAACGATCGCGGATGCCCTTGGGCTTCAATCCAAGCAGCTTTCCAAATTGTTCCGTGGTCAGAAAGGAATCTTCACAGAGCTTCGGAATGGTGGACCGCGTTGTTTCCGGATGGGTGCGCCCTCTGTTTCTAACCTCCTCAGCAACAGGCATCAAACGATCCCAACCGGCGCTATTTTCCTCCACCGAATGTTGTGGAGTGGGGTCGCTATGAGGTGGGCTCCCTTCCTTATGGGGTGAGTTTGGCGCGCTATCGGGTGACCTGATTTCGGATGAAAATGGATCCCCGCCTGAGGCCCGCGGCTCTTGGGCGAGATCCGGGATCCTGTCGCCCCAAACCCGGCAGGTGGTGGCCCTTCCCACGCCGTCCGGAACCAGAAACGCCAAATCCACCAATAGTAATTTGCGGCCCGCCCTCCACATTCGGCCTCGGAATATCATCCGGCAGAAATCAGCTTTAACCCGCTGATTTCGCCTCGGCATCACTCGAATCAGAACGTTCGTCGCACCAACCGCGTCCAGCGAATTCCGCCACCACTTCGGTAAATTGGGCAACTAAACTGCCTCAAGGTTTCATCTCACTCTCCCCGGAAGGAAGGCTCTGATCTTGTGTTTGGCTACCCGGATCTTGCCGTATTTGCGTTCGACGAGGCCCATTTTCGAAATCGCATTCAAGTCTCGCTGAAGCATGCGATCTCCGGCAGCGGCGTAGTCGCGCGCGATTCTTGGTGTGAGCAATTCCAGTTTCGAAACATCCAGCCAGTCGTGGCGGCTCATTTCCAAAACCAATTCGCGCCTGCGCTTCTGGGTGGGTGAGGTTTTAATCTCCCGGAAGAGTTCATGCACATAGTTTTCCCATGCCACATTCATTTGCTGCTCGCGGATGAGATTGATCTGACTCCTCAGTCCGTCCAGGAAGCCTTCGAGGGCGTAGCGGATGAATGGCAGAAGATCCCCTCCAGAGCGGCTGGCGAGCGTGAGTTGTCGGTAATACTCGGTGCGGGTCTTGTTGTAATGGTCACTCAGGAGATGAGCGGCCGGAAGCGGGACGCCGGTCGCGAACAGCAGGTGGAATTCGATCAAACGCGCCGTCCTGCCGTTTCCGTCACCGAAAGGGTGAATCCACGCCAGATAAACATGGGCGAGCACTGCTTTGACGAGGGCCAGGGGAATTCGGAACTCGTCATCGGGGGAGCCGAACTCGTCACTGTTCAACCACTTACAAAGCCGATCCACCAGATGTTCGCAATCCGCTGCCGGTGCTCCGCGATAAACGCTGCCAATCACGACCGAGTGATTTCGATAACTCCCGGGAATCACACCATCCTCGACCTCCAAGTCCTTTAAGACTGCGGCGTTATATTCTTTGATCAACTGCGGCGAGAGCGAAGGGCGTGCCTGCGGATCGGCATCGAGCTGCCTTCTCACCTCCTCGTTGCAGACATCGAGGATGTTTTGAACCTCCTGCTGGAGATACTGTTGGGACTTGGGAAGCTTCAGCGTGCCGGCGATCTGCTGCCTAACCTGCTCCTCGCTCAACGTATTGCCCTCGATGGCGGTCGTGGCCAGAACACCTTTGGCCAGAAAGATCTGGTGCAGTTCCTTGGCAATATCCGGACGCAAAGGAACTCCGGCGAGGTGCTCGCACTTCGACGCCACTTCGCCAAGACGCAGCCAGAGCTTGTGATCGTCAGCCGGAAGGCGGATTTTGAAACTGATCCACGGGTGAGTTTTAAGGTATTCCATCGCCTGAAGTTCCCCATTTTTTATGGGGTTGGAGACTAATTAGCGTCTATTTTGACGCTTTCAAGCGGAAAATTCGGAGGACATTGCCTGCGGTGTTTGTTCAAGCTCTACCCAGGGTCAATTGCCGCCACTGTTTTGTGAATTCCCTGAGGTGGAGCCGGCCATTCGGGCCGGTCACGTTGCAATGCGTCGGCATCGAGCGCCCGGTGTCCGCCCATGCCGAGGGACCGTGGATCCTGAAAACGCCCGTATTGTTCTGGATGCTCACCAAGTTGCCCGTGGCGAATGTGGCCGACCGGGCGGCAGGGTGTGGGGTGGAGATTGGGAAGGTGGTGGTCATTTTCGGAATCAGCGGGTGGTGGCGGCCAACGCGAGGAGATTGCCACGAGCGGATGATTCTTGCCATGGGCGGAATCGCATGTCACATGACCGCGGAGTCATGTGGTGGGCGGAGTCGGCAAAGTCGGCTCTTGCGAAGCCGCAGGCGAAGTGCTAGGAATCCCGCATGGGAATTGCCGAAATCATGAGGGAGGTGCGCAGACTTCCGGACGACGAATTGCTGGCGCTGGCCGCGCAAGTCGATGAAGAGGCGGCGCGGGCCGTGGATCATCGATTCGAGAGTCTGGTGCGCGAGGGACGGTTTGAGGATGCGGCGGCGGAAGCGCTGCGCGAGGAGAAGGAAGGCAAGACGGTTTCCCTGAATGAAGTCATCGACCAGCACGGCGTTTCGTAAGCAATTCGCGGCGCTGAGCCCGGAGCTGCGGAGGCTGGCACGGAAGCGGTTCAGGCTCTGGCTGGAGGATCACTGGCATCCCTCGCTGCATTTCAAGCGGGTGGGGCCGTATTGGTCCGCCCGGGTGGATCGGGATCACCGGGCCTTGGGAGTGGAGAACGATGGAACCATCGTGTGGTTCTTCATCGGCAGGCACGATGCATACGAGCGTCGGCTTTAATGCGCTTGTTGCGGAGTCGGGCATCCGCTAGCTGGCTGCCCGGTCATGAAGGACGTTTTCTCTGAAGGTGGAGTTTCGCTGGCGCGCTTCCAGTCGTTGGAAAAGGTGGTGCGGGCGGGCAGCATCACCCGCGTCGCGCAGGGTGACTGATCTGCCAGTGGCGATGCTCGACGGGGATGCGGGTTTCCGCCAGTTTGTGCTGGACTGCTGCCGGGAGCAAGGCGTGGAACTGGTGATCGGCGCCGAGTGCACGAGCTTTCCGCAGGCGGTGGATCTGGCAGGAGTGGCGGGCTGGGCGGTGTTCGTTCCCGAATATTGGTGGAAGCGGGAAAAGAACTGGGTGGCCCGGACTCAGAAACTACCCGGGCTGGAAGCATACCAACGCGGGTTCCAACTCGGGTGGAACCGCAAAGTCGTGGAACGTCAGCCCGAGGTGGCGAGGCTGGTGAAGGCGCTTGGCGGGATGGAGTGAGTGAAGTTGAGAGCGCATCCTGCCTCCGAAGCCGGCAATGCTCATTACCTTTTCACCCGCCTTGGGCTCTTGATTCTTCGGGAAGCGCCCGCCACTCTCCCGCCCATGTCCGCTCCCGCCGCTACTCCGATGATGGCCCAATACATGGCCATGAGGAAATCCCTGCCCGCGGACGTGATCCTGTTTTACCGCCTCGGCGACTTCTACGAGATGTTTTTCGATGACGCGAAAACCGCCGCGCCCATCCTCAACGTGGCCCTCACCAAACGCGGCGGCACCCCGATGTGCGGCGTGCCCTATCACGCCGCGCAGGGCTACATCGCCCGCCTGCTCAAGGCCAACAAACGCGTCGCCATCGCCGAGCAGACCTCCGATCCCAAACCCGGCAAACTCGTCGAACGCGAAATCGCCCGCATCCTCTCGCCCGGCTCGATCGACGACCTCACACTGCTCGACGACCAGCGGCCGAACTACCTCGCCGCCGTTTTCCGTCATGGAAAAACCGTCGGGCTGGCCTGCGTGGATCACACCACCGGCGAGTTCACCATCGCCGAGTTCGCGGACTTTGGACAACTCTCCGATGAGATCTCGCGCATTTCCCCCTCCGAGCTGCTCATCGCGGACCACCAGACCGCCGAGTTCGGGAGCATGGCCAACTGTTTGGTCCATGAGGGATACGCCTTCCTGCCCGAGCACGCCGCCGCGCTGCTCAAGGAGCATTTCAGCGTCCACTCTTTGGACGGTTTCGGTTGCGCCGAGCTGCATGCCGCCTCGGGTGCCGCCGGCGCGGTGTTGCATTATCTGATCCACCAACTCCGGCGGCCCTGCGATCACCTGCGCCCGCCGCGGGTGAGGGAAAACGCCGACTTCGTTCTCATCGACGCCGCCTCCCAGCGGAATCTCGATCTCGTGGATTCCCGCTCCGGCAGGCAGCACACGCTCCTGGGCGTGCTCGACCGCACCTCCACACCGATGGGTGCGCGGCTGCTGCGCGACTGGATCCTTCATCCGCTGCGCGACCTTGCGGCCCTCACCGCGAGGCAGGAGATCATCGCCGCGTTTCTCGCCGAACCCTTCCTGCTTTCCAAATGCCGCGAATCGCTCAAGGGCATCCGCGACATCGAGCGCACCACCTCCCGCCTATCCCAAGGTTCCGGCAACGCCCGCGATCTCCAGTCGCTCGCCATCTCCCTCTCCCACGTCCCCGCGCTCAGGGAGGGCCTCTCTTCACTGCTCGCCGATCACCCGGCGCTGATCGCCCATCTCCACGACCTCACCGATCTAACAACTCTCCTGTCGAATGCCCTCGTGGACGAGCCACCCGCCAACCTCCGTGACGGCGGCATCATCCGCGACGGCTGGTCGCCGGAACTCGACGAACTGAGAAACGCCTCGCGCGGCGGCAAGGACTGGATCGCGCGCCTGCAGGAGGACGAGCGCCAGCGCACCGGCATCGATTCGCTCAAGATCAAGTTCAACAACGTCTTCGGCTACTTCATCGAGATCACCAACACCCACCTCGCCAAGGTGCCGGATGATTACACGCGCAAGCAGACCATGTCGAACTGCGAGCGCTACATCACCCCCGGCCTCAAGGAGATGGAAAACAAGGTGCTCGGCGCCGAGGAGCGTTCGAAACAACTCGAAGCCGAACTGTTTTCCCAACTCCGCGCGCAAGTCATCACCCATCTCCCGCGTCTGCAGGAAACCGCCGCGGCCGTTGCCGAGATCGACGTGTTATGCGCGCTCGCCGAGGTCGCCCGGTTCCACCGCCACTGCCGCCCCGCCCTCAACCACGAGCGCGGATTCTTCGTCACCAACGGCCGCCACCCGGTGCTCGAACAAACGCTCACGGACACCAAGTTCGTTCCCAACGACACCGAACTCGATCCGGACACCGCACGCCTCCAGATCCTAACAGGTCCTAACATGGCCGGCAAATCCACCTATATCCGCCAGATCGCGCTGATCGCCGTGATGGCGCAGATCGGCGCCTGCGTCCCTGCCGAGGCCGCCTCGCTCGGCCTCGTGGACCGCATCTTC
>CAZKQK010000110.1:0-18811 GCA_964554865.1 uncultured Luteolibacter sp. | reverse complement strand
TGTTAGGCCGCTCCGCCACCGGCCAGCAGCTCACCGTTTACACCGAGTTCATCAACGGCCCGAAGTCCGCCAGGCAACCGGACGGCCCGGAGCACATGCACGTCGTCTTCATGGACAACGGCCGCAGCGACGTGCTCGCCTCGAACTGCCGGGAAATCCTCCGCTGCATCCGCTGCGGCGCGTGCCAGAACGTCTGCCCGGTCTATCGCCAGGCCTCCGGCCACGCCTATCGCTCGACCTACGGCGGCCCCGTCGGCGCGGTGCTCTCGCCCCTGCTCTTCGGCGACCGTTTCCCGGAACTCGCGGATCTTCCCAAGGCCTCCTCGCTCTGCGGCGCGTGCAATGAAGTCTGCCCCGTGGACATTCCGATCCCCGACCTGCTGCTGCGCCTCCGGGACAAGGCGAAACGCGAGCACGTCCATTCGCCGGCCGCCATCCCCATGTCACCCTTCGCCACCCTGGCCACCTCGCCCTCGCTCTGGCGCACCGCGATGACCATGAGCAAGGCGATGAACCACCTGCCGATCCAGGTGGCCCCGATCAAGCCGCTCCAGGACTGGCTGGGCCAACGCACGCTTCCCGAGTCCAGGGGCGGGGAGTTCCGCAGGTGGTACAGGGCGCGCAAAAAAGGTTGGACGTGATCGCCTGGCCGGCGGCGAACGCGGGATAGCCCTGGAATTCGGCAAAAAGATTTTTCCGCAAGAAAACGCCGCCCCCCGGTCTTCACGTCAAGACGGGCATCCGCCCCGTCGCCAAACCACCAAACCAAGTTCCCGCCATGAACCATCCCAAATGGACCCGCATCCTTTTTCCCGCCATCTTCGCGGCACTCGCGCCGCTTGTTCACGCCGACCAGCTTGATATCCGGGGTCCGGCCGGAAGCGGAGCCTTTGGCACCCACGTCACCCGTCTGGCCAACGGGAATTTCGTCGTGACAGACCCCTATTACGACGCTCCCGGGCCAATCAGGGACGTGGGCGCGGTGTATCTTTATAACGGAAAAACCCTCAAACTCATCAGCCGCCTGACCGGGGGGAGGGCGAATGACCGGGTAGGCATGTTTGTGACGCCGCTGAAGAACGGGAATTACGTGGTTACCAGCCCGCACTGGGCCAACGGTGCCGCGACGGAGGCCGGAGCCGCCACCTGGTGTAACGGAACGGCGGGCATCAACGGCTTGGTTTCTCCGGCAAACTCCCTTGTCGGGAGCGCCAAAGGTGACAGGGTCGGCCTTCTCTTTGTAGGCCTCCTGGACGGCTCCGATCATTATCTGGTCCACTCCCCCTACTGGAACGACGCGGCAGGGGCGCTCACCTGGGGAAATGGGAACGCCGGCGCGAAAGGAGCCGTTTCATCTTCGAATTCCCTCATCGGAAGCCGGGCGGGGGATATGGTTGGAATGATATCTGTCCCGCTGAAATCCGGCAACTATGTCGCGGTCAGCGGTTCCTGGTCCAACGGCTCCATCAGCCAGGCCGGAGCCGTGACGTGGTGCGATGGCAAGACGGGAAGAACCGGCGTCATCAGCCAGACGAACTCGCTGGTCGGCAATCAGCCGGGGAACGGGTATTTCTTCCAGGTGACCGCGCTGACCAACGGAAACTGCGTCGTTTCGAATCCCGCGTGGTCGAACGGTTCCCTGCAACGGGCCGGAGCCGTGCGCTGGTGCCCGGGCAACTCCGCGACCACCGGCATTTTCAGCGGTAGCGGGGCGCTGGTGGGGGATCGCGCCGGCGGCGGGGTCGGCAGCAGGGTCACCGCACTGACCAATGGCAACTATGTGGTGGAAAGCTGGTTTTGGCCGAATGACAACGGGCTTCACTACGGCGCTGTCACCCATTGCAATGGGGCCGCCGGACGGGCGGGCACGGTTGCCGAATCGAATTCCCTGACAGGTCTTGGCAAGGGCTCGTCCGGCCATTGCTCCATCACCGCCCTGACCAACGGAAACTATGTGGTGAACGCGTTCGGTTGGCTCAATGACGCGAACAACCTCGCCGGGGCCGTCACCTGGTGCAATGGGGTTTCCGGCAGGACGGGAAAAGTTACGGCCCAAAACTCCCTGGTGGGAAGCCATCCCGTGGGTCTGGCGGGCGGAAGCGTGTCCACCGTCGCGTTAAAGAATGGAAACTACGTGGTTGCCAGCCCTCGCTGGAGCAATGGCGGGGCCGCCGCCGCTGGGGCCGTCACCTGGGGAAATGGCGCCACGGGCGCCACCGGCACGGTCTCGACAAGCAACTCTCTCGTTGGCAGCCGGGCCGGAGACATGGTCGGCTCCGGATACATCACCGCATTGGAAAACGGAAACTATGTGGTGGGAAGCCCGGAATGGGCGCGGGGCTCCGCCAAACGCGCGGGAGCCGCCACCTGGTGCAAGGGGACCACCGGAAGAACCGGCGCGGTTTCCCCTCTCAATTCACTGGTGGGCTCCACCGCCGACGACCAGGTCGGGCGCGTCATCATCCCATTGAAAAACGGAAGTTATGTGGTTGGCAGCCCGGATTGGGACGACGGGACCCTGGCCGACACGGGCGCCGCCACCTGGGGCAACGGAAACTCCGGTATCACGGGGGAAACTTCCCGGAACAACTCACTGATTGGTTCTCGTGCGGGGGATCGTGTCGGCACGGGGGGCTTCGGGTTCTGGGGCGGAGCCATGGAAGACTATCTGGTGCATAGCCGCGATTGGAGGAACGGCTCGCTCCCGAAGGCGGGCGCGGTCACCTGGTGCGATGGGGCAAAGGGAACCAGAGGCTTGGTCACGGGCTCTAACAGTGTCCTTGGCGGAGTGGCGCAGGCGGGGAATGATTTGAGGATTAATCTGTGGCCTGCCCGGGATCTGCTTCTTGTCGGGCAGCCCGCGGCGAATCTGGTCAGTGTTTTCCAACGGGCCGGTTCTCCCTCGCAACCCGAGATTGATGTCCGGCAACCCGCGAATAAGGCGCTGACCGATGGCAAATCAAAGATTGCCTTCGGCACCGCCGTCGCGGGTTCCGGGAAAGGCATTGCCAGGACCTTCACCATCCGGAACACCGGAGGCAAGCCGCTGACTGGCATCAAGGTCTCCAAGAGCGGCAGGCATGCGGGCGACTTCCGGATCAAGGGGCGGCCGGCCACATCCCTTGCTCCGGGAAGACAAACGACCTTCAAGGTTACCTTCATGCCCAAGGCGAAGGGATTGCGAACGGCCTGGTTGCGGGTCGCCAGCAACGACGCCGACGAGAATCCGTTTGATATCCCCGTCACCGGCCGGGCGGTCAGGAAATGAGAACCCAAGCCCATCCGCCATCCCCACCAACGGGGCCTTCATCGATTCTCGCCGTTTTCCCGATCTCCATCCATTCAGCACCCGCTGCCGAGGCCCGGCTGTTGGAAATGGATACCCGCTTCCATGAGGCTCTCATGAAACGGTTCACGAGAGGCTGATCTCCGGCTTTGGCGCGAACTCGTCCCAGGCTGCCAGACTGATGCTCAGGATCGACATGGTGGCAATCCAAACGGCCTTCATCGGGTTCGCGCCCATCTACCGCCGTTTTCACCGTCCTTTTTTGAGAGCGGACTTTGCGACCGCCACGAGGGCCGCCAATCCGGCGATTGCCGCCGCAACGAGCGTCCATTTGATGCCGCCTCCTTCTCCCGTTTCCGCGGACGTCTCCCCCCGTTCCCCGGCTGCGGCCGGATTCCGTTTCGACGGACGGGTTTGCACTCCCTCCGGGAAATCCGGATCCGGCGGCACCTTCTTCCCGGTGAGTTGCTCGTATTTCCCGATCAGCGAGGCCCAGGGCCGCTTGAGCCTGATGCCGGGCAGGGTTTCCGGAAGTGGCGAACCCGGCGCAACATCTGTTAGGTAATTGTCCGCAAGCTCGCCATTGATCTGCGCCTCAAAAACGGATGCTCCGTCAGGCGGTTCGTCCTGAAACAAGTCAATCAGCCGTTGTAGCAACCGTTTTACCGATGGGTGCCCGTGGTTCACACTAAGGAAATTCTTCTTTGCGCCAAACCCGGAGAAGAGTTGCCCGTAATTGGGCAGGCGTTCGCCCGCAGCTTTCTTTTTCTCCAGCATTTTTGCGAGGGAGTCGAGAAAATCCACATATTCCTCGCCCGGAAGATCCTCGCAGGCATATGCCAAAGTGCTGTAAGTAAATCCATGCATGCCATCGACTCCATCATTCATCAAACCATCGACTTCCAGAACTATTGTCCGCCAATTGGAGCGAATGTAATTTCCAAATGCTTCCTCATCACCCGCTTTCGTGCCGAAACTTCCCATTTCCGTGGTATATGCCCCCTTCGCAGCCACAAGGAACTCTTCCCGGGTCATGGTGGACTCCCCATCTTTGGCAGAAAGAAAAGATGTCGCCGCAATGGCTGCGAATAGAGATAACGATAAAACAGCAGGCTTATTCTTCCGATGCATGGTTTCGGATTGTGAATGGGGCTTGTAACCGCTCATCCTCCGCGGCTTTCAGCGCCATTTCTTGAGCGCGGATTTTGCGACGGCCATGAGTACAAGCAAGCCCGCGATTGCCGCGGCAACAAGCGTCCATGGGATGCCGCTTTTTTCATCCGCATCCGCATTCGCAAGCGTCTGCTCCGGCTCTCCGGATGCTGCCGGATTTCGTTTCGATGGACGGATTTGCGGTTCCTCCGGGAAGTCCGGATCCGGCGGGACTTTCGTGCCGGTGAGCCGCTCGTATTTCCTGATCAGCGACCCAAATGGGCGCTTGAGCCTGATGCCGGGCAGGGTCTGGGGCAGGGGCGCGTCATCCTCCCTGTTGGTCAGGTAGTTGTCCGCCAAATCTCCCTTTTCCTCTTTCTCCACCAATGAAAGAAGAGAATCATTCTCCGGCGGAATCAAGCGCTTCATCTTCGCGAAAATCTTCTGGACTTCGGGGTGTTCCCAATTGACAGCGAAGAAATAATCCTTGGTGCCTAAGGAGCTATACGCGGTTTCGATCGCACGAAAGGGAACCCGACCTTCGTCGCAGAGATTCAGCATTTTGTTGAAGAACTCGACATACTCCACGGGAGGGAGTTCTTGGCAGGTCCCGGCGAATACAGATAACGATGAATTGAGCCGAACCTCGTCTGTAATGTCACGGACCGGACTCTGATTCATCATTGGGATACATTCGATGTTGTCCACTATCTCTCGCCAATTCTCAAGCACGTAGGCGATGAATGGCTCGGTACCAGTTGCATATTTTGATATATTGGGAGGGTCATAAGGATTTCTCTTTCGGAATGCTTCGGCGATCTCCGGTTTGAGCACAAACTCGCCCAAGTCTGCCAGACTGATGCACAGGAGTGTAAGGAACGAAATCCAGGCGGCCTTCATCGGGTTCTGAAGGTGTTTGGCTTGTAGAAGGGTTGCGTGTCCAGCAGGTGCAGACACTTGGTCACCCGCTCTGAACCTGCGTTGATCCAAGATCCATCGTAATCCAGGATGCCGACATGACCGTAACGGGAGTCGATAGTATCATGTTCTCCCTTCACATTGGGGCTGGCGCAAGTGGCCCCGGGCGACGGACCAACATTACCGGAAGCGTTCCCGATGTAGTTCCAGCCCGGATGGTCGAGATCGATATTCGCTTCCGGTTCCTGATACCAATCATACTTGGCGATTGGGGCCGCGATAAGCGGGATGGCACCAAATTTCTTCCGCCAGTAGTATGGCGTTTCCGCGCCGGCCTGATTGGCGATGTGCGTCACAAAGATATTGCACTTCGGGCTGCGATCAGTGGATGGACTCATGAGTTCGAACGGTTTGATCGGGACATTCTTGTCTCTTGCATAAGCCGTGGCGCCCAGCCAGGGAAGCGCGGTGTTCCTCACATTCATCGCGGTCTGTCCGGTGCAAACTCCGAAGTAGTCGGGTTGTCCGGCTACCAACAGCAGGTTCGCGGTGCCGCCGCTGTCCACAATGCTCTTCGCGTCCCGCAACCTGACGAACGGAAACTCGATCTCATCACCTGCCGGGAGGACCATCCGCGCCTGTAGCTGATAGATGCCGGCGTATCGTGATTGAAGCGCGAGGCGTGTCCCCTCATAGGGCTTGGCGTCATGGTCGTAGGTCATTCTCGCCCACTTCGGGCTGCCGTCCCCATTGCTGTCCAAAGTGCCGTTTCCGAGCAGCTTGCGCTTATACCAGCGGACCACCGGGCGGGTCCAGGTGCGATAGGGGATGTCAATGGATCTATCGTTACCGAAATTCACAGTGAATAGGCCCGTGGTTGTGACACAGGCTCCGTCCGGATCAACCGGGCCGGGATGGGCGAGGTCGTAGCGCACCTCGTCATCCACCACGGGAACGATGTCCGGCTCACGGGTGGTGATGCAGGCGGGGATGTAGGTGATCGCTTCGTTTTCGGGAAGGTCCGCGGGAGCGTCAATGGACACGGCGGTGCCGATGGTTTGTCCCTCGGCGCATTCGAGTTGGATCTCGATGAAATTCGACCGGTTTCCGGATGGAGCAAGATAGCCGCCGGTCATATCCGGGCCAATGGTTTGGCGGACCAAGCCGATTCGCAGGGGGATGCGGTATCCACCGGCAGGCGCGGGTGCGTCAAGCTTCAGCCTGAACCAACTGCGACATGCGACGAAACTTCCCGCTGTGGTAACCTCGTGGGGCGCGGCAAAGCTTTCCACCCAATTCAATCCGTTGAAATTTCTGAGATCGTCCCACCAGGCGTTTTCCGGAATCGGGATGCCGTTCACCAGACCGGACAGGGAGGAGTGTGTTGTGGCCCCAACGGCTGCCTCCTGCAATGTCTGATCCCAGGCGATTTCCGCACAATCGGGAATGAACTCTTCCCATCCGGGATACACCTCAATGTGCGCGATGCGATTCTCATCACGGTAATAGGCGAAATCGCGACGCACTCCGATGGTGACTTGCTGGATCAATGCAAGGGGAGTGGGCCCTTGCGCGTCTGTGGGTTCCGGATAGCCGCCGCCGGTCCCGGAGCCGCCGGCGAATTCGGAGGCTTGGTCCGGTTGGCCATCGCCATCGCTATCGGCGGCATAGGGGTTATTGCCATCGAGGATCAGCTCCTGCCAGTCGAAGCGGCCGTCGCCATCGGAATCGACGCTCCAGTCGGCGGCGACGCGGTAGAAGGCGCGGACACCGGAGGCTGCGGGCAGGCTGGCGTGGTAGGCGGCATTGATGACGCTATGGGTAATGTTGGCCGTGATGTCCGGAAGGGCGGCGGTGAAATCCGCGATCATCGCGGAGTCAATGGGGCCGAGTTCGGGTGCCGTGCCGCTGAAGTTGACGGGCGTGTGCAGGCGCGGGCAGAGACCGAAGAAGAAGCCGCCGTGAGGGAAAATGTAGGAACTGTCGAATTCGTCCCAAATCGGGTCGAGGGTCACGCCGGGGACGACCGTTCGCACGGGTGAGCCGTCATCAAGGGATTTCCAGGAAAGAAGCACGTCGCCGGCGCTTGTTTTTTCGATGACGAGCATCGTCTGGCGGAGCGGGGTGTGATTGGCGGGGTCCGGGATCGATGTGCCGGAGGATGTGCCTTCCGAGGGTTCGTGTCCGGGGAAGAGCGGGCAAACCCATTCGCCGCCGTTGCCGTGGAAGGAATCGAGATCGGTCCATTCTCCTTGCCGAAGGGTGGTGCTTTCCTGAAGGTGGTAACGCACACCCGGCACAGTCTGGATGCGGAGAACCCGCCACCAGGCGGACGAGGAGTCCTGCACGGAGGTCATTTCCCACGCGGTGGGCCAGGACACCGGTTGGCTGGCACGCAGGAGGGTTGGCGCCAGGGATGCGAGAATGAGGAGAAGAATCCAGCAAGGGATTTTCCTGAGCACGGGAGAATTCTGATGTTTGGTTCTTATGGGGGCGGAAGGTGGAAACATGAATGGAACCCTTCCTGGTGGACGGGGAGCTTAGAGGCCGTAACAGGACGACCGCAACGGCCTTTAGCCACACTCCCCGAAGGCAGGCGGCTTGGACATGCGCCGCTGCCTCCCCGGCCTTTCGGTCGGTTTGGCGGCATCGTTGCGGTCGATGCCGACCGCCTGTTACGAGGGCTCTAAGATCCTCATCCGCCGGAGCGGATCACCGGAGTCAAAATATGCGGAATGAATCCGGCAAGCAAAAACTTCCGCGGTTTGGGATGAGCCCGAATTCCCATATTCGGGATAGCGATAATGGCGAAAAGGAAAGGTGTTGGAAACCGAATCCGCGCGTATCCTGCGGGATGGGTTGGCAAGACCTTGGCCTCCTCTTCTTTCGGGGCATTTCGCCCGTTTCGTTGTTTCAACTCCCGTTTCCGGACCGAATGCCCCACCTCGGCCCCGCTTCGAAACCGCTTTCGATGATCGCCCAATACCGTAACTGCCGACGCGAGGAAAATGGCCCCGGTCCGCCGGACAACGAGGACGAGGAACCGGAAATCGATTTAACCCGGATTCCGAAGTTGCATCCGCAGGACATGCCAAAGAACCACTGATTGAACTGAGAACCACCGGGTTCACTGAGGATTTCCGGCCGACACCGTTTGGTGTGTTCGTGCTCACCCTCCGGAATTCGGTTCCTTCAGTGGTTCCCAATCGCCGAATCGGAATTGAACTTTGGATTTCGGATTTAACACCTCCCCCCGCCCGCCACCCCCCGGGACCGGTCGCAACGACCTCCGCCCCTGCGGCGGCAGGAAAAAACACAAGAAGCGCCGCGTGATCCGACAACCGATGGGCCATAAACAACCCGACGAGGTTTTTCCGATAGGCGCACCCGATGAACGGCAGGGCGCTGATCAGGTGTTCGGGGGGGGGGATGGGGTTATCTGGGCGCCTGGGCTCCGGTGGTCTTCGCGGCGGTTTTGCGGACGAAGTCTCCGATGTCCGTCAGATCCGCGGAACCGGCGAGGGGTGCGAGGGCGGAGGCGAGGAAGAGGCCGCAGGCGATGATGGTGAGCCAGTAGAGCGTGCCGATGGCGAAGCCGCGGCCGTCCATGCGGTGGTGGCGGGCGTATCCGGCCGGGCAGGCGAGGCAGCGGTAGGCCACCCACAGGTTGAGCACGGGGGCGAACAGGGCGAGATACCACCAGCGGCTCATTCCCAGATTGGCGAGGCGTTTCAATCCGACGTGAAGCAGCACCAGCAGCGGGAGCAGCGGCAGGTAGGGCAGCAGTCCGCCGATGGGCGAAGCGGCGGCGCGGGATGCGAGCAGGGGGCTCGCTGCATCGAGGCCGAGGCGCCAGGCGAGCGGGAAAACCAACAGGGCGAGCAACAGGCTGCGGCGGCGCATGCCGGGCCATTCGCCGGGGTTGATTGAATGCGGGGCCGCGCGCCTTGTTTTCGCGTGGAAGGTGGTGTTAAACCCGTCGGGGTTTTCCGTTTCACCTGCCGAGGTGGTCCGGCGTTCGAAGAGTCCGTCCACCTTGCCTGCGGGTTTCCACCCGGCGCTTCCTTCCTTCCAGACGAGGTCGAGCCGCGGATCGAGCCGTGATTCGGATGCCATTGCCCGGAGTTCCTCGAAGCTCACGGGGCCCAGGCGCTCGCCCTCGTTGGTATAGTGCCACACTTTTCTCCCGCCAAACAGGGAGCGTCTGACCGGCGGCGGGGCGGGGGAATTGTCAGGAACGGGGCCCCCCCCCGGGATTGATGCCTGTTCCGGAATCTCAGGTGCGGTGATCCGGTTTTCAGGGATTTCAGTGATTGTGGCATCGTCGGCCTTGTCCTTGGACTGGGCTTCCTGGCGGCGTCTGGATTTCGTGTCCGCGATGGCCTTGCGGCGGGCTTCCCTGCGAGCCCTGGAGCGGGCGGAAGCGGCTTGGCGAATGGCGTCCTCGGCCGCCTTGGTGCGGAATTCGGACTTCGCTCTCGCCTCGGCTTCCGCCCGTTTGCGCGCAAGGGCGGCGACGCGCTCCTCTTCCGCGGCGAGCGCGTCGATTTCAGCCCTCGCCATGGCGTCTTCCTCGGCCCTGGCTTTTTCCCTGGCGGCGTTTTCCGCCTCTTCGGCGGCCTTTGCTTCCGCGAATGCGCGTTGGCGGGCTTGCTCTTCGGCCCGGGCATTCGCCTCCGCCGCGAGTCTGGCTTCCTTGGCAGCCTGTTCCTCGGCCGCGCGGAGTTTCTCCTCGACCTCCTGTCTGGCCATCGCCTCGCGTTGGGCCTGTTTTTCCGCCTCGGCGGCGATCCGGGCCTTTTCGGCGGCCTCCGTCTCACGGGCTGCTTTTTCCCTGGCTTCGCGCTCGGCCTTGGCCTCGGCGGCGATCCGGGCTTCTTCGGCGACCCGGGCCTCCTCGGCGGCTTTCGCTTCGGCGGCACGGAGTTTGGCTTCGGCGGCTTCCTTGGCGCGAGCCTCGCGCTCGGCAATGGCTTTCGCTTCGGCGGCGATTCGAGATTCCTCGGCGATTCGAGCCTCCATGGCGGCTTTTTCCCGTGCCTCGCGCTCGGCCATTTCCCTGGCCATCGCGGCGATGCGGGTTTCCTCGGCGGCTTTCGCTTCGGCGGCACGGAGTTTGGCTTCGGCGGCTTCCTTGGCGCGAGCCTCGCGCTCGGCAATGGCTTTCGCTTCGGCGGCGATTCGAGATTCCTCGGCGATTCGAGCCTCCATGGCGGCCTTCTCCTTTGCCTCGCGCTCGGCCATTTCCCTGGCCATCGCGGCGGTGCGAGCCTCCTCCGCCGCTCTGGCTTCCGCAGCGCGGAGTTTTGCCTCGGCGGCTTCCTTGGCAAGCGCCTCACGCTCCGCGATTGCCTTTGCTTCGGCTGCGGCGCGGGCTTCCCCGGCGGCTTTGGCCTCGGCGGCCCGGAGTTTGCATGCCACCTCTTCGAGGGTCTTGGACTCCCACTCGGCGCGCTCTTTCGCTTGGGCGGCCGCTCGCCTCTCTTCCGCGATTCGGCGTTGATTTTCCCGTTCGATTCGCGCTCTGGATTCTTCGGCGGCCTTGGCCTCCGCGTCCCGGAGCTTGGCTTCGGCCCGCTCCTTGGCTTTGGATTCCCGATCCGCCCGTGCTTCGGCGGCCTTGAGTTTCTCCAGATCTTCCGGCGAGGCCTCTGTTTTTTCCGGGGTTGCGAACGGTGTCTCGCCCGCCGCCGGTCCATGCGCGATTGGTTCGAACTCCGTCGCCTCCGGGTTTACGGTCGTGGCTTGGTCGTCGGCCGGCAGATCCGCAATCATGATTTCCTCGGCTGTGCCGCAAATTTTCCGGACATCGTAGACTGGACGCCACTCTTCCATTCCTTCGGTCCAGACGAGTGAAATGGGTGCCTCCAGCCCGGATTCCGCAACCAGCCGCTTCAATTCCTCAAGCGGGATCGGCCCCACCTGCTCGTCGTTTCTCACGTAATACCACTCGTCCTTACCGATGGCGGCGATGCGCGCCTCCTCCGCCGCTCTTGCCGTTTGCCTGGCCCTGGCCGACTCCTTTGCCGCCGCCGTCCACGTTTCCTCATCCACCCGTAGCCGGGCCCTGGCCGCCGCCCGCGCTTCCGCCTTGGCTTCCGCCTCCTCCGCCACTCTCCGCGCCTCATCCTCGGCGATCCGCCTTACGGTGGACCTTTTCTGGGTTTCAGTCATGGAGCGGAGCGATGCCATCGGCGGATCCGGGAACGGGGATCTATTTCCAATTCCCTGAAAACCGAGGATGGCTGATTTTTCAGGCGAAGAAACCCCTTTCGATTCCCGTTTCCGGTCATTTGATCCCAATTCCGGCCGAATGGCCCCGCCTGTGGAAGGGTATCGACTGCATCGCGTATCAAGCGGGGGTAAACCGGCGGTTTTGGGGGGAGGCGGAAACGCTGAAAAGCGATGGATGACGGCAGTATCGAATTCAATTCGACACTATTTTGTCGGTGATGGATCGGTTATGGCGCTTACTTGATGTGGTGTGTGCTGTGGTGTGGCCAGGTGTGTGAAAAACCCCAACGGATCCGGAGGGGTTGAATCGTCCCGATTTCAACCATGTATGTATCATATGAATTCTTTATAGGCTCTTTATAAACCCATGAAAACCCAACAATCGAACACCCTCCGATTCCGCGGCTTCGCGTTGGTGGTGTCTCTCAGCCTGATGATTCTGCTGACGATCATTGCCGTCGGGTTGCTGACCCTCTCGGCCGGCTCGCTCAGGGCCTCCGCGCAAGGGTCCGCACAGGCCGGCGCCCGCCAGAATGCCCGCCTCGCCCTGATGCTGGCGATTGGCGACTTGCAGAAACACCTCGGCTCCGACCAGCGGATATCGGCCAACGCGAGCAGCATTGACGCGTCGTCTCCCCAACCCAATGTGCTGGGCGCTTGGGATGCGCTCGGCTGGAAAGGCCCCGAAGGCGACGCGCCGTCGCCGGACGACAAGGCGGACCGTTTCCGCTCATGGCTGGTGTCCGCGCGCGACCCCGATAGCACCGGGGTTTTCGACTTTCAGGGCAAGGCGGTTGTCGCGGATTCCATCCTTTTTGTTGATCCGGAAACCACCGGCACAATCGATGGGGTGAACACCAGCCTCAGGGCGGAGCGCCTTCCGGTTTCCACCAGTCGCGCGAGGGGCGGTCTCGCCTGGGCGGTTTCCGACAACAGCTCCCGCTCCCCGCTCAACATCGACCCGCAAAACTCCGAACTATTGGCTGAAAACCTCGCCTACCGCGCGGCTGCCACGGCCCCCCGTCCCGAAGTGTTGGACAAGGCCTTCGGTTCCCTCGGCGAACGCTCGCGCCTGCTATCCCTCCGAACCGCGGAACTCGCCATCGGCAAGACGAACAAGCGGGAAATCACCGCAAGAACCCAGGCGCTGACCTCCTCCTCGCTGGGACTTCTGACCAACCCCGTTCAGGGTGGTTTGAAAACCGATCTCACTCCGCTGCTGGAGGGCACCACCAATCTCGGCACCGCTCTTGGTGCCGCGGCCCCCTATTTCCCCACGGCCGCGAGCGCCCCGGGACACGGCTCCCCCACATGGGAATATCTGCGCTCCCACTATCAGCTCTACAAGCGCGTCAGCGCCGCCAACTCGACCAAGCCCCGCTTCCGCGCCACCTCCGCCGACACCGCGCCCAAGACGACCGGATACCAGCCGAAGCCCACACGCGCCGCGCTTCTGCCGGTCATCGCCAAGCTCCAGATCATGTTCTCACTGGTGTCGCACCACTCGCATCTGAGTGACCGGGTGAACGCCTTCAACAGCTTCGCCGTGCCGCAGGGCAATGCCAATCACGCGGTTCCCCATCTGGTTTACGAGCCGATCGTCACGCTCTACAACCCCTATGATGTGGAAATCGAGCTGCCGCGGCTCAGGGTCCGGATTTCGGATCCTCCGGTCGGATTCCAGTTCATGAAACATGACCGGCAGTTGGGGCGGGATGTCTGGTATCGTCCTGAGTTCGCCAACGGCGAGTTCCACGGCCTCGGTCGCTTCCAGATCGCCAACGAACACAACAGGAACGCCCGCCGGTTTTTTTCCCTCTTCCTCCGCAACCGCTCCGCCGCGGGCACTCCCGGCGGGAACATCATTCTCATGCCCGGTGAGGTGAAGGTATTCGCCGCCTATGTGGAGGAAAGCTGGACGTGGCGTCTCGAAACTGGCGGAGGTACCAATCCGCGCGTTTTTTTCGATTGGAATGTGAGCAACAACTTCGGCGAAAGGGACAACCGCACCGGAAACACCATGGGAGTCGAGGCGGTCCCAAAGCTTGATTTCCGCGCCGGCCTCCAGACCGACCACATGAGCTACGCCGCGCGGCCCGCGGCCACCCTCTATTCGTGGGAGAAACCGCCCATCGCCGCAGGCTGGCTCTCCATGAAACTCACGGATGATGTATCGGTGAACGCCAAGCCCCTCCGAACGGTCGCGGACGCCCAATTGCCGGACTTCCGCGTGGATCTGCTCGCCGGGCAGAATGCCCTCCCGGACTCGGACCGCCTCCGCACCTATGAGTTCCGTTTCGCCGATGTCTCCACCGAGCTGAACAACAATCTCTCCGCGAAGAACATGATCACCCGCCGCTTCAACAACGCGAACATCCTCCAGGAGCCGGATGACAAGACTCCGGGCGGCAAGAGCCCCTTCGCGATCTTCACCATGACCGCGAAGACCACGCGGGACTCCCGCGACGACAGCAAGTCATGGGTATTCAACAACATGGTGACCGAAGGCGGATTGCACGACAGCCGGACGATCGGCAACGCCGCCCAGAGTTATGATTTGCGCCTGGATGAGATCCAGGACTTCACCACCTTCCCGGGCATCGAGTACGACGATGCGAACAAGCGCGGCTTTTTCGGAGCGAAGGCCACGGCCGATCTGGGCGTCTCGATCGTGCCGATGCACCGCACGCCGCTTATCCCCGCGGTCTCTTTGGGTGACTGGACCGCCTCGAATCTCGTGGTTTCCAGCCTGCACCCGCGTGTGAACCACGCCTTCGGAAACTCCTTCGCCCATCCGCTCATCCCCTCCACACGGATCGAAACGGCCAATCCCCAGCAGCCCGGCGCGAAGATGCTCGATCACTCCTACCTGCTCAACGCCGCCTTGTGGGACGCCTATTACTTCTCCTCGGCCACCAACTATACCACCGCCATGTTTTCCCCGAGTCGTGGCAAGTCCAAGGTGCTGGAAGACTTCTTCACCGGCGCCAAGCCGATGCTGAACACCCGTCTGGTGCCGCTCCCGTCCACCGATGCCGGCGGCAAGGCCCTGGCCACGAAAATCTCCTCGAAGAGCGACACGGAGTTTTCCAAAACCTTCGCCGCCAGCGTCGCCGTGAACGGAGCGTTCAATGTCAACTCCGACTCGGTGGACGCCTGGCACTCCCTGCTTGCCTCGCTGCGGGACGCCGCGGTCCGGGGTTACGGCGGAGAGACCTACAAGAATGACGAACGCACCGCCTTTGTCCGCGCGGCCATGCCCGTCGCCTCCTCGTCGGACGACGCCAACCCCGCGAGCACCGTCAACGCGCTTGGCCAGGTCCGCTGGGCCGGCTTCCGCTCCCTTGCCGACGAACAGTTGGAGGATCTCGCCAGGCTCATCGTCGCTGAAATCCGCGAGCGCGGAAAAACCGACAGGGCCCCCAGTCTCTGTGTCGCGGATTTTGTCAACCGCCGGATCGGCAATGCCGGGGAAGTCCACGCGCTGAAGGGCATCCTGCAAACCGCCATCGACCGCTCGGACATCAACTCCAGGTTCCACAAGGACGACTCCAACTCCGTCAGCTCCGCGACCCTGGCCGAGGACCGCAAGCGCGGACTGGCCAACCCTCTGGCGCTCGACGGATTTTCCGCGGATGGCGCCGCCCCCATGCTCACCCAGGCGGACCTGCTTGCGGCGATCGCTCCGGTCATCACCGCCCGCGGCGACAGCTTCACCATCCGGGCCTACGGCGAGGCCCGCAGCACGGACGGCACGAAGATCGAGGCCAAGGCATACTGCGAGGCCACGGTGCAGCGCGTGCCCGAGTTCATCGATCCGGCGAATGCTCCGGAAACCGCCACCGCCTCGCTCAGTGCCGCCAACAAGGCTTTCGGCCGCCGTTTTGTCATCACCTCCTTCCGTTGGCTGGACACCTCTGAAATCTGAGAGTCGGCCCCCAAGCATCCATACCCATGCGCATTTCCATTCGTCCGCTCGTCCTTTCGATCATTCTCGGCATTCCCCCCGCCGCATCCGCGCGGGATGTCACCCTCCGCCTGCTGGCCTTTGACAACTCGGTCGTCAGGGATGGGGCGCACGCGTTTGATCCGGCCGCCGGGGATGCGCCCGGCGTGCCCGCTCCGATCAAGGGTTTCCTGAATCATGAAACCGTCACTCTAACGGTCGCCGGCCCGGAAGTCCTGTTCTCCACCGCGGGCAAGTCCGAGGACGCCGCCAAGCCCGAATCCATGATCGCCAAGGCGAAACTGCCCGGCTCCGGCAAGCGCTTCATCCTGATTTTCCTTCCGGGGCCCGCAGGGAACGCTCCGGTCCTGGTCATCGATGATACGGTCCGCGGCTTTCCGCTGGGCTCCTACCGGGTTTTCAACCTCAGCCGCAAACCCGTGCGACTGACGCTGGAACGGAAACCCTACGAGTATGCCCCCGGCAAAGGCGGAATCATCGAGGATCCCCCGGTGCAGGCGAACCAGCACAGCGCGATGTACGCCTTCACCCAATCCGACGGGAAATGGCAGCGCGTCGGCTCCGGTCTGTGGCCCCACCCGGGAACGCGGCGCTCCATCCAGATTTTCTTCGACAATCCGCAAAGCGGGCGCACCGAATTGAGGGGCTTCCGCGACATCGCCCCGCCAAGACCCGGGGAACAGGCGCCGGTGACACCCTAAGCACCGGCTGGCATCGTTTTGGCGGTATCCGCCCTCAAAGGCGGGCACCCCCGGCGAGGCCTCACTTTCTGCAAGGAAACCGGATCGGGCGGCGTTCTGATCACGCGCACATGCGGATTGTTTTCACCACGCTTCTACTGGCTTCCACCGGCGTTCGGGCGGCAAACCCCGTGCTCCCGGTGGCGGATCCCCACGCGGCCATCTTCGAAAAGGCGCTTTGGATTTACCCGACAGGCGGCGGCGGTGGCGGCGATTTCTTCGCGTGGTCCTCGTCCGATCTGGTGAACTGGAGGAAACACGGTCCCGTTCTCCGGCTTGCCGACGTCCCATGGATCAAGGATGACGGCGCGCCACGCCACCACGCATGGGCGCCGGGGGCGCTCGAGAAGGGCGGAAAATACTACTTTTACTACTCGGTCGGCCCGCAGAATCCCACGCCGTCGCGGATCGGTGTCGCCGTGAGCGACAGCCCGTCCGGGCCTTTCAGGGATTCGGGCAAGCCGCTTCTAACAGGCGGATCGGGATTCGAGGCGATCGACCCCTTCGTTTTCAACGATCCGGAATCCGGCAAGTCCCACTTCTACGCCGGCGGCAGCGCGGGTTCGAAGCTCCGGATCTTCGAACTCAATCCGGACATGGTTTCATTCGCCCGCGAAATCCCCGTGAAAACTCCGGAGAAATTCACCGAGGGGCCCTTCGTTCACCTGCACGACAAGCGCTACTACCTTTCCTACAGCCACGGGAACTACCGGGACAATACCTACTCCGTGCACTACGCGACCTCTGACAGCCCGATCGGCCCGTGGACCTATCGCGGGCCGATACTCGAAAGCGATCGCCGCCACAAGGGCCCCGGGCATCACTCGGTGATCTATCTGCCGGGAAAAAGGCAGTGGCTCATGGTTTACCACCGCTGGAACAACCGCGAGGGCAACGGTCCTTACCGGGGGCGAAGGGAAACCTGCATCGACCGCCTCGAACACGCGCCGGACGGAAGCATCCGCAAGGTGGTCATGACCGACACCGGAGTGGAGTTGGGAACCCGGCGATGAGTGTCGGTGGCGGCCAGAGTCGCCCCGCTTATCCGGCCCGGGCAGGATCTATTCGAAAAACCTCTTCATCGCCCGTTGCTCGTCGGGATCCAGAGACTCCCGCCAAACCCGGTCGCCGCCCTTGCCGGTGGCCGATGTGTCGCCACCCGTGGTGATTGCCGACGGGTTGTTGTCAACGTCGTGCTCGCCATCCTGGAGTTCCAGCAAATCGCCGGGAGCCGCGCGGGAAAGATCCTCGGCGCTCAGGGCCTCCATTTTTCCGGTTTGCAGTCCATCCCGTTGCCTGCCCAGAACGCCATCGGCGTGGCCGGGGCCGCGACTGATTCCCCCTTTGCCCGGCCCTTCGCCGCCGCCTTCGCCATCGCCCTCACCGTCACCGCCGGCCATGAGGTCCTCGTCCCATTCGTTGCCCTCGCAGCCGTTGCACTCGCCCAGGCACTTGCCGTGTTTGGCGAGGTTCTCCTTGAGTTGTCGGAGTTGTTCGGGAGGCAGATTGCCGAGGTTTTTCAAATCCATGCCCCGCAGTTGTTCCATCAGTTGGGGGTTGGGTTTCATCGCGCCGTTGCGCAGCCCTTCCAGCGCCTGGTCGAACTCCTCCATCAACCGGTCCTTTTCCGCCTGGCCCATGGCGCCGGCGTTTTTCTCCAAGGCCGCCAGCGCTTTCTCGGCGCGTCCGAGTTCGCGCTCCACGCGTTGGGTTTCGGAATCATGCGAGCGTTTCAGGGAGTCGGTCGCCTCCAGCGAGGAGTGGCTGAACCACTGCTCCTCTTCCTGTGCCTTGAGTTCGTCGAGCTGCTTGCGCATGTCCTCAAGATAAGTCTCGTCCGCCACCTCCTCCTGCGCCAGCATGTCCAGTTCGGCTTCAAGCTGTGCCCAGGCTTGGGGCTGGTCCGCGCCGCCTTTTGTCCCGCTGCCCCTGGCGGACACAGGCACCCATAGGCCGGACGCCAGCAGCGCCAGGGATCCAATCACCGGAACCAGCAGACGCGGCCAGTGCCAGTGCACTCCCGCATCGATCCGGGCCTTCGGATCGGGCCAGGGGCCAACCCCGGCGGAGGCGGCTGAAAGCGCGTTGCGCATTCGCATCGCGGCCTCGATGCGCACCAGCGAATCGCCCGTTTTCTCGAAATGGCGCCGTGCGATCATCAGGCAGGCCAGACCCAGCGCCAGCAGCCCGGAAACCGTGATGCCAAGCACCTTCCCGGTGCCGATATCCGGAACTTCCCGTCGGGCCAGAAGCAGCAGGCCGGCCCCGACGAGCGAGCACACCAGGAGCGGAGCGGTCATCGTTTCGACCCACCACGCGAAGTTCACCCGCCGCCGCACACCCGCCGCATGACGCAGCCACCGCTCGCGGCGGGCAAAGTTCTCTTCAGGACCCATGCCGCCAATCTAAGCACCGGATTCCAAAGATGCGACCTTAAAACGAGAATCAACAGGTGTAATTACAAGGTGTCAGATATTTTGTATGGAATCTTCTTGCGATTCGGACGCGGCCCCG
>CAZKQK010000109.1:0-18887 GCA_964554865.1 uncultured Luteolibacter sp. | reverse complement strand
TTTTCGTCGTGATCCTGTTGCTCTTCGGAGCGAAGAAACTGCCTGAACTCGCCCGTGGAATTGGCAAGAGCATGGGCGAATTCAAGAAGGCCCGTGATGATTTCGAGCGCGAGATCACCCGCGCGGAGACCGATGCGCGGGTGAAGGAGGCTCCCGACAAGGAAACCAAGGACGCCTGACACCGATGATCCGGAGGCTCGTTTTCCGCCACTTCGCAAAGAGCGCCCCGGCATTCACCGGGGCGGTTTTTTGTGCGGTTTTCGCGCTTTCCGCCTGCGGGAAGAAGGGCACGCCGGATTGGGACCAACCCGGTGGGTCAGCGCCCACACCCGGGGAAACCCCGGCCGCGGCGCCCGATCCAAAGCCGGCACCGGAGCCGCCGCGCGAGCCTGCCCCGGCCGAGGCTCCTTCCCGGAACAGAGCCTCAAGCCCCCCGTCCACCGGGGGATCCGGGCTGCGTTTCATGGCATACAACGTCGAGAACTGGCTGACGATGGACCGCTTCGTGGATGGCAAACGGGTGAATGACTCTCCCAAGCCCGATTCCGAAAAACAGGCGGTGATTTCCATCATCGCCAAACATCGTCCCGACATTCTCGGGCTGTGCGAAATCGGCCAGAAGTCCGATTTGGAGGAGATCCGCGAGGCGCTGAAGGCGGCCGACATCGATTTGCCGCACACGCACTTTGCCGGTGGCTCGGACCCCACGAGGCATCTTGGATTGCTTTCCCGCCACCCGGTTGTTTCCACCGGCACGATCGGGGAAACCGAATACCAACTCAAGGGGGCCACCTTCACGTTTAATCGGGGCGTGCTCGATGCGACGGTGGATGCCGGCGGCAAAGCGTTCCGTTTTCTCGGGGTGCATCTCAAGTCCAAGCGCGAGGTTGAGCAGGGGGACCAGGAGGAAATGCGCGTCAACGAGGCACGGCTGCTCCGCAAGCATGTGGATTCCATCCTGGCGGCGGATCCGCAGGTGAGGCTGGTGGTTTACGGGGATTTCAATGACACCCGGCCGAATCGTTCATTCAAAACCGCGACCGGCAACTACAACGCCCCCGGTTATTTGACGGCGATTCCGGCCAGGGATTCGCGCGGCCATGCCTGGACCCATCACTGGGTGCCTCACGACATCTATTCCCGGATCGATTTTGTCACCGTGAGTCGCGCACTCCGTCCTGAGGTGGATTTCCGCGCGTCCTACGTGGTGGACGACGCGGAGTGGGACAAGGCGTCAGACCACCGACCGCTGCTGGTGATTTTCAAGTAAGGCCGGGCGGGGTCACGCGATTTTGTGACAGGTTTCGGCTTGCACGGCGCTCCGCATATTTTATTTTGCGAGTGCTTCCGGGATTTCCGGCCGATTGGCGGCCGTTCCATCCGGCGGCGGATTTTCATCGAAACGCAAACGCCATGAAACTGGAAAAAATCACCTTGATCGCAGCCACCGCCGCTTATGCGGGTTATCTTGTCCGGCAGGCCGTTCGCTCCCGCGCGGAGAGGATTTACCGGCTTGCCGCAGGCGAATCGCCCTACGAGCGGACCCATCCCAAGCCGCGCATTCCGAAGCGCGCCTGATCGGCCACAAAAAAACGGGTGCCGGAAGTGGCACCCGTTGGTTTCCCGGTCTGCGGAACCTGGAAAATCATTCCGCGGCTTCGGAACGTTCGGCAGCCGGAGCGTTGGAGTAGCGCCAGCGGATCTTGTTGCGTTTGGAGGCGGAGCGGAGCTTGCGCTGCTTGCGCTCGGTCGGGGTTTCGAATGCGCGGCGGCGGCGCATTTCCTCAAGGATGCCTTCGGCGTCCAGTTTGGTTTTCAGGCGTTTGAGAGCGCGGTCAACGGGCTCGCCTTTTTTCAGAGTCACTCCTCGCATGCGATGTCGGTGTGGTTTGTGGTTGGTTCCGCAGGTGAATCGGGGCCGGGTTGATGGGGGAGCCACTGCGGGTTGTCAAGTCAGAACCCGCCCTGAAATGAGAAAAATGGTTGATTGCATCCCGTGGCGGGATCGCTTAACCATTCCGCACCTTTCCGCAGGGCAAACGCAGGCCCCGATCCCGGCAAAGGATTTTTCCATCCACAGAATCCATGTACCGCATTCCGTTCGACCGGGTCAATTGGACCACCAGTTCGTTTCTCATCGGCACCGCCCTCATCGCCCTTTTCGGCCTGCCCGTTTACCTTTGGAAATTCGGAATCGATTGGTTTCAGGTGGCGATGTTCGCCTTTTACCTGATTGCCACGATGATGAGCATCACGGTGGGTTATCACCGTTTGTTTTCCCACCTCTCGTTCAAGGCAAAGACCCCGGTCCGGCTTTTCACCCTGGTTTTCGGCGCCTGCGCGTTTGAAAATTCCTGTCTCGACTGGACCTCCGACCACCGGCGCCACCACAAGCATGTCGATCACGACGGCGATCCCTATGACATCTCGAAGGGATTCATGTGGGCGCACATCGGCTGGCTGATGTTCAAGCTGAATCCGGAGCCGCCGATGGACAACGTGAACGACCTCCGCAAGGACAAGCTCGTGATGTGGCAGCACCGCCACGTCCACTGGATCGGCCTGGTGGTCGGACTGATTCTTCCGTCGGCGCTCGGCTACGGATGGAGCGCCCTGCAAGGCGCGGATCCCTGGGTGGGTGCGCTCGGCGGATTCCTGATCGCCGGCGTGGCGCGCGTCGTCATCGCGCAGCACTGCACGTTTTTCATCAACTCGCTCTGCCACACCATCGGCCGCCAGCCTTATTCTTCCAACCACAGCGCCCGCGACAGCGCGATCATGGCCTTCCTTACCTTCGGCGAGGGTTATCACAACTATCATCACGAGTTCCAGCACGACTACCGCAACGGAGTGAAGCCCTGGCAGTGGGACCCGTCCAAGTGGACGATCTGGACATTGTCGAAACTCGGCCTCGTCGAGGGCCTGCGCCGGGTGCCTGACAGCAAGATCCTGCTAGCCGAGATGCGCGAGGCCAGAATCCGCGCTGAAAAACACCTGGCGGAACTCCGCGAGCAAAACCACGGACCCGCCCACCGCATCAGCGAAGCCGTGCACGAACTGGTCGAGCGTCTCGGCGCCAACTATCACGAACTCGAAAAGGCCGTGGCCGACCGGGTGGAAATCTCGCGTCACGCGCTCAAGGACTGGCAGGACGAGACGCGCGCGATGATGCGCGACCTGCGCCGCATGCTCGACAGTCTTCCGGCCTGACCTGACGCGGATTCTCCGCTCTGGACAGTGGCGGGGCGCTCCGGCAGATTCCGCCAACCCCATGCGAATCTCGGACCGGTACATCGGAAGACAGGTGCTGCTAGGCACGCTGTACGCGGTGGCCATCCTGGGCATGGTGTTGGTTCTCGGCAACCTGTTCAAGGAGATCAAGCCGCTGCTGGTGGACCAAAAGGCTCCGTTGGGGCTGGTGCTGCGCTTTGTGATCAACGTGCTGCCGATGTCGCTGATGTATACGGTGCCATGGGGGTTTTTGTCGGCGGTGCTGCTGGTTTTCGGCCGTCTTTCGACCCATCAGGAAATCACCGCCTTCCGGGTGGCCGGAACCGGTCTGGTGAGGCTGGCCATGCCGGTGTTCGTCATCGCCGCGTTGCTGTCGCTCGCCAGCCTTTGGATCAACGTCAACATCGTGCCGGTTTCCAAGGCGACCATCGCGCAGTTGGTATACGAGCAGGCCTCGCGCGATCCGGACTCGCTGCTCAAGCCGGGCGTGGTGCAGGGAAACTTCCGCGGTGATGGGGGAAACGTGCAGAAACTGCTCATTGAGGGCAAAGCGGGCGAGTGGGTTGAGGGCTTCCATTTCTATCAAATCCCGGAGGATGCGGACGATGACCGGTCCTATGTCCACGCCCGCCGTGCCGCGCTGGCGGTGGATGGGGAGAACAGCCAGCTGAGGGTGAAGCTGGAGGATGCGTTTTTCGAGGTCCGCAAGCCGGACGGCCGGGTGGAGACGCTCTTCGCCGGCTTGGTCGAGCCGCTGTTGATCGATCTGAAAAAACCTCGGCGCAGCCGGTCCAGCGCGATGACCAATGAGGAGATCCGCGCCATGGTGGAGGGCGCCCCTGACATGCCCGCCGCGAAGCGGGTCCGACTGCGCTCGGAGATTTCCAAGCGCTACGCGTTTTCCATGGCGTGCCTGGCCTTTGCCTTTGTGGCGGTGCCGTTGGGCATTGGCGCGCGCAGGCGGGACACTTCGAGCGGATTGGTCATGTCGCTTTTGATCGGCACAGGCTATTTCCTGGTCACCATGGTCTCGGAGCAGTTCAAGACGGATGCGGGTGCGACCGCGATGCTCTGGACCCCGAATGCGGCCTGCGTGCTGTTAGGATTATTCCTTTTCCGTCGCGCCCGCTTCAGGTAGCGTGGAGGGGCAAATGAGGGTTTTCCGCAAAATCATCCGCGCCGCGGGCGGTGTTCGGAGGCATTTCGCGGCCGAACACGTGCATCCCGCGCCGTTCGTCGCCTCGCTGAGAGGCTACGGGCTTGGGAAGCTGCGGGCGGACACGCGGGCGGCGGCGAGCGTGACCTTGCTGGGGGTGCCCCAGGCCGTGGCCTACGCGGCGATCGCCGGGCTGCCGATCGTTTACGGAATTCTCTGCACGATAGCCGCCTCGGTGATCGCGCCGCTCTTCTGCGGTTCCAGGCACACGATTCTGGGGCCCACCAACGCCACGGCCTTCATGGTTTTCAGTTTCTTCGCCACCCACCCGGAAATGGCGGGCCGGCCGGGTGAACTGATTCCCCTGCTGGTGCTGATGGCTGGCATCATCGCCACCGTGGGAGCGCTCCTCCGTGTGGCGGATCTGCTCCAATATGTTTCCCGCAGCGTGCTGGTGGGATACATCGCGGGAGCCGCCGTCCTGATCATCATCAATCAGTTGAAACCGTGGCTCGGACTGTCCAAAGTCATGGAGTCGGGCGCGGCCACCACTTTTGTCGGGTTGGTGATCGGGCTGTGCGAATCGGTGAAACACCTGCAATGGGTGCCGCTGATGATCGGCGCGGCGACCATGGCGGTCTATTTTTCCCTGCGGAAATGGAAACCGGACTGGCCATCCTTCGCGATCACCCTGCTGCTGGCATCGGTGGTGTTCGGTCCCCTGGTGCGCTTCGGAATCGGGCCCTTCGCAGGGGTGGAAACCTTCGTGACCTTCGGCTTCGACGATCTCAGGCCGCGCCTGCCCAACCTGATGCGGGCAAACGTGTTTGAAGACATTTCCCAACTGATGGGCGTGGCGCTGGCGATCGCGTTTCTCGCCTGTCTCGAACAATCGCTGATGTCCAAGAGCCTGTCCTCGCGCTCGGGCGAGCGGGGGGATCCGAACCAGGACATGTTCGGCGTCGGACTCGCCAACCTTGCCTCATCCTTCGCGGGCGGCATGCCGGCCTCGGGCTCGCTCACGCGCTCGGTGCTGAACTTCGAGTCCGGAGCGAGGACGCGCTTCGCGTCCTTGTTTTCCGGGCTCTACACAATGCTTTTCGCGCTGCTCATCGCCGCTTCGGTCGGCTGGGGATTTCCCCTGTTCGACTTCGTGCCGAAGGCGGCGCTGGCCGCGCTGGTGATCGCGATCTCCTTCTCGCTCTTCAACATCCGGCACATCCGCATCTGCCTGCGCTCGACAAGCGATGACGCCGGGGTGCTGGTGGCCACCTTCCTCGCCACGCTGCTTGCTCCACTGTATGTGGCCATCTTCATCGGTGTGGCGGTGTCCATCGGGCTGTTCCTGCGCAAGGCAAGCCGTCCGCATCTGGTGGAGTACGAGTTCAGCGACAAGGGCGAGCTGCGCGCGATGGGCGAAAAACGCCAGCGGCCGATTCCCGCGATCTCGATTGTCCACGTGGAGGGCGATCTGTTTTTCGGCGCGGCCGAACTGTTCCGCACGCAGATCCAGCGCACGGTTTCCGATCCCGCCATCCAGGTGATCATCCTGCGGCTGAAGAACGCGCGGCATCTCGATGCCACGAGCGTGATGGCGCTGGAGGATCTCATCCGCTTCATGCGCGGCAAAGGGCTGCACCTGATTGTTTCCGGAGCATCGCGCGATGTCTACCGGGTGCTCAAGCGCTCGGGCGTGCTTCAAACCTTGCAGGATGGCTGCGACCGCCGCGCGGGTGAAACCAATCTTTTCCTCGCCAGCCCCCGCAATCCCAACCTATCGACGCGCGGAGCCCTCAAGCGCGCCCAGCAGCTTCTCGGCACCGACAAGGCGGACATCCGCATCTTCTACGATCCCGGCCAGCAGCCACCAAACCCATGAAACGCATCGGACTTCCCATCGTCATCATCGCAACCCTCGGTGCCTTCCTTTTCTGGTGGTTCTCACCGGTGCAGGTGGTGAAACGGCGGACCCACACCCTGTTGGAAACCCTGACCATGGAGTCCGTGAGCGGCAAGGCGGTGAGGCAGACGGGCGTGTATTCGCTCAACGCCCTGCTCGCGGAGGAGGTGGAACTGGTGACACCGACGATTCCACAGGCCAACGGCACCTTCGAGCGCGGCGAAATGGAGTCCGCCTTTTCCTGGCTGGCGGAGCAGGCGAGGGAGACCCGCTTTGAAATGTTGGACCTGCATTCGGTCAGGGTGGATGGCGAACGGGCGGAGGTTTCCTTCTCGCTTGAGGCGTTGGTGGAGCTGCCGGCCTCGCGTCCGGCGGACGGTCGCTACGAGGTGGTGTTCCACTGGGCCAGCGACGGCAACACCTGGCGGCTGGCCAAGGCGGACTGGAAGGAGCGGCCGTAACCGTTCAGGGAACCTCGTCCACCGTTTCATCGCGCTGATAGATCGGAAGCTGGCGGTGGGGCACGGTGAAGGCGAGGGCCATGATGGCGGTGCCGTACACGGGGCCCGCCTCGCGGCTGCGCCATGAGCCGTCGCCGCGCTGCTCGGCGAGATAGTGCTCGTACATCCAGTCCGCGTATTCCAGCCAGAAGGCGCCACCGACCTGGAACATGCCCTGGGCGTTGTAGTAGTTTCCGTAGTATTCGAATTGGGCCTTGGGCAGTTCGCGGTAAGTGGAGCGGACAAACTTCGCCGCCGCGGCGCTTTCCGGGCTGCCGTGGAGGCCGCAGAGTTCGAGGCAGAGCAGGCCCATGCCGGTGAGGGTTTCGGCGTTTCTCGCGCGGTCCATGTATCCGAAGCTGCCGCGTTTCGTGTCCTGATGGCGCTTGAGGTAATCCACCGCGGCGGTGATCGCCTCGTCCGGCACGGCGGCCCCGTTGAGCTTGGCGGAACGCAGTGCCATGAGCGCCCAGCCGCTGCACGAGGTGTCGGAATCGCGCGAACCGGGGTGGTATCGCCAACCGCCCTGATGGCGCTCGTTTTTGCTCACGGCCTGCGCCTTGAGGATGATCGAGAGCGCCTTTGGCAGCGCGGCGTCGATTTTCTTCTGGCGCTCCGGGTCCACCATGCCGCTGGCTTCGGACAGAAACAGGGTCGATATGTTGTGGGCATACATCGGTCCCTCGCCGGCGTTGCCCTTTTCAAACACGCCGTTCTCGCGCTGGTTTGCGAGGATGAAATCAATGCAGCGGTTGATGGTCCGCGCGCGCGGGCCTTCCATCGGCGTGTGGCCCTTGGATAGAAACGCCATGCCGACCAGCGAGGGGATGCCGGTGGAGTCCCCGTAGTTTTCCGGGAACGATCCATCGGGGCGTTGCACGCGCTCCAGATAGTCCAGCGCGCGCTCGATGGCGGGATCGATGCGGTCCCGCCACCTGAGAAACACCGGATCGCCCTCCGCCGCCGGAAGGACGGGGGATGAAACAAGGGTGATGGCGAGCAGGACGGGGAGTCTCATGGCGGATGATTCTGTTAGATACTCCGGGGTTTCACTTCCCGCCGCCCGCGGGTGGTTTTGTCAGGTTCTGGAAATAGTCGCGCACCAGCGTGCGGTATTCGGTGGGGACTTCATCTCCGGCTGCGGCGCCGATGTCCTGGCTGAGGCTGGCCCTGATGCGTTCCCAGTCCGCGGCGCTGATGCCGAGTCTCGCGAGTTCCGGCGGCAGTCCGGGGTTCGCCCCGCGCTGGCGGTATTCGGCATCGGGTTTGTCCATACCCGCGCCTTGCGGCGGTGATGGCCGGGCTCCTTGGGCGAGCGATGGTGTGTTGGATCGCGATGGCGGACCGCCTTTCATTGCCTCGCGCGCCGCTGCCGCCGCCTTGGACAACGCTTCGGCCGCGGCTGCGGACTGGCTGGCGGCCTGCTCGGAATCCGAGGCACCGGCAGCCTCGGAGGCGGCTTCGAGAGCGGCGGCCAATTCGCCTGCCGGGGCTTGCGCCTGTCCATGGGGCGGCTGGGATTCGGCAGCCTGTTGGGCGGCGGCCCCGGCCGCTTGCTCGAATGATTCGGCGGCCTGGCGGAGGGCTTCCGCGCTGCGAGCCAACCGCTCGGCGGATTGTCGGTTCATCGGAGCCGCCGCCTTGGCCGCCGCCATCTCCGACGGGGTGGGGGACCCGCTTCCGGGCGAGCTGCCGGTTGTGGAATCGCTTTCCTGATTTTCGCCCGTTGATTTTTCGGACGCTTCCGCAGGCGTGGTGGATTTCGCCATTTCCGCAGCGGCGGATTCGGCTGACTTCGCAGCCTGATCGGCGGCTTGTTTCGCTTGATCGGCGGGGCCGTTGGATTCGAGTGCCGGCAGTTCGGCGACTTGTGCGGCGAGTTCGGCCGCGGCTTCGGCCTGCTCTCTCTGATTTCCGGCATGCGCCTCCGGAGCCGGACTTGATTGCGTGGGGTTTTCATCCGCGAGTTGCCGGGCCTCTTCTGATAGAGCCTGCTGTTTCTCCGCGAGGGCATCGGCCGCCTCGGCGAGGTTCCGCGCCTTTTCCGCCTGGTTTCGGAGAGCCTCGGCCTTGGCATCGGCACGCTCGGCCACCTCGCGGCGAAGCTCATTGGCCACCTGGCGCTGTTGCTCGCTCCACTCCTTATCCGGTGCCTGCGGCGATTGGTCTTCGTTGTTGGCGGTCTGCCCGGTTTGGGATTCGGCTTCGCGCGCCAGTTCGTTCTGGCGATTGGCGAGTTCCTGCAGGGCCACCACGTCCTCGCCGAGTTGGCGGTCCCGCTCGATGGCATCACGGATTTTTTCGAGTTGGGAAATCGCCCGCTCGATCTGTTTGTCGGCCTCGCGCATGCGGTCGCCGCGTTCATCGGGGTTTTCCTGGAGTGGCGCGTCCTCGATTTTTTCGCGTGCTTCGGCGAGTTCTTTCGCTGCGGACCGGGCGTCATCGGATTTTGCCGCGTGCAGGCTCTCTGTTAGATTCCCGGCAAGACCGCTTGCGGTTTCCTCCGCCCTGGCGAGTTTCTCCGCGGCTTTGCGCGCTTGTTCGAGGGCTTCCTTGGGCGGCGTTTCCTGCCTCATGCCGTGTTCCGCGCGATTGCCTTCGTGTTTCGCATCGCGGGCATCGCGGATGGCTTCCTCGATCGCACTGCGGGCCGCCTCGCGATCCCGCTTGAGTTCCTGACGGGCGAGCGACTCGGCGTTCGAATCGACGCGCAGTTTGATCCATTCCGAGTGCCCCCGTCCCGGTCCATCGAGATTGGCGGGGCGGCGGTCGCTGGCAGTGATTCTGATATTGAATTCGCGGGCATTCGGGTGGCTGTCGATCAGGGAGCCTACCGCCACTGTGGCGGTGCCGCGGTATCGGGGCGGCTTGGTGCCGCCGATGCGTTCGGGCTGGGATTGGGGGATCGATGACGGTTTGTCCGCCTCCACATCGATGGCGATCTCCGCCAGTCCGAAGTCCTCGACGATTTCATGGCCGAGCGGGATGGTTTCGTCGGGGCGGACGCGCAGTTCCCTTTGTTCCGGCGAAGTAATGACGACCTCCGGCGCATGGTCCGTGGCCACGGTCACGTCGAAACGCAATGCCTCGATGCGCGGACGCAACCGGTGGGCAAGCACGACGACGGCCTCACCGGCGGAGCCGGTTTCCATCAACCAGTTGAAAACATAACGGCTGCCTGCGGACGATGACCGATATCCGCCTTCCGCGACGCGCTTGCCGTTCAGTTCGATCCACGCCGACTCCACCGGTGTGTTGGCGGTCGCGCCGAGAGTGACTTTGGTGCCGGGAAGGGCATCGATGCCTTTGGATGGATCGATGGAAGCCTTGGCGAGTTCCGCATATGAAGGATATTCGAGATCGGCGCGCAGGTTGGCGAGCCTTGGCATCGGCAGCACCGTTGCAGTGAAGGTATCGCTGTGGGAGCGGCCGGCGCGAACCTGATAGCGCACGGTCTCCCTCGCCGGATCGATGGTGAAAACAAAGCGTCCGTTTTCCTCATCCACCGGCTGGGTGGTCCCGCCGGTGGACGCGGTGTCCAGCCACAGTTGCGGGTGTTTGGCGCGGCCGGAAACCGTGAATGAGATTCTCAGGGCGTCTCCTTCGAGAAGTTCGGTGTTTCCGGGCTCGATGACGAAGTCCGTCGCACCGGCATTCCCCACATCCGAGAACGGGGCGAGGGCGCGCAGCAGCAGTCGTGCGGACTGGCGCGGCCACGCGGCGAACGCGATCAGCAACAAACCCGCGGCAGCGAGCGCCGGGGCTTTCCATTGCCGGCGGCGGCGCGCGGCGCGCACTTCGCCCCGGGGATCGATCTCGCCGATGTCCCTGGCTGCGGCCTTGGCGATTTCGTCTAACAGTTCGCGCGACGCGCCGGATGCGGCGCTTCCCGTTTCGAGCACGGTGCTGAGGCGTTCCTGCATTTCCGGATGACGTTCCTCGAGCCAGCGGGCGATGCGCACCAGCGGCATTTTCCGCATCAGCGGAGCCAGCGCCCGGCGGGAAACGAAGAGCACCGCCGCGATCCAAGCGACGAAGATCATCCAACGCGCGGCCCCGGGCAGCGGGGCGAGGACGAAATCCGCGGCCATCGCCACGAGCAGGCCGCCGAGCGCCACGGTGACGATGAGGAACACGGCGCGGGCGCGCTGGGTGCGGCGGATCATCGAACGCACCGCCGCCAGGCGGGCTTCGAGGTCGTGGGATGGAACCGGGTTGTTCATGGCGGATGCGGGTTGGTGGTTTCAGGGTAGCCCTCCGCCGCGGCGGAGAACCCATTCGGAGCCGAGAAGCGAGGCGAGCAGCAGCAGGAGAATGGCATTGTCCCAAAGCGTGGTTTCACGGACTTCGGCACGCTTGATCCGTTCCGATAGAAACAGCCGGGCAAGTTCGCCCGCTTGCCCGGGTGGGAGAACCCGGCCGCCCGAGAGCGAGGCGATGGTTTCCATCGTTGCCGGATCGGGTGTGGTGTCGGCCAGTTCCACCGGACCGCGCGAGCCGACAACCTTGAAGGCGGCCACCGGAGCCGTTCCTCCGTCCTCGCGGATGAGGCGTTCGGCTTCTCCTCCCCTGAGGCGGACCTCGTATGTGCCGGGAGTGCGGAAGCGGTCGAAGGATCCCTCATGCAAACCGTTGGAATCCCTAACAGGCGCAAGCGTGACGCTGGCGACCACCTGGCCGTCGCGGGAAACCTCGGCGGTGAGCTTGTCATCGGTCACGGGTTTCATCGCGCCGTCGCGAAGCCGGGCGGTGACGCGCGGCCGGTCGTCCGGCGTGTAGGTCAGTTGGTCGGTGCCGAGTCGCACGCGTTCGCCGCCGGAACGCAGGATCGGCCCCGCGCCCCAACGCACGAGATTGCCCCAGAAGCGGTGGTGGAAAGTGTCGCCCGCGCCCTCGCGCAAACGCCAGGTGCGGTCTGTTAGAAGCAGCGCCACCTTGCCCCTGCCGGTCTGGCGGGTGACGAGCAGGGCGGACTCGGTTTCGCGTTTGCGGCGCTCCGCCAGGGCGTTGAGCGCGGCGTCGAGTCCGCCACTGTCCCTGACTTCGGAGGATTCTCCCTCAGCCGAGGCGCAAAGCAGCACTTCCGCTCCCTCGCGCAGGGAGGCGACCGGGTGCCGCCATGGGATTTCCGGAAACGCCGACCAGATCGCGCCGGTTTCCATCACTCCCGCTCCCTGGTCGGTGATGGTATGGCGCGAACCCTCGGCCGTGAGCGAAAAACGGAACGGTTTCCCGCTGGCGCCGACGAAACCGCTGGAGCCCCATGCCATTTCCGCAGGGACCAGATCCCGTCCGGTGGGAGAGTCGATCATGCGTGGAAAATACCTCGGCCCGGCGACCATGACCAGCAAAGCCGCGCGTTCTCTCACGCAGCGGTCGATCATCGACCACTTCGCGTCCGAGATGGCCTTGGGCGGAATGTCCCCCAGAATGATGACATCGAACTTCCGCCATTCCTCCTCGCTGTCCGGCAGTTCGGTGGCGCGTGCCTCGCCAAAGGGTCTGGATGCCGAGGCGGCCACGACGGTTTCCCGCTGGCCGTCGATCCGGTCCGGGTTGAGCAGCACATACTGGAGGTGAACCGACTTGTCGCGGGCGTGGAAAAGGTTTCTCAAATAGCGGAATTCCCAACGCGGGTGGCCCTCGACGATGAGCACGTTGGTTCGGGCGTCGGTGATGGAGGTTTCGAAACTCCAGCGGTTGTTCTCATCGAATCGCTCGCCTTCGAGCCCGGTGATCTCCACCGAGTAATTGCCCACGCCGCCTTCCTCCGGCACCCGGGCGAAACGGATCTCCTCGCGGTGATTGTCCTGCGGAATCCGTATCTCGCGCTCTTCCAGCATCCGTCCTCCCTGGCGCAGCACAACCTTCGCCGTGGAGCCCTTGTAGCCGTCGAACCTGGCATCCACGTCCACCCGCATGCGGTCGCCGAGATGGATCGAATCCGGCGCCCTCACCGCGAGAACCGCCGCATCGCGCGGTGGCTCCGGGCTGCCCACGGCGATGATGCCCACCGGCGCGTCAAGGATGCCGAAACGCCGCGCGGCATCCTCCACGCGTTCCGGGCGGTTGTGGCGGCCGTCGGTCACCAGCACCACGCCGCCCAGTTCGTCCGGCGGCGTGCGCTCAAGCACGGTACCGAGCGCGGCGGCAAGATCGGTGGCCTCGTCCCAACCCTGCCCGGGATCGCCATCACCATCCAACAGACTCCTCGCGGCGCGCGCCGTGGCCACATCGAAGACCCCGGCGAGTTTCTCCGCCAGCCCCGCGTCCGCAAGCGCCCCGCGTCCGATCTCGACACGCGACCGCTCGCTTCCCGGATCTGTCAGGCGCATCGATGCGGACTCGTCGTAAACAAACACCACCTTGCGCCGCGGTTCGCGTTCCACCTCGCGCACCCAGGCGGGTTCTATCAGAATCCATGTCAGCAGCGCGAGCGCGGCCAGGCGCAGGCCGATGATCCATCCGGCGCGTCGCGGGCTCACCGCTCCCGCCTCGTAGCGGTAAAGCCCGAGAATGAGCCCGACCGCCGCCGCGAAGCCCGCCGCCACCGCCCACAAGGGCCAGTCCGGGGAAATCCTCACCCATTTCGCGATAACCGGCAACACGCCCCAGGCGGCGGGGAAAACGAGGGCCGCGATGACAAGCGTCCGTCTCACTTGCGGCCTCCCCTCCACACCGCCTGCCCGCCGAAGTCCACCTTGACGGACTCCGCGGCTCCGCGTGATTTGGACACCCAGCGGGCGAGCACGCTCTCCAGCAAAAACAACAGGAACGCGGCGACCGCCAGCAGTTTCCATATCTCGCGGCCGAAGCCCCTGCCTTGCAGCACCGCCAGCACATCCGCGGCGGATTCCGGCAGCAGCACGTCGGCATGTTTTTTCATCAATTCGATATCTTCCCCGCCCATTTCCTCGAACACGCTTTCCGCCGCGTCGCGGGTGACCACCAGGGGCACTGTGGTCGTATCCTCCGCTCCGATGGCGGCGGCCAGCGCCTTGCCACCGCTGATCTGATAGATACCCGGCACGGCGGCCCCATCCACTGATATCTCGATCCCGCGGCGGCCTGCCCGCAGGCTGGCATTGCGCGTGCCGCCGCGCGGATCCACTGCTGTTAGGGATTCGAGTTCGGAGTCCAGCCCGGGCAACCACGCGGAGGGCGGGATGATGCTCCGGCCCTCGCCCGGCGGCGTCCAGTAAAGATGTGCGTGCGCCTCGCCGTATTCCTCCTCATAAAGAACCTCCGCCTTCACCGGCTTGCCCGCCTCCAGCATGACGCGGCCGCTGGCGTCCGAGTTGTTCTCGTCCCTCAGCACCTCCACGCCATCGATGCGCAGTTCGAGGCGGTCATCCACCTTGGCCTCGAAGACATGGGAACCACTCACCGGTGGAATCAGATAGCCGCTCCACCTCACGGCGAAACGGTCGGCCGGCAGCGAGTCGTGCGGTTTGCCGTTTCGCCAATCGAAGTCGATGGCCGGATCGATCCTGCGGAAAGGCTCCCTGCGCGGGCCGCCCCTTTGGACGCGGGAATACTCGGCCGCGAGACCACCGGAGTTCGCGCCGATGATGGCCGAGGGATTCCAGGATGCGGAAACGTTGAGATCGATGCCGCCGCCTGCGGTCCACATCACCAGTTCGTGCACCAGCGGTACGAACGAGGCGCGCGCGGGCAGATTGCCGCTGCGGGAATCGAAGGCGCAGGTGGCGAGCATCACGCGTCCCTTGCCGAAGGGCCGCGCTGTTAGAAGCGCGTCGCCATTTGCGAAGGCTGCGGCTGTCACCGCTCCCTCGACCGGATCACCGGACTTCCGCCAGCGTCGCAGCGTCGCGCTGGCAAGATCGCCGCCATCGGTGAAACGCGCGAGCGATTCGTGGCGGAAAGTCGCCATGGCCGGAGTGATGCCATCGGCCGCGACACCCTCCTCGCCGAGCGGCGCGGGGCAGACCGCTCCGGCCACGCCCTGCCACTGGTTGTAAAACCCGGGCTCCACCCGCGGACCGGCGAGTATCAGCAAACCGGTACCGTTGGAAACCAGTCCGGAGATTTTGTTGGATAGCCGCTCCGGCAGCCGGGGCACATCCGCCAGCACGATGACGGCGGCGTTTTCCAGATCCGCTTCCGTGAGGTTCCCGGCGGCGACCACGCGTGGCTCCATCACATGCGCGGCGCCCGGCTTCTCCCCGCGCACGGTTGCGGCGGAAGGAGCGAGGGCGAGCGCCGGATAGCCCGCGGCGCGTTCGAAGAAGGACACCGATGGATTGCCATCCACCAGTAGCACCGGCAGGCCGCCGCGGACATTGATCGCCACTTCCGCCCGGTCGTCCGCCGCGAGGTCGTCCCGGGCCTCGATGGAGGCCACCGCCACCGCCGGTCCGCGTTTTGTGAATCGGTGGCCGAATTCGACGGTCTCCGATTGCCCGGGCGCGAGCAGTCCCACGGAGGATTCGGCGGAGCGGTTGCCATCGATCTCAAGAGCGACCTTGCCCGGCGCCACCGGCTGGCTGCCGGTGTTGGTGACGGTGGCGCGGAGCAGCACCTCGCGGTCCGTGCCCACCAGTGTGCGCGAGGGTTCGAGGGGCGAAACGGCCACGTTCCGAAACGAGGCCGGCGCGCCCAGGTTTCTAACAATCAGCTTCGGCCTCGCGGGAAGCGCGCTCCATGCCGAGTCCAGACCCTTCCACGCGCCGGGATCGTCGAAACGCCAGCCCGCGCGCTGCGAATCGGTTAGAACGACGATCTCCTTGCTGTTATTCACTCCCTGCGAGAGCGCCAGCGTGGCCATGCCGAGCGCCTCGTGGGCGCGGAAGGTGCCGCCTATCGGCTGGAGCTTGTCCAGAGTGCCCAGCACATCCGCCCGGTGGGTGAGAGGATTGCGGGTGAGCGCCTGGGGAGCCGGTCCGCCGAGGATGATGGCGAATGCCGTGCCGCGCGGCGCGTCCGTGACGATCCGCCGCGCCTCCTCCAGCGCGAGATCGAAGACCCGGCCGCCGTCGCGTGTCAGTTCCATCGAGGTCGATGCGTCGATGACCAGCGCCACGTCCCGCCGACCGCTCGATTCGAAACGCCTGAGGTTCAGGATTTTCTCGAACACCACCAGGCCTGCCGCCGCGCACAGCAACAACAGTGCGCCGGCCCTGACAAGCCAGCGGACCTTCACCGAGCCGAGGACGAACGAACCGCCCAGCAACGCGATTCCCAGCAGCGCGGCAGGCAGCACGAACAGCCACGGCACCTCCGAATCCGGCGTCATGAACGGCCGGGCCAGCGCCAGCGCCAGCAATCCTAACAGAAGGCAGCGCGCCGCCATCAGCAGCAGGTCCTCCCACTCGATCCGGCGGCGGCGGACGGCCAACGTGTCTAACAGAAACCGCATCGCCCCCCAGTCCACCGGTTTCGCCGCCTGCCTGCGCGCGAGGTGGATGATGATCGGGATCGCCACGCCCGCGAGTCCGGCGAGCAGCCATGGATTGAGGAAAAGCATGGCCTATTTCCTGCCTCCGAGGTAGCGCAGGAGGGTTTCCCGCAGCGGGGTTCTGGTATTGACCGGCACATAGTCGGCGCGCAGCCGTCCGCAGGCCGAATCGATGCGTTTCACGAATTCCCCCAGCCTCTCCAGATAGGTGGCGCGCACCGCCTGGGGATCGATCCGCAGCATCGGGTGCACGTTTTCCAGATCGCGGAAACGCTGGAAACCCTTGAAGGGAAAGGTGAGTTCCTCATCGGCCAGCAAATGGATCACCACCAGTTCGTGCTGGCGGAAATCGAAATGGTGAAGCGCTCCGACGATCTTTTCCGGATCGTCAAACAGATCGCTGATGAGCACCACCAGGCCGCGGCGCGGGATTCGTTCGGCCACGTCGTGAAGCACCGCCGCCAGATCGGTGTCGGCCCCGGCGCGGGTGGCGTGGAGTTCGTCGAGAATGCGCCGCACCTGGCTTGGACGGCTGCCGCTGCGGATGAATCCGCGTGTCCTGGTGTCGAATGTCGCGAGCCCGGCCGCATCGCCCTGTTTCACGAACAGATAGGCCAGCGCCGCCGCGAGATGCTTGGCGTATTCCAGCTTGGAAAGCGCCGCGCCGCCGAGTGTGGCCGCCACCCCGCCAGTGTAGTTCATTGATCCGGAAACATCCACGGCGATGGTGGCCCGCAGGTTGGTTTCCTCGATGTATTGGCGGATCACATGACGGTCGCTCTTGGCCATCACGCGCCAGTCGAGATTCTTCGGATCGTCGCCCGGCGTGTATTGGCGGTGCTCGGCGAATTCGACGGAAAACCCCTTGTCCGGCGAGGTGTGGCGGCCGCTGAGGGTGCCGACCATGCGCTTGCGGGCATACCATTCCATGCGCCGCAGCACGCCCATGGTTTCCGGCGGCAGCAGCCGCATGCTTTCCGGCAGCTTGAGGTGGTCTTTCATCGGCAGGTCAAACCGCGAGATCCTCCTTCGGTGCCAGTGTCTTCACGAGGCGGGCGATGATGTCATCGCTGTTCACCCCGGCGGCCTCGGCGTTGAATGTTGTCAGAACCCGGTGCCGCAGGACCGGCGCTGCCACCGCCGCCACATCGGAAGTGGTGGCGTGGAAACGACCGCGCAACACCGCGTGCGCCTTCGCCGCGGACGCCAGGCTGATGCCCGCGCGCGGACCTGCCCCCCAGCCGACCATTTCCCTGACAAAATCCGGAGCCGAGGCATCCTTGGGCCGCGTCGAGCGTGCAAGCCTGGCGGCGAAGTCGATCACATGGTCGCCCACCGGCACCCGCTTGATCACGCCCTGCATCCGGATGATGGTTTCCGCATCCAGCAAGGGCGAGATTTCCGCTCCCGCAGGGCTGGTCACGCGGCGGATGATTTCCCGCTCCTCGTTCTCGTCCGGATAATCAACCACGATGTTGAAAAGAAACCGGTCGAGCTGCGCCTCCGGCAGCGGATACGTGCCCTCCTGCTCGATGGGGTTCTGCGTCGCCAGCACGAAGAAGGGCTTCGGCAGGTCGAGCGTGTGCTCGCCCACGGTGACATGGTGCTCCTGCATCGCCTCCAGCAGCGCGGCCTGGGTTTTCGGCGGCGTGCGGTTGATCTCGTCCGCCAGCACCAGGTTCGAGAAAATCGGTCCGTGTACGAAGCGGAAGCCCCGCCGGCCCGTTTCCGGGTCCACCTCCAGCACATCCGTCCCCGTGATGTCCGCCGGCATCAGGTCCGGCGTGAACTGGATGCGCTTGAAACCCAGATCCAGCGCCCGCGCCAGCGTGGAAACCAGCAGCGTCTTGGCCAGCCCGGGCACCCCGACCAGCAGCGCGTGCCCGCGGCAGAATATCGCCATCAGCGTTTGCTCGACCACCTGCTCCTGGCCCACGATCACCCTCGCGATTTCCTCCTTCATCCGCCCGTATGCCGCGTGCAAATGCTCCACCGCCTCCTTGTCGTTGCTATTCATCGGTTGCAGGTAATTCCAAGCCGGATCGATTCTTTCAGAACCTTGCGAAACCTTTTCTCGCCCCCCAAGCCGACGCCGTGAAGCGGGGAAACCCCTCCCGGCAGCCCGGTGAGAATTCTCCCATTTTTCCCTTGCCTCCCACCCGCCCCCGCCTCCATGCTGCCGCCCCGCGCCGGAAGGCGCATGGTTCCAACCGCGGGATGGAGCAGCCAGGTAGCTCGTCAGGCTCATAACCTGAAGGTCGTAGGTTCAAATCCTACTCCCGCAACCACTCTCAAAGCCTTAAGCCGCAACGGTTTAAGGCTTTTTGATTTTTACGGCGTTGCCCGGATTGGACAAAATCTTGGACACTTTCGCGTCGTGATTGATCCGAAACGGGGAAGGTTCAAACGCGGTCATGCCCGATTTTTCCGCTGGTCTGATTCCGTCGCGGTCGTGATGGCCTGCAAGGAAAGCCGTGGCGGCGTCGTGTGCGCGTCTGGCTGTCCGCGTCCATTGGCGACAAGTCCGGCACGCTGGCGGGCATCCTCGCACAAACGCGGCCACGGCGACGACACGACGCGAAAGGGGCGGCGGAGTGAATCGGTCGGAACGTTTGCCCTGGTTGCGCCCTGATCGACGACGCGCCGGTCGAGGATGGTGATCCTGATCGACGACGTGCCGGT
>CAZKQK010000108.1:0-19092 GCA_964554865.1 uncultured Luteolibacter sp. | reverse complement strand
TCGTCCACATCAACGCGGGTATCGCCGGCCTCGTCGCCTGCATCATGCTCGGCAAGCGCAAGGGTTTCGGAACCTCCGCGATCCATCCGCACAGCGTGCCCTTCACCGTGATCGGCGCCTGCCTCCTTTGGGTGGGCTGGTTCGGCTTCAACGCGGGCAGCGCCGCAGCCGCCAACGCCGATGCCGGCTTCGCCATGCTGACCACGCAAATCGCGACGGCTGCCGCAGTGCTCGCCTGGCTGGCGGTCGAAGTGGTCTTCACGAAGAAGGCCACCGCCGTCGGCGCCGCCACCGGCGCTGTCGCGGGTCTCGTCGCGATCACCCCGGCCGCCGGTTCGGCGACCGTGGCCGGCGCGCTTGTCATCGGGCTCGCCTCCGGCGCCATCTGCTACTTCGGCGCCACCTCGCTGAAGAAAGCCTTCGGCTACGACGACAGCCTCGACGTCTTCGGTGTCCACGGCATCGGCGGGATCGTCGGCGCCGTCCTCACCGGTGTCTTCATCCGCGACGGCATCGACACCGTGGACGGCCAGGTGCTGCAACAGATCAAGAGCGTGCTCGTCACGATCGGCTGGAGCGGCGTGGTCTCGGTGGTTGCCCTGTTCATCGCCAAGTTCACCGTGGGCCTCCGGGTCACCGAAGCTGACGAGGACAGCGGTCTTGACACCACCTCCCACGGCGAGACGGCCTACACTCCCTGATCTTCCGGATCAGTTCGATTCCCCTGCGGGTGGACCTTCACGGGTCCACCCGTTTTCGTTTGCAGGGGCGGCGGCCATCGTTTCCCCTGTGCGCGTGGACCGATCCAAGCTGCGTGTTTTCCTGGTTGTGGCGCTGGTGGTTTCCGCGCTGTTCGCGGCGTGGACCTGGCTGCGGCCCTACGAGTTCCGGCCGGATTCCGGGGCGCGCTGCACGGTGGTCGGCACCCAGGTGAAAAAGGACTTCAAGAACTATTGGGTGGACGTCCATCTCAAGGTGAACTCCGGAGCGACGCACGATCTGATGAAACCCGTGCGACTCGTCACGGCGGCCGGACGCGAGATCGAGCCGGCCGATACCACCCTGGCCGGCGATCCCAAACGCGGCACCACCGACATCTGGTTCAAGTTCTGGCTGGAAATCCCGGATATGGGGGACACCCTCGCGCTGCGGATGAACGACGGCGCTCTCGCAATCAGGAAAACCCGGGGGATTCCCCGCCTCGGGCCCAATAATGTGGCGTTTTTCCCCACTTGCCGCTGGTGAACATGGCTTGGCTGCTCGTTGACAACTCGAACTCCCGCACCAAGTTCGGCCTCGGTGACGCCAAGGGATTGCACGAATGGCGGGCGGTGATTCCCACGCCGGAGATCTCTCCGGAAACCCTCGCCGCCGCTCTCGGGGATGTGGCGTTTTCAGCCGCCATCGTCTGCTCCGTGGTCCCGAAAAAGGCCGCCGTTCTTGGCGAATACCTCCAGGCCCACAGCCCGGCGCATTTCCTGGATCACCGGAGCCCGCTCGGCCTGGGCATCGATTATCCCCTGCCCGCCCAAATCGGCGCGGACCGCCTGGCCAACGCCGCGGCGGTGGTTTCCCGCCACGGAGCGCCGGCCATCATCATCGATTTCGGAACCGCGGTAACCTTCGATGTGATTTCCGCCGCTCCCGCCTACTGCGGCGGAGTGATCGCTCCGGGGCTTGGCGCCATGTCCGGCTACCTGCCTCAGAAAACCGCGCTGCTGCCCGCCATCGAACTGGAGGAGCCACCGTCCGCCATCGGCAAAACCACCGTCCACGCCATGCAGGCGGGTGCGGTTTACGGATACCGCGGGCTGGTCCGTGAGATCATCGCCCGCTTGCGGACGGAGATGGAAGGCTCTCCCCGCATCATTGCCACCGGCGGCGACGCGGCTCTCATTGCCCGCGGCCTGCCGGAGATTGATGCGGTCGATCCGGACATCACGCTCGACGGGCTCAGGCAGGTGGCCCTGCGGGTGTTCGGCCGCTGATTGCGTTCACTCCGCGTTTTTCGCACGAATGCCGAAATTGTTCGTGCATTGTTTGTGGTCATATGGTAATCGCGCGGTCGTTATGAAGAATGCGACGAGCCTGGCGATCGGGATGGATTTCGGAGCGAGCACCATCAAGGCCGGTGTGGTGTTTCAGAGTCATGTCATCGACCATGCGCCGCCGGTCGCGACCCAGGAATTCGATGAACCCGCTTCCCTGATCGAGGCGATGGCGCAAATGGTGGAGAAGCTCCGTGCCAGCCACCCCGGCGTGGTCGCGCTGGGTGTGGGCATGCCCGGGTTTGTGGACTATCACAAGGGCTGGGTGCACGGCCTGCCGAATGTGCCCGGCTGGGATTCCGTCCCGCTCGGCAGGCTGCTCGGGGACCGTGTGGGGCTTCCCACCGTGATCGACAACGGTTCGAACTGCATGGCGCTGGCCGAGTGGAAATGCGGCACCGCCCGCGGACTCCGCGATGTGGTTTTCATCAACGTCTGGACCGGACTGGGCGGGGCCGTCATCGCCAATGGCGAGCTTGTCCACGGCTCCCGCCATGTCGCCGGGGAAATCGGCATGACTTCCATCGATTGGCAGGGCCGCCATGAGAGGCTGGAAAACCCCGGGGCGCTGGAGGAATATCTTGGGAGTGCGGAAATGGCCTCCGATGCCCGCGATGCCTACGCCGCAGCGGGTATCGCAAAGACCTTGCAGGAGTGCTCCATCGGCGCCCTGGTCGCCGCCGCCCACCAGCAGGATCCCATCGCCCTGGCCCACTGGGACCGAATGGGCCGGATGCTCGCCTCCGCCGCCGCAAACGCCTGCTGGCTGCTCAATCCCGAGGCGGTCATTGTTGGCGGCAATCTCGTCCGGGCCGGCGAGTTGTTCTTCAAACCGTTCCGCGACGAGTTGTTCGAGCGCCTTTCGCCGCCCTTCAAGGATCACCTGATGGTGCTGCCCGGCTCCTTCGGCGCGGACGCCTGCATGATCGGCGCCGCCGCCCTTGCCCACGAGGGAGCGCATATCGGCGTTTGATTTTTCCGATTTCCGCCCTAGGAGAGGGGGACATGAAAACTTCCTCCGAACTGAGTCGCCGCCGTTTCGTCCAACTTGGCGCGCTTGCCGCAAGCGGTGCCGTCCTCACCCATCGCGCCGCCGCCGCCGAGACCGGGGCCCACATCCTGGCCCCCTTGCCATACCCGGCCAATGCGCTCGAACCGCACATCGACGCGCGGACCATGGAAATTCATCATGGCAAACACCACCAGGCCTACGTGACCGGGCTTAACACCGCGCTCGCAAGCGCTCCGGCGCTCGCCGCAAAACCCCTCGATGCCCTCCTCGCGGACCTGCCATCCGTTTCCTCCGCGGACCTCCTCGCGCCGCTCCGCAACCACGGTGGAGGCCACTGGAACCACACCTTTTTCTGGTCGGTCATGGCCCCTCCGGATGCCGTGGGAAAACCCTCCGCGGAGCTTGCAAAGGCGATCGGCGACGCGTTCGGCTCGCTGGATGACTTCAAAAAAGCCTTCGGCGAGGCGGCCGCCAAACGTTTCGGCTCCGGCTGGGCCTGGCTGGTGGCGAGCGACGGGAAACTCAGGATCGCCAGCACCCCCAATCAGGACAACCCGCTGATGAAAGGTCTCGTGCCCGACGCCGATCTCGGCACCCCGCTGCTCGGTCTCGATGTCTGGGAGCACGCCTACTACCTTCACTATCAGAACCGCAGGCCGGATTACATTTCCGCCTGGTGGAATGTGGTGAATTGGAACGAGGTGTCAAAACGCTTCGCCGCCGCCACCGCCTGATGAAGATCCATCAACTCGCAAGGCGGCAACACCTCGCCATATCCATCGGCGAGGCCTGGGATTTTTTCTCATCGCCCGCCAATCTCGACCTGATCACGCCGCCGGATCTCGGTTTCCAAATCACCAGCGCGCCGGAGCCCCGGATGTACGAGGGCCAGATCATCACCTACCGGGTGAAAATCGCGCCGCCGCTCTGGGTGCCATGGGTCACCGAGATAAAGAACGTGGAGGAAAACCGCTCGTTCATCGACGAACAGCGCTTCGGTCCTTACGCGTTCTGGCATCATCGCCATTTGTTCGAGCCGGAGGGCGATGGTGTCATGATGACGGACACGGTCCACTACGGACTTCCTCTCGGCCCGCTCGGTTCCATCGCCCACGCGGTGTTCGTTCGCCGCAAGCTTGAATGGATCTTCGGCTACCGGCATTCGATCATCGAAAAACGCCTTGGCGGGAAACCGGGGATTTGAAACCCCACTTCCCTCCTCAGAAATCCCCCCATTGCACGGTCCCGGTTCAGGAGGATTTCGCGATCAGATCCGCCAGATGGCCGCCGCGTGCGGTCACCCACCTGCCTTTTCTAACAACCTTGGTGAATCCGAGTCCGTTTGCGGCCGCGGCGGTGAAAACATCCCATGCCTGGGTGGCGAGAATTCCGGAAACCACGAGATCGCCACCGGGAGCAAGCGACTTGGCGATCACCGGCCAGGCCTTGATCAGCACGGTGGAGAAAATATTGGCCAGCACCACATCGTGGCCCTTCTTGCGGGGCTTCCATTTGAGGACATCCCGCTCCCGGTTTTCGATTTCGGGGGTGCCGTTGCGTTTCGCGTTGCGGATCGCTGTGGCCACGGCGAAGGGATCGAAGTCGCAGGCATAAACTTTTCCGCAGCCCAGCTTGCACGCGGCGATCGACAACACGCCGGTTCCCGCGCCGAGATCGGCTACCGACCAGTCCGTGCCCTTCCGCTCGCGTGAAATGTCCACCAACATCCGCAGGCAGGTGGAAGTGGTGGCATGATCGCCGGTGCCGAAAGCCATTTCGGGCGGAATGGAAATAATCCGCCGCCCCGGATGAGCCTTGCGGATGGCAGCCAGCTCCTTCGGTGCCGTGGCGGCGGTCAGCAAGAGCGCGTCGCGCACCTTGACCGGTCGCGGAGCCTCCGGCGCTTTCTGCCAATCCTCCTTCACGACCTTGCGCACCGAGCCACCGAATCGTTTCACGATTTCCCCGGCCTCCCTCCCGGTGGCGCAGAAAACCCGGACCCGCACGGAGCGTCCGCCTTTCACGTATTCAATCACCAGATTCGGATTCCCGGAAAAGCGTTCCTCCCAGGCATCCACCCACTTCGCGGCGGAGAGTTTCGACCAAACGAACATGCCCGCTTTTGAACACGGAAAAACCGCTGAAATCCAGCGGTTTTCGATAAGGAGGAAAATGGAGCGGCAAGCCCGACTGAAATGCGAACCAGCTTCGGAATCAAGTGCGTTTTAGGGGTGCCATTGCCGCAGTACAATTTGCCTCCCTTTGCGGCAGCACCGTTTCGCTTCACATGGAATTCGCAAGGAGATTCGGGCGAGCCGGTAACCCATACCGGCGAGGATTCAGGTCCGCGCCATCCGATTTGCAAGGTGCTGGAATGGGATCGGCGTTTACAGACCGAAGACAATCTCACCCGAGTTCAACTCGCTCGTGAAGAAGGCACTACGAAAGCCTACGTCACCCAAATGCTGCGGCTCATGAATCTGCCGGAAGAGGCGCGACAGTATTTGTGCGGCCTGCGTTCTCCCGAGACGATCCGGTCCTTCAGCCTGCGACGATTGGCGATGGTGGCGAAACTGCCCGCCGACCGCCGGAGAGAAGCGTTTGACGCCATGAAAACAATCTCCAGTCGGAGCGGGTGCTGATTGGTGCGGTTTTTGGACGCCGTAGCGCACCGGCAAATCAGCCGGTGCGCCTGCATGACTTGGCTCACTTGAGGAGCAACCCATCGCTTTCCGCCCGAGAATGCGACAATTTTCTCTCACCCGCTGAAGATCATGCGTATACGGAAAATGCAGATTCTTGTCAAATTGGGCGAATCTCCCGAAACCTACATTCGCGAGAAACTCCATACTGCTGTCAAAGCTCCGCCATGCTGCCCCAACTGCCAAAATTCGCACAAGCTGCGAGCACTTGGCTACTACGAACGAGGAATCGCCTCCACAGGCAATCCAGCCTACCTTCGTTTTTTCGTTCGGCGGTTCAGGTGTATGAACTGTCGGCGAACCACCAGCGTTCTTCCTGATTTTTCCCAACCATACCGCTTGATCTCGAATCAGATCATCGGCAGCCATTTTCGTGGAGGATTGGCGGCTGTCCCCCAGCAATGGAGCTTCCTGCTCAACCGCTATTGGAACCGCTTCGCGGATTGGCTCCCACTACTTGCATCAAAAGTCCGGGAGGACTTCAAATTGGAAATCCCAGCCGATGTTCCAGAAAGCTCGTGGACTTGCATCGAAAGAGCTCTGGGCGAAATCGGCCTTGCCACTCAAAAGCTCACGAAGAAATCCGGCATGACGCTATTCGGGGCCTATCTGTGCCACCAGCCATATCGCAGCAAGCAGCGAATCATGACCATCCACACAACTGTATTGTTACGCACAGGAAAAGATCCGCCAAACTAGACCGACTCGGATGACAACCACTATTTTCGCCCCTTCCTCCCTTGGCGTCTCACGCTGCGCGGCTTCCCACACGCATGCTTCCATCGCGGATTCGTGCGGATGCCCACGCCGCATGATGACTGACGCTCCTGTGGCGGGAAAGCAGGGCTCGCTGTTTCGTCACAAGAGCTGAACCGCCCCATCTTCGGCAATGAATACAACCCTTGATAATCAGGCAACGGCCGAGCCCTTGTTCAAGGTCGCAGCCTATGTCCGGATGTCCACCGAGCACCAGAAGTATTCGACCAGCAATCAGATGGATGTGATCCGGGAATACGCATCCCGGAGGGGAATGGAAATCGTTCGGATCTACTCGGACGAAGGGAAAAGTGGTCTCAGAATCAAAGGGCGCGAATCTCTTGCGAGAATGATCGCTGATGTCGAGTCCGGGAAAAAGGAATTCAGCTCCATTCTGGTGTACGATGTCAGCCGCTGGGGACGCTTTCAGGACGCGGATGAAAGCGCCCATTATGAGTTCATCTGCCGCCGTCAGGGCATTGCCGTTCACTACTGCGCCGAACAGTTCGAGAACGACGGCAGCATGATGGCGAACATGAACAAGATGATGAAGCGGGTGATGGCTGGCACTTACAGCCTCGAACTCTCCGCCAAGGTTTTCCAGGGAGCGTGCCGCCTGATCCAGATGGGCTACAAGCAAGGTGGAACCGCCGGATATGGCCTACGCCGGATGTTGATCGATCAGAGTGGCCAGCACAAGGGGGTGTTGAAAATGGGCGAACACAAGAGCATCCAAACCGACCGGGTAATCTTGATCCCCGGCCCTGAGAATGAGGTGAGCGAAGTGAGGTGGATCTATCATGCGTTCGTCCGGGACAGGCTCAGCGAATCCGAGATTGCTGAGGCGCTCAACACACGCGGCATCCTGACCGACTTCGAGCGGCCATGGACCCGTGCGACCGTTCATCAGATCCTCACGAATGAGAAGTATGTGGGGAACAACGTCTATCACCGCACTTCCTTCAAACTGAAGGCGAAGCACGTTAAGAACTCGCCGGAGCAATGGATCCGGGCGGATGAAGCATGGCCCGCCATCGTGGAAAAAGAGATTTTCCGGGCGGCGCAGGAAATTATCCTCGATCGAAGCAAGAAGCTCTCCAACGAAGAGATGCTTGAGAAATTGAAAGATCTTTTCGGTCGGCATGGGCGTATTTCCGGGATCTTGATTGACGAAGATGAGCAAATGCCTTCCAGCACCGCTTTCCGTCATCGCTTCGGGAGCTTGATCAAGGCTTACTCACTGATCGGATATTCGCCCCCTGTTGATTACACCTTTATTGAAGACAACCGGTCCATCCGTAGAATGCGGCCCGAACTCTTCTTCGAGATTATCTCCCAACTGGAGCAGATTGGAGCGACTGCCGTATTGGACAATGAGACGGACCTCGTCCGGATCAACGATGAGATTCTGGTTTCCATCGTACTTTGCAGGCATTTCACGACGGCCCGTGGTTCATCCCGCTGGTTGGTTCGCTTGGATGCCGGCCTCAGTCCTGATTTGACCGTGGCCGCCCGGCTCAGCCCGGGAAACGAGACCATCCAAGACTACTACCTTCTCCCCTCCATTGACATGACCCTTGCCGGAATCAGCCGCCGGCTGTCTGACGAAAACCGGATCGAATTGGACGCATACCGGGTGGACGACCTTTCGTCGTTCTTCCGGATGGCTGAACGAACAAAAATCAAAGACCTGCTATGAACGAGGAAGTTGTCAACATTCCCATTGATCGGATACGCGTGCCAAACCCGCGCTATCGGGACAAAAAGAGGTTCGCCGTTGTGGTGGAAAGCATCCGGAAATCGGGCTTAAAAAAGCCGATCCAGGTTACCCTGAGGGCTTCCAAACGAGGAGAAGAGCCATTCTATGATCTTGTTTGTGGACAAGGGCGAAAGGAAGCGTTCGAGAGACTTGGATTCACGCAGATCCCTGCCATCATCATCAAGGCCGACAAGGAAACTAGCATGCTGATGAGCCTTGTGGAGAATATGGCGCGGCGCACTTCCACTCCCCAGGATCTGGTTGAAGAAATCCTCCGCCTGAAAGCCCAGGGCTACAGCAACGCCGCGGTGGGGCGAAAACTCGATATCTCGGATGGCACCGTCGGCGGGCTGCTCACCCTGAACAACGCCGGTGAAGAGCGCCTAATCTATGAAGCGATGAGCGGCCACATCCCCTTGGGAACCGCTATCGAGATTGCGAAAGCCGAGAGCCCTGAGCAACAGCGCGAGTTTCTTGCCGCGTATGAAAAGGGTCACCTCAATCAGGCGAGCATCCGTGTCGTGAGGAGGGTGATGGCCCAACGGAACGCTTTTAGTAAGAAGCTCACCGGGTACGCAGGAGCCGCACGATATCGCACTGCTGACGGAATCGTTGATACATTGAAAAAGGAGACCCAACGCCAGAAGTCGCTCATACGAAAAACGCAGATTTGTGAAGCTCGCAGGGTTTTCGTCGTGGAGGCCTTCAGAAAATTATTGGCGGACGATGACTTTCTCAACCTTCTGCGCGCCGAAGGACTGGATTCGATTCCCAAGGAACTCAACGATCAAATCAATTCCAAACCATGAACTTATGAACAAAACGAAGAAAAAAGAGCCGAAGATTTCCTTCGAAATGATCCGCCTGATATTGCCGATCGATCGAATTCTTCCGATTCGCAAGGTGGACACCACCGGACGAAAATTCGCTCGTTACCGATCGATCGTCAGCTCGATTCCGCAGACAGGAGTCATCGAGCCGCTCATCGTCTATCCGCAGAAGGGCACAAAGGACTGCTATCTGCTCATGGACGGGCATTACCGCTTGGCGGCATGCCGCGAACTCGGAATTGCTGAAGTGGAGTGCCTTGTCACTTCCGAGGATGAAAGCTACACCTACAACGCGAAGGTCAACCGTCTTGCTCCTATACAGGAACAGCGCATGATTCTCAAGGCCATCGATAGCGGTGTTCCCATCGAGCGGATCGCGGCAGCACTCAACCGGAAGGAATCCGAGATCCGGGCAAGCCTGAAAATAACCGAGGGCCTTTGTCAGGAAGTTGTAAATTTATTGAAGGACAAGCAGGTCGCTCCCGGAACTCTCAGGTTGTTGAAGCGGGTCGTGGCGAGTCGCCAGATCGAAATCGCCGAGCTGCTGACAGCCGCCAACAACTATACAATGCCTTATGCCGAGGCTCTGGTTCTGGGAACTCCGAAGGAAAAGCTGGTCGACAAGGCAATCCCGAAGAGCCGGAAGATCAAGCCTGAGGATCTTCACAGGATGGAGGAGGAGATGGAATCATTGCAAAAGGAATACAAGGTTTGCGAGCAAACCTTCGCCGGTAACATGCTTCAACTGACTTTATTCCGAGGGTTCCTCAAAAAGCTTCTCGCCAATGCCCGGATCGAACGGTTTCTCAAGAACAGACATGCGGATCTCCATCAGGAGTTGGCGGAAATCGCATCGAGTGAAGCGATCTGTTGAAGTTCTCATGAAAGGGGTAATGACGGCCGTTTTCCCTTTGATACCTGCGTTTGCTCCCTGACTGGGCTGATGATGCGGAACGCCGATTCCGGGAACGTTGCCCCCAGCCTCACCTGTAATACCCTCGAAAGGCATTCGATCAAAGTGAAGCGGCGAGCACCCAAGGCTGAAGCTCGCGTCCTTACACGAGGCGGACTCAATGGGAAAATGAGGGAACACATCGAAGCCCCCCGAACCGGAAATCGTCCAAGAAAAGAAACCAACGGTTTCTTTCTGAAGGAAAGAACCGATACCCAGCGGTATTTCCGGAGCACAGCGGACGGCAAGGGGGAAACGGAATAAATGCCGAAGGCCGAGCGAAGCGAGTTTATGCCGGATTCCCCCTTGCCGGGAGCGAGCACCGGAACGCGGGAAAATGCCGGGGGGAAATTTTACCTGCTCCCTGCAAACAACCACCGAGCTCTTTCAAAATTGGAATTCATCTCCTGCCGCCGTGCCGCGCGCGAGGAGTGCTCACTAGAACAAGTCTTCGTGAGCGATCGGTGTGCTCTCCACTGAGAAAATGGCGGCTTTTCGGAACCTCGCAATTCTGACTAAATCCGCTTGGAGCATCCTCCCGACACTCCTTCCTTCCCTTTACAACCCTTTGAATGAAAGCCTTCGACTTCGACGACAACCTGGTCACTCGCTACGCGAACTTTTCCCGGTCCTTCACGAAGATCCGCGCCGCCGACCTTTCCGCAGCCATCGAAGCCGAATACAACGCCGGGCGTTTCTGGCCAGAGAGCCTGTTGTCCCTCAATCCCCGCTTCAAATCCGGGCCGTCCATCGACGAGTTGGCCGCCACGGGTGATCTCGATGAAATCACCGGGCAAATTTTCCGCTTCGGCTCCACCCCACTCAGGCTCCATCGTCACCAAGCCCAAGCCGTCGCCAAGGCAAAAGCAGGGCAAAGCTTCGTGGTCACCACGGGCACCGGTTCGGGAAAATCCCTCTGCTTCTTCGTTCCCATCGTCGATGCGATCGTGAAGGCTGTCAAAGCCGGTGGTCCCCGCCGGACACGCGCGATCATCATCTATCCGATGAACGCCCTGGCCAACAGCCAGATCAAGGAGATCGACAAGTTCATTTCCCAGTCAGGTATTCCCGACGCATTGAAGCCCGTAGTGAAACGCTACACCGGGCAGGAGGATCGCGAGGAACGGCAGAGGATCGCGGACAATCCTCCGGACATCCTGCTGACCAACTTCATGATGGCTGAATTACTGCTGACCCGGCAGGATGAGTTGGACTCCAGCGTCATCGGCAATGCCTCGGGGCTGGAGTTCATCGTTCTCGACGAACTCCACACCTACCGTGGGCGGCAGGGAGCCGATGTCGCCGTTCTGGTGCGGCGACTCCGCAACCGTTGCACTCCGGACAAAGCTCCAATCTGCATCGGCACTTCAGCCACGATGGCCAGCGAAGGCTCCGACAAGAGCAAGGCGGAAGCGGTCGCGGCGGTGGCATCCCGGCTATTTGGAACACCGATCGGTCCCGACGCGGTGATCGATGAATCGTTGCAACGTGCCACCGACGACACGCTCACGCTCGATCACATCAAGCCAGATCTGGCAGCCGTTCTCACCGCCGACCTCCCGGAAATTCTGACTGACGAGATGCTGCGGACGCATCCGCTGGCAGTCTGGGCCGAACTCGCCATCGGTCTCACGGACGAGCAGGAGTTGCGCCGCCAGGCTCCCATGCCCTTCGGCGAGGCGGTGGAAAAACTCTCGACCGACAGCGGAATCACTCCGGAAATCTGCCGCGAAGCCTTCGTGCGCTTTCTCACGCGTGTCAGCCTGCCTGAAACGGAACGTGGTGGAACCGGCACGGGTGCTTTCCTCGCTTTCAAGCTGCATCGCTTCATCTCCGGCGCGGGAGAAATCTTCACCACACTCACCGCTCGCCCGCGCAGCGTGCTGTTCGAGGGGCAGTTGGAAGATCCGGAAGCTCCGGGAAACCGGCTCTACCCTACCCGCTTTTGCCGCAACTGCGGCCAGGAAGTGCATGTCGTCACCCGGAATGAGGACGCCGGTGAAATGCGTTTCCTACCGCGCAACATCGACGACACGCCCCGAGACAATCCGGAGGGTGACATCGCGGGCTATCTGGTCCCCGTTGGTGGCAATGACCCGGACTACATTTTCAACGGTGAAATCGAAACCTATCCCGAGGACTGGAAAGAGGAACGAAACGGCGTCTCCCGCCTCCGCTCCAACCGTACGGCACGGGCGCCCGAGCACTTGGCCGTCGGCCCGGACGGGCGTTATACCCCGGACGGCGCGGCTTTCTGGTTTATCCCGGGCCGTTTCGGCTTTTGCCCCTGTTGCCATGAACAACCGCATCCCAACATGCGGGAACGCAGCAAGCTCGCGGGCCTTTCGGGCGAAGGGCGCAGCTCGGCCACCACGCTCCTGGTCTCCACCGCTCTGGAATGGATGAACGGAGCGGACAGCAACTTGCCTGCGGAAAAGCGCAAGCTCCTCGGCTTCACCGACAACCGTCAGGACGCCGCGCTCCAGGCCGGACACTTCAATGATTTCCTTTTTGTCAGCCTTCTGCGGGGGGCCATCCTCCGTGCCGTGCTGGATGCCGGAAGCGAGGGCATCAGCGAAGAGGAGTTCGGCCTGAAAACCGTCCGCGCCCTCGGCTTCACCGCCGCCAACAAAGACGCTCGCGTCCACTGGATGCTGGAACCTGAAGCCGGGGCCGTGGGACGCGAGGACGCCCAGCGCGCCTTGGCCAAAGTGCTCGCCCACCGGGTGTGGACCGATCTGCGGCGCGGCTGGCGCTACACCAACCCCAGCCTTGCCGATCTCGGGATGTTGGACGTCGAATTCATTGGGCTGGATGAAATCGTCGCGGACACCACCGCGCTTGCCGCCGTGCTGCCCTCGCTCGGCGAGCTGTCACCCGAAGGCCGCCGCGAAGTCTTGCACACCATTCTCCAATTCCTTCTCCAAGGTCTGGCGGTGAATACTGAGGCGCTGGATCGGACGGTTCTCGATGGAGTCAGCCTGAAATCCCGCAACCTTCTGCGTGCGCCTTGGGCCATGGATCAAAAGGAACCCCTGCGCGGACACACCACGCTCCTGCTCCAAGCTCCGGGAAAAGACAAAGTCGGCCTCCGCGAGGAACAGACCATCCTCCGCGCCGGCCACAATTCCCGGCTCGGTCGCCGGATCAACCGAGACTCAGTAATCGGCACCCGCCTGAGACGGGACGAGTACCTTGCCGTGATGACCGGACTGATGGAGTTGCTTGCCCGCGAAGGGCTGGTCGTCCCGGTTGAGATCGAGGCCAACCTTCACGGCTGGCGGCTCGCGCCTTCCGCCGTTCGCATCGTGCCCGGCCCCGCCGCCTTGGGGCGGGAGACGAACGGCAACACCTATTTCCTTGGCCTCTATTCCTCCATCGCCGCCGATCTGAAAAACGGTCGTAGCACCTACTGGGGCTTGGAAGGCCGCGAGCACACTGCCCAAGTTTCGCAAAAACAGCGTGAATGGCGCGAATGGCGTTTCCGCTTCGAGTTGGATGACCTTGAGCGCATCCAGGAGAACGCTGCCGAAATGAAAACTCTCGGCGAGTCGCAGCAGTTCCTGCCCGCACTCTTCTGCTCGCCGACCATGGAACTCGGCGTCGATATCTCCGCGCTCAATGCGGTTTACCTCCGCAACGTGCCGCCGACTCCGGCGAACTACGCTCAACGAGCTGGCCGTGCCGGGCGTTCCGGCCAGGCGGCGGTCATCGTCACCTACTGCGCGGCCCAGTCGCCCCACGACCAGTACTTCTTCAACCGCCGCAACGAGATGGTCGCCGGTGTGGTGCGTCCACCTGCCCTCGACATCACCAACGAGGAACTCGTTCGCTCCCACCTCCATGCCGTCTGGCTCGCCGAGTCGAAACTGGCCCTCTCTCCGGACATCCCGGAAATCCTCGATCTGACCCAGCCGAAGTATCCCCTGAAAGCGAAGCTGCTCGAAGTGATCCAGCGGCCCTCTCTCGTCGCTGCTTCCCGCGCTCCGATGAAGCAGATCCTCGATCAGATCCTCGCTTCGGTCGGCGGAACAAAGCCCGTCTGGCTCGATGATCCGGACGATTTCATCCTCTCTGTCGCAACAAAAGCTCCCGACCGCTTCAACCAAGCCTTCGACCGTTGGCGCGAACTCTACCACTCGGCGCGCAGCCAGCTTGCTGAGGCGAATGCCAAATCCATGATCGCCGGCTTGCCGAGAGTGGAACGTCAGAAAATCAAGGCCGCTCAGATGCAGGCCACCGATCAGATCGCCATCCTTGAGCAAGGCAAGGCGTCAAACGGATCGGACTTCTACTCCTACCGTTATCTCGCCACCGAGGGCTTCCTGCCCGGCTACAACTTTCCGCGCCTGCCGCTTTACGCCTTCATTCCCGGCGACGGAAAATCGGGCTCCTTCCTGCAACGTGCGCGCTTCCTCGCTATCTCCGAATTTGGCCCGCGCAGTCTGATCTACCACGAAGGCCGGGCTTACCGCGTGTTGAAAGCCAAGCTTCCGCCCGAAGTCCGCACCGCCGACGGTTCGGAACTGGCGGCCAAAGACATTTTCATCTGCTCGAACTGCGGAGCCTGTCACGAAGGCGAGATCGAACGCTGCCACGCATGCGATTCAGCCATGGCCGGGCAAATCCCGGTCCAGCGAACCCTGCGCATCGACAATGTCGAAGCCGCCCCGGCGGAACGCATCACCGCCAATGATGAGGAACGCGTTCGCCAGGGTTTCGATATCCAGACCGTCTTTTCCTGGCCGCGCCGCGACGGCCGCATCGAAGTCACCGAGGCGGATTTCCACTGTGGCAATACCTCCTTGCTCACGCTGCAATACGCCAACAGCGCCGATATCAGCCGCATCAATAAAGGTCTCAAGCGCCGCAAGGATCAGACGATCTTCGGCTTCTACATCGACCCCCGCACCGGCTATTGGGCGAAATCCGAAGACGAAGATGACGACGACACACCGCCCGATGTCATCAAACCCGTGCGCATCGTGCCCATCGTGCGCGATCGCAAGAACGCCCTTCTCCTGCGCCTGAAAAATCCCGAAGCCCACGCGCCGGAGACGATCGCCACCGTCCAGCATGCCCTCCTGCGCGGCATCGAGCTGGAGTTCCAGTTGGAGGAAGGCGAGGTGCTCGGCGAGCCTCTGCCAGCCCGGGACAACCGCCGCGCGATTTTGACCTACGAGGCCACCGAAGGCGGAGCGGGTGTGCTGAGCCAGTTGATCGAAAATCGCGATGCCCTCCGCCGTGTCGCCCGCACCGCGCTGTCGCTGATGCATTTCGATCAGGTCGATGAAGCCATTGCCGCCGGTGACCCTTCGCTGCTCACGGATCGGAATGAAAGCTGCGTCCGCGGCTGCTACCGCTGCCTGCTCTCCTACTACAACCAGCCCGACCACGAAAAGATCGACCGCACCAGCGCCGAAGCCAAACAACTATTGATCGACATCGCCCGCGGCGAACTCCATCCGGCCACCCCGCCCTCGTCTTCCGGCGAAGCCACCGGCTGGCCTTCCATCTTCAAACAACTCGGCCTTCCCGCTCCCGATCCGGAAGGAGCCACCCTCGCCGGGCAGGAATTCCCTTATGTCTGGAAACCCAACCGCGTCGCGGCTGCCGCCGCGCCTCTTACCGAAGCCGCTCTTGCCTATGCCGACGATATGGGTTGGACCTTGTTCACCTTGCCATCCGACCCGACAATTCCCCTGCCCGGCGACTTCATCTCCGCCCTTCATCCTTCATAATTCATCCTTCAAATGTTTTCCTCTTTTTCCCCCGGAGACCTGGTCCGCGCCCGTGGCCGCGAATGGGTCGCCATGCCTTCGCCGCAGGAAGATCTTCTGAAACTCCGCCCGCTCTCGGGAACGGAAACCGACGCCACCCTGCTCGATCCAAAGTTGGAACTCACTCCGGTCGAACCCGCCCGTTTCGACCTCCCCGCAGATGCTCGCATTACGGTGCAATCCAAGGCCGCGTTGCTCGCCGACGCCCTGCGGCTTACCCTTCGCCGCGGGGCCGGTCCTTTCCGCTCCGCCGCCCAGCTTTCCTTCGAGCCGCGCGTCTATCAGCTCGTTCCCCTCCTCATGGCCCTGCGTATGCAGGTGCCACGCCTCCTCGTCGCGGATGATGTCGGCATTGGCAAAACCATTGAAGCCGGACTCATTCTGCGCGAACTCATCGACCGCGGTGAGGTGGATGCCTTCTCCGTGCTCTGCCCTCCGCATTTGGTTGAACAGTGGGTCATAGAACTTCAATCCCGCTTCGGAATCGATGCCGTCGCAGTCACCTCCGGCAGCGCCGCCCGTCTGGAGAAAGCTCTCCCGATCTCGCAGACGCTCTTCGACGCCTACCCTTTCACCGTCGTCAGCCTGGACTACATCAAGGCCGAGAAACGCCGCGACAGCTTCGCCCGAGCCTGCCCGGATTTCGTCGTCGTCGATGAGGCCCACGCCTGCGTCGGCACCGGTACCGGCAGACAGCAGCGCTTCGGCCTTCTTACCGGCCTGGCGAAAGACAGCGAGCGCCGCCTGATCCTTCTCACCGCCACTCCGCACTCGGGAGACGAGGAGGCCTTCGGACGTCTGCTGTCGCTGATCGATCCGGAATTCGCCTCCCTGAACTTCGAAGACGCGAAATACCGCGAAAAACTCGCCCGCCATTTCGTCCAGCGCCGCCGCATCGACCTCGTCGAAGGTGAATGGGATGAAACCCGCTCCTTTCCCAAACACGAGACCACCGAGTTTCCCTACAGGCTCAACCCGGCCCATCTCGCCTTTCAGGAATCCGTCCTCGACTACTGCTTCGGCATCGTCTCCCGCGTCGGCGAGAGCAAGCACGAGCGCCGCCTCGCCTTCTGGGGCACGCTCGCGCTCATGCGCTGCGTCGGTTCCTCACCCGCCGCCGCCCTCAGCGCCCTGCGCAACCGCATGGCCAGCGACTCCAGCCGCCTCGAACCGCAGATCTACGATGAGGACGGCGACGACGAGGACGCCGTGGATCTCGAACCCGGCTCTCCCTTCAACGCCGATCCCGCCCTGCTCGCCCTCGTGGATCAAGCGGCGAAACTCACCACCGCTCCCGATCCCAAGCTCCAGGCCCTGATCGAAGCCCTCAAGCCGCTCATCAAAAAAGGAGCCAATCCCGTCGTCTTCTGCCGCTTCCTCGCCACCGCCGACTACGTGCGCGACGGCTTGCGCCAGGCTTTCCCCAAGCTCCACATCGAATCCGTCACCGGCGTCCTTACCCCGGACGAACGCCGCGACCGCGTGGCCGACATGGCTCCCGCCGTAGGAGAAAAGGAAACCCAGCACCTGCTCGTCGCCACCGACTGCCTCTCCGAAGGCATCAATCTCCAGCAGCTTTTTGACACCGTCGTCCACTACGACCTCTCCTGGAACCCCACCCGCCACCAGCAACGCGAAGGCCGCGTGGATCGCTTCGGCCAACCCGCCGAACTCGTCCGCTCGGTCATGATGTTTTCGCCGGATAGCGCCATCGATGGAGCCGTCCTTGATGTCATTCTCCGCAAAGCCGAGGAAATCCGCAAAGCCACCGGCGTCACCGTACCTCTCCCCGACGAGCGCGGCCCGGTCACCGACGCCCTCATGGCCGCCATGATGCTCCGCCGCGATAGCAGCCACCAGCTCATGCTCGACCTCCGCCTCGACGATGGCACCAGAGCCATGGAAGCGCGTTGGCGCGACGTCTCGGAGAACGAGAAAAAATCCCGCGCCCGCTTCGCCCAGAACGCCATGAAGCCTCAGGAAGTCGCTCCCGAATGGGAAAAAGCCCGCCGCTTCCTAGGCTCTCCCGAAGATGCCAAGCTTTTCGTCGAGCGGGCCATGGCCAGCTTCGGCGTCCCTCTGGAACCAAGAAAAAACCTCCTCCTCGCCCACACCCACGGCCTTGACTCCGGCCTGCGCGAGCGCCTCGAACAACGCCGCCTCAAAGGCACTGTCCGCCTCGCTCTCGCCGAGCCCGCTCCATCCGGCGCGGTCCTGCTCACCCGCACCCACCCACTCACCGCCACCCTTGCCGAATCCTTGGTCGAGGCCTCGCTCGACCCGGAAACCCTCGCCGGCCTTGGCATCGGCCGCGTCGGAGCCTGGGAAACCGCCGCTGTCCCGCGCCTCACCCGCGTGGTCCTCCTCCGCATCCGCTACAAACTCACCATCCATGCCCGCAAGGAACGCCTGCTCCTCGCCGAAGAAGCCGCCCTCGTCGCCCTGCAAGGCGACGAAATCATCGCCATCGACGGAAATGCCCGCGACCTCCTCCACTCGGAGGCCGCCTCCAACCTCGCCCCGTCCGCGCAAGACCGCTTCATCGAGAAAGCCCAAACCGATCTCCCCGCCCTGCTCGACGGCCCCCTGTCCGCCTTCGTCCGCCAACGCGCCGAGGAACTGGTGCAGGATCATGCCCGCCTCCGTGCCGCCGCCGGCTCGGTCTCCCGCGTCACTGTCGAACCCGTCCTTCCTCCCGATGTCATCGGTCTCTTCGTGCTCTTACCCAATGATAAAGGATGAATGATGAATGATGAAAAACCTCCATTTGAGTTGCGTGAGCGGACGAAACTGTTCGGGCTTCGGATTGTTCGCATGTTCGTGGCCTTGCCGAAAACCGAAGAAGCGGGGGTGCTCGGCAAGCAGGTGCTACGGTCCGGCACCTCGGTCGGCGCCAACTACCGCGAGGCTCACCGTGCTCGCTCCAAGGCTGAATTCATCGCCAAAGTCGGCGACTGCCTCAAGGAACTGGACGAAACATCCTACTGGCTCGAACTCCTGACCGAATCCGGCATCGTCAAGCCTGCCAAACTCGCCTCCCTCCAAGACGAAACCAACCAGCTCCTCGCCATCCTCACCACCATTTCCAAAAACTCCAAGAATCCACCTGAGGATTCATAATTCATCCTTCATCATTCATCCTTTCCCACTGTGGCCCGCAAACCCGTCACCGACATGTCCGCCTGGCCCTCGCTCACGCTCGAGGGCAATCTCATCGCCCCCGCCATGGTGGCCCGGATCGCCGCGCCCAAGG
>CAZKQK010000107.1:0-19251 GCA_964554865.1 uncultured Luteolibacter sp. | reverse complement strand
ATCGGGCGCGTCTCATGCGAAACACCATACCGGCGAGTTCCCGGCCGTTCAAGCGGAATCTTATGATAGGTCCGTCCCTTATGAGTCCCTTAAACCTGATCCCTGCCGGCATGTGGGAATTGGCTGGGCCATGGCGGGTACGACAGTAAGGCAGTGCCTCCTGGGGCGTTTGGTTTCGTCTTTGGCATGCCCTGAGTCCCGCGAGTGAAGATCGGCTGAAGCCTTGACTCATACGCCGCCGGGGTGGTGCGGCGTTGGAGGGACGAAAGTAAGGTTGTGGCTCCTTGGGGTCTTTCAGTGCGGCGCTTGGTGTTCGCGGATGACTTCGAGGAGGATTTCCTCGAGGTGGGCGACGATGGAGGGCCAGCCGAGGTTTTCGGCGGTGCTGCGGGCCGTGGCGCCGAGTTGGCGGCGGAGGGCGGGGTCGGCGAGGCGTTCGGCGGCGGTGAGGAAGGCGCCGGCGTCACCTTTGGGCGCCTTGAGGCAGTTGGTTCCATCGGTGCCATGCCATGCGGCTGCGGCGTAGTCGTAGGCGAGGATGGCGAGACCGGAGGCCATGCCTTCGAGCAGGACGTTGCCGAAGGTTTCGGTCTCGCTGGGAAAGAGCATGATGTCGGCGGAGGCGTAGCAGGCGGCGAGGGCCTCGCCGGTGCGGTATCCGGTGAAACGCACCTCGGGGTTTTCCTTTTCGAGGCGGGCGCGGACGGGGCCGTCGCCGACGACCACGCAGGCGAGGCCCGGCAGGGATTGGCGCATGCGGCGGAAGGCGTGGATGGCGAGACCGATGTTTTTTTCCGAGGAAACGCGGCCGACGACGAGGGCGACGGGGGAGTCGTCCGCGACACCCCACTCACGGCGAAGATCGGGGTTCCGGCGTTGTGGATGGAAAAGGGTGGTGTCCACGCCGCGGCCGAGGACGGCGACGTTTGCGAAACCGGCGTCGAGCAGGCGCGTGCGGGCGTCGGGCGAGGGGACCAGGGTGCGGGCGAGCCGGCCGTGGAACCATTTCTGATAGGACCAGACTTTTCCGGCGAAACGGCGCATGCCGTATTGGAGGAGATATTCGCGGAAGTTCGTATGGAAGCCGCCGATGACGGGGATGCCGAGTTTGCGCGCGGTGCGCATGGCGGTGAATCCGAGCGGGGTTTCGATGGCGACGTAAATGATATCAGGTCGGTTTGCGCGCCAGCGGCGGCGGAGCTGGCCGGGGAGCGGCGCGCCGACGCGGATTTCCCAATATCCCGGAAGCGGCCACCAGGGTACGGGGATTTCGCCCTCGTTGCCGCGGCCGGAGCGGATGACTTCCACGCGGTGGCCGCGCTGGCGCAGGCCGTTGCAGAGTCTGGCGAGCGAGAGGGCGACGCCGTTGATGTCCGGAGCGTAGGTGTCCGTGACGACCTCGATCCACAGGGGTTTCCCGTCCGGCGCTGGTGAGTTGGCGGGCATGGGTTTTCTTCAGCGGGCGAGTTCGACCCAGAGTTTTTTCACCTTCGAGAGGCATTTCAGGTGCCATGCGCGGCGGTCGCCCGCGGCATCGGGCGAGGTGAGGAGGTGGGTGACCTTGAGTGCGGAGGTGAACTCGCCGGTGGCGGGGTTGAGGTAGCGGGGGTAGCGGATGAGCGCGCCGCAAACGAGTTCGTCGAGGGTGAGGTGGCGGGTGCGGCGCGGGCAGGAGAGGCGGTCGGTGGTGAGGCCCCAGCCGGCGTAGAAGGGCATGCCGTAGGTGGTGACCGGCACGCCGCGGATGAGAGCCTCGAAGCCGACGGTGGAGGTCATGGTGTGGACTTCGTCGCAGAGGTCCATCCAGTCGAGCACGTTGCCTTCGGTGACGGCGAGGTCGCATGCCTCGGCGTATCCCGGAGGCAGGATCTTGCCGTGGCGCGCGCCGGCGACGAGGTCGGGGTGGGCCTTGAAGACGATGCAGGCGTCCGGCTCGCACTCGCGGACGCGGCGCAGGAGCGCGAGGTTGCTTTTGAGTTCCGGGCTGCCGAAGAGGATGGACGCGTCCGTCTCGACCTGGCCGGGCACCAGCAGCACGCGGCGGCCGCGGACGAGTCCGGGATCGAGCGAGACGGGGTTTCCGGTGAGGTTGTATTTTGTCAGGCGTTTTTCGCGCAACAGCCGGGCCAGTTCGCGCGCGCTGGCGAGATCGGCTTCGGAAACCCCGCTTTCTAACAGATTTTCAAGATCGGATGGAGCGGAGGCGTCGAAGTAGATGCCGGTGTCATCGACGACCCAGGAGTAGGGAAAGTTGAAAGCGGCGCCGAGGCCCTTGGAGCGGATGAAGCCGTCTTCGACGCGCGAGCAGCGGCCGTGGAAACGGGGTGGCACGTCCTGTTTCCGGCCCCACAGGACGAGGCGGGACGGGTCGTCGGGCGGGAGTTTCGCGAGTTCGTCCATGGACGAGTGCTGGACCAGCGAGCCGGCGGGGCTGCGGAGGTAGGCGGGGGCGATGTCCCGCTTCCATGGCGAGAAGCCGACGCTGACGGCCTTGCCGCGGTTGCGGCGGAACATGTTCTTTTGCAGGGCGAGGTGGTCGAGGATGTTGTCGAGCCCGCAGGGTGCGCCGGTGTCGGGATCGAAGTAGTGGCAGTAGCGGAGGTAGGCGAAATCGAAGAGTCCGGCGAGAGCAAGCGGGCGTCCGCGCGGGGGGGCGAGGCGGTCATCGGTGAGGCCCCAGCCGGCGTAGAAGGGGGTGCCGAAGGTGACCACGCGGCAGCCGTGCAGCAGCGCCTCCATGCCTAACAGAGAGGAGCCGGCGAAAACGGTGCGGCAGAACGCGAAGCATTGCGCGGGGGAAAGGTCCGGCGGCAGCAGGCGGATGCGCGGGTCTGTCAGGAGGTCGCGCGGGAAGCAGGACTTGCGGGAGCGGAAGAGGTGGTCCGGATGGCCGCGCAGATAAACGGGCGCGCCATCCGCCTCGTCGAGCGCGGCGGTGAGCATGCGGGCGAAGGCCTGATCGTCCAGTCCGCCGAGCCGCACGGCCATGTCGCCACGGGTTTGGTCCACGACGAGGATGCCCTGCGGGTGGGCGGGCGCTTCGTCGGTGTATTCGCCGGGGAACCAATTGTATTTGGAAACGCCCAGATCGCGGAAGCGGGCGATGAGTTTCTCCGGATCGTCACCGGCGAAGGGCGAATCACGCATCCAGCCGCAGGGTTTTCCTGTTAGAAGGGCGGAGATGAGGTCGGAACGGCCGTCCGCGCGGTAGTGGATGCCCTGCGAATCCGCGAGCAGGCCGTAAACCGCGCCGCCATCGCCGGGGCGGAGCGAGCGGACGAAGGCATCCTCCAGGAGCAGCAGGCGTTCTCCGGAATGATCCGCCGCGCGCATGGCTGAGCGCCCGCTGGCCCTCATGCCCCAGCCGGCGCGGATCGGTTTTTCCTGTGGGAGGCTATTGGCGAGGAAGGCGGCGAGGTGCGGATGGCGCAGTACCTTGCGATAGGGCCATGCCGCCTGCGCCTGACCGTTGGTCATTCCGCCGGAGGATTCCCGGAGTGTGCGCGGATGGTCCATGCCGCTCATGGTTTTGGTTTTGGCTGCCTGAGCGAGTCCGGGCCGAGCCAATCGAGGAGATTGGCGAAGTGATCGCTCCAGGTGGGCGGGTGGTAGTTGGCGAGCAGGGCGAGTTGGGTGGCGCGGGCCTCGGATGCGGGCGACGCGAAGTCGAGCGCCGCGCGCCGCCACGCGCCGCCATCGAGCGGGGAGAGCAGGTCTGGAATGCCCGCACCTGCCTCGCGGAAGGCGGGGATGTCCGAGGCGATCACGGGCACGCCGAGCGCGAGGGCTTCGACCATCGGCATGCCCCAGCCCTCGACGAAGGAGGGGAAGAGCATGGCGCGGGCCTTGCGGAGGAGGGGCCAGAGTTGTTCGTCGCCCACCGAGTTCATTTCCACGACGTGGGGTTTGAGGGTGTCGCAGCGGTCGAGCATGCGGAAGACGCTTTCGTTTTCCCATCCGCGACGGCCGATGACCAGCAGGCGCGGGATTTCGGAAGCGGGCATGGTTTCGGAGAGTTCCCGCCAGAGGTGGAGGAGCAGGAGGTGGTTCTTGCGGGGCTCGATGGTGCCGAGCACGACGAAGTAGGGCCGGCCATCGTCCACGGTGGAGGGAAGCGCGGCGGCGTGGGAGACGAGGCCCTCGTCCACGCCGATGGGGAGGACCGCCACGGGGCGTTCCGGCGCGCCTAACAGATTGCGCCAGTGTTCGAGGCGGGCGGCGGTGTATTGCGAGTTGGCGATGAGGTGGGTGCCGTAGCGGAAGGCGTTGCGGAGGCGCAGCAGGTGGCGGTGTCCTTCGAGCGGGCGGCAGTATTCGGGGAAGTCGCAGGGGATGGTGTCGTGGATGAAAAACAGGCGCTTGAGGCGGGATTGGCGGGCGAGGGCGGAGACGTATGCGGTGCGGCCCAGCATGTTGTGGGAGATGCCGAAGTAGCAGCCGGCCTTGGAATTGGTGCGCCACGAGGGATCGATCCGATAGGTTGCGACGCCGGCGGAGGCATCGAGGAGGTCGAGTTTCTCCAACAGGTGAGGCTGGCAGAGTTCGTGGAGGTTTTCGATGCGGATCAGCTCGTCGAGGCCGCGGCGGCGTTCGCGCCACTTGCCGGCGGCGCGCAGGCGGATCGAGGAATCGCGCAGATGGCGGACATTTTCCTCGGGGAGACCACCCTTGCGGCCCTGCCAGGCGGCGGTGAGTTGGTCGGCGAAGGTTTCCCCGGCGCGGTGGTCGATTTGGGTGAAACCGGCGACGCCGTGAACGAGGTATTTCACGGGGCCGATGGTTCGCAGCCAGTGGAGGTAGGCGAGGTCCACGCGGTCGATGCCGCTGGGACCGCTGGCGGTTGCGCGCTGGGAGAGCCTGCTGATGTCGAAGTGCCTCATGATGGACTGGCGGGGCCGAGTGATGCGCGAAAACGCGGGCGCGGCCAAGCGTATTTCGGGTTTCGGGGCGCAGAGGAATAGTGGAATCGGGTCTTGATGCGCGGGTCCGCGGATTCCTAGGGTTTTTGCCGTGCCCGGTCATCCCCTGCCCATTCCCCGTCGTGATTGGTTCGGGTGTTTGCTGGACCGCGCGGCCGGGCTGCCGATGGCGGGAGGTCAGGCCGCCCGCTGGCAACGGGTGCGGCGGAAGCGTTTTCTGGAGCCGATCCGTGCGGATGAGATTGCTGTGTGTGTGCAAATCGTGACCCGGACGGCGGAGGGTTCCGCCCTGGCGGCAGCGCTCGGGCGCTGGTTGGGCCGCGCGGAAACGCCATGTTTGCCCGAGGCTCTGCCCGATGGCGGTGGTGACGAGCGGGTCCGTTGTTCGGTGATCATCAACACGGTGGATCGCGCCAGCCAGCTCGCCGTGACACTGGCAGATCTGAAAGCCGTGTGGAAACCGGAAACCGACGAGTTGATCGTCGTGCTCGGGCCGACCGGTGATAACAGTCGGGAGGTGATCGCCGCCTGCGGCATCCCGCACCGGCTGGTTTCCTGCGCGGAGCGGAACCTTTCGCTGTCCCGCAATGCCGGGCTTCTCGCGGCGCGCGGAAACCTGATCGCCTATCTTGATGACGATGCCTCACCTGAGCCCGGATGGCTTGACGCCCTGCTGGCACCGCTTCTAGCAGATTCGGTAGCGGAGGTGGCGGCGGGTTTCGTTCTCGACGGCGGGGGCACAAGGTTTCTCGACCAATGGGTTGTGGCCGACGACCTCGGCCGGTCATTCTGGTGTGGCACTGAGAATGAGGCTGCGGCCACGGTTGGCCGGATCGGTGCGAGCCGAGCCTTTCTCCGCGCGGTGGGCTGCAACATGGCCTTCCGTCGCCGCACCTTGCTGGCGCATGGCGGTTTCGATACCGGGTATCGCTATTTCCTGGAGGAAACCGACATCGCGCGGCGCATGGGTCTGGCCGGGGGGCGCTGCGTCGTGGCGCCGGAGAGCCGGGTCCGCCACCGGCTGGGTGCGAATGCCGCGCGCTCGGCGGATGTTTCGCCTGAGGAGCGCCTCACGGTGGCCCGCAGCCTGGTCCACTATCTCGGGCGATTCGCGTTCAATGCATTCACGCCGGATGAGATCCGCGGCTGCGTCTGGCGGCGTGTGTTGCTGGATCTTGAACGAATCGCCTGGGAAGCCGGATCCGCCGCAAGCGTGGGGGAGGGGCAGAGGCAATACCTCCGGATGCTCGCGGAAACGCTTGTCTGAGCGGCGGGTTTTCACGCGGCCCGGCATTCGATCGGCGGGTAATTAATGGCTCGACTTGTCCTGATGCGGGCGCAGCATCCGGCCGCGAAACCAAGGGTTTCGGCAGCAGGTTCCGTCGCCTCGTGAACAAGCCCATCTCCCAGATCATCGGAGCTTACCGCAGCTTCTTCTTCCCCGCCCCGGTGAAGGAGATGAAGCGTCGTGCCAGGCGCTCGATGCCGAATCTCCGGCCGGTCCAGGACAACACCTCGCGCATCAAGCCCGGCGCGCGGCTGCTGATGACCATGGGGCGCGATGAAAACCCGCGCATTCCGCATTTCCTCGACTATTACCGGCGGCTCGGCATCGATCACTTCCTGATCGTTGACAACCAATCGGAGGCTCCGATGGCCGACCTTCTGGCAGGACAGCGGGATGTCTCGCTGTGGCACACCGCCGAGGGCTACGCCGAGACCCGCTTCGGCGTGGATTGGATGAACGCGCTTTTGGGGGCATATGCCGTGGGTCACTGGGTGCTCACGGTGGATCTGGACGAGTTTCTGGTTTATCCGTTCATGGAAACCCGGAGTTATCAGGAGCTGCTGTCGTTTCTCGACGACCTCGAGCGTCCCTCGTTCCACACGCTGATGATCGACATGTATCCGGAGGGACCGATTTCATCCGCGCATGTCCCGGCGGGCGGGTCTCCGCTGGATTACGCGCCGTGGTTCGACCGCGGCGGCTATTACATGGCGAGGGGCGGCTATGGCGACACCTGGGTGCGCGGAGGTCCGCGGCTCAGGGCCTTCAACACCGCCGACTATTCGGCCGCCCCATCGATCAACAAGATTCCGCTGGTGAAATGGAAACCCCACTTCACCTACTACAGCAGTACCCACGCCGCCTACCCCGCCCGCCTCAACCGGGCTCACCGCGAGTATCACGAGCCGACCGGTGCGCTGCTGCATTTCAAGTTCGTCTCGTCGTTCCGCGAGAAGATCGATATGGCAATGCGCCTGCGCAACCATTATGACAACTCCCGGGAGTATGAGAAATACCTGGAGCATCTGAGGCATTCCGAGGATTACTCGCTGCACACGGCGATGTCGCTGAAATACGAGGGACCGCAATCGCTGGTGGACGCGAACCTGATGACGCCCGGCGGCTGGCGCTGAGAAGTGAGGACAACATGACACTGGGATTCATCATTCTCGCGCACGACCGCCCCGATTCGATCCGGCGGCTCTGCTCCACGCTCACCGCGGGCGGCGGCCGGGTGGTGATCCACTTCGACGCCGGCGCGGCGGAGGATGACAAGTCCGCCGTCCGGGAAATCGCCGCCGCGCACCCCGATCATGTGCGGGTGATTTCGAAAGTCCGCTGCCGCTGGGGCGAATGGAGTCTTGTGGAGGCGGTGCTGCGGGCGATGCGGGAGTTCTCCGCGATGCCCGGGAAACCGGACTTCATCCACCTGATGAGCGCCGCGGATTTCCCCCTCAGGCCGCTGGAGGACCTGCGCGAGTTCCTGCGGCGTCATCCGGAGCGAGATTTCATCGAGTGTTGTGACATCACGAAGCGCCGCTGGGTGAAGGGCGGGCTCGGTCGCGAGCGTTTCCGCCTGTTTTTTCCCTTCAACTACCGCCGCAGCCGCAAAGCCTTCGATCGCATGGTCGCTTTGCAGAAGTTTCTCCGCATTCGCCGCCGCATGCCCAGGGGCCTCACGCCGCACATGGGCTCGCAGTGGTGGACGATGCGCTGGTCCACCTGCGCGAAGCTGCTGGATTATGTCAACTCCCATCCCGCGGTGGTGCGCTACTTCCGCCGCACCTGGATTCCGGACGAATCGTTCGTCCAAACGCTGGTGGCCAAGCTGGTGCCGCGGCATGAGATCGCCGATTTGCAACTCACCTTCCATCATCTCACGCCGACCGGCAGGCCGTATGTGTTTTACAACGATCACCTGTCCCTGCTGAAACGCACCCCTCATTTCTTCGTGCGAAAGGTCTCACCACACGCTTCGAATCTGTGGGATGCCGGACTGGAACAACGTTCTCCCGCCAAGAGGATACCCACGGAGAAACGTCTCGCGAAGGTGCGCGACCTGCTGCGCTCGCGAATCGATGCCAACTATCTCGTCACCTCGATGGTGCCGGGCTACACGCCCGATCCCAAGGAGCCGCTCGTGATTCCTATCCCGCATCCGGCGCTTGTTTGTCTGGTGGAAAACCGGGCGATGCTGGACGAATGCGAACGGGTCGCGCGCGCCACGCCCGGAACCGTCTGGTTGGGCCGGCCCTTCGCGCCGAAGGAGGTGGCGATGCCGGAGGAGGCGCTGGCAACCATCGGCATGAGCGCGGCGAGTTGGAAACTTCGCGATGAGTTTCCCGCTGATTTCCTCAGGCAGTTGCTGGAGGCCCAGCCTTCGGGAAAAGTGCCGGTGGCCGCCATCTGGATCGGGCGCGACGAACCGGACCTTGTGGCGCTCGCGCATTTCACCGGTCTGATGCCGATGCATGTGGTCGGTGGAGAAGTCCCTCCGCACCGGGCCTCGCAAGTCGCGGGCCATTTCCATGACCGCAGCCCCGCGTTCCAGGCGAGGATCGTGAGGGTTCCCTCGTCCCGCCTCGCGGCAGCCATCTCCGCCGCCACAAACGCCTGAGGGGGGGGCGACCTTGTTGTCTCCCAAACACATGAGTGGCGAAAAACCAGGCCGTTCCCGGGGGTGGGGATGCGCGAGAGCGAGGCCACTCCGCTCCGGAACCGGCGGGTCCGGATCGGGCTTGACATCGCGGGTCCGCCAAACACCCTCCAAGTCACCCTTCCCCGGTTGCTCCAAGCCCGTAGGGAATCCCGCTTCCATTGCCCGATCATGATGAAATTCCGACTGCCTTCCGCCGCTCGCCCCATGGCTCCGGGTGAACTCCGCGTCGAGGCCCTGGGGCGTTTCGCCAACTACTTTTTCGCATCCGGCTGGGTGGCGGACTGCGGAGGAGACCCGCCGGCGCGGCACTATCGTTTCGCGGATTCCGGCCAGGATGTGCAGGCGGAGTATTCCTACCACTACGCCGATGGAAAGGATTTCTCGCGCACCGGTTTTCTCGACCTGTTCTGGGTGAATGACGGCTACCGGTTGATGATCGGCCCCTCGCATCCGGTGACCGCCGCGCTTGCCGATCCCGTGAAACCGGGACTTGTCCGGCAAACAGACATTCATGCCGTGGAGGACGGCGCGTTTGAGGAACTGTTGCGCCAGGTCAAGGCCGCCAACTGTCGCGAGGTGTGGACCAACCGCATTGTTTTCGAAATCCTCAGTCACTGCAATGACGACGACCGCGCCGGTTTCTCCTCGGTTGCCATCGACCGCATCGGCTGGCATGCGATGAACGAGGATGTGATCGTCCGGCTCGCCGCCACCGGCCGCGACGAATCGCATCCGTACTATCTCGATTTCCTCTGTCGGTGCATCTCGGGTCTTGATGCGCGCTACCTGCCCACCGAACTGCGCGAGCGTTTTGTCAGCCTTTCGGCGAAACTGCGTGTCGGCCGGTCGGATCGCAGGTTGGCGCACGATGTCGTGAGGCAGCTTGCGCGGATCGAGCCGGATATCGCATGCGAGTTCACCCATGGGATGGCTTGCGCGCTGGATTACGACCGCGCGGCGCTGGCCGACTGCATGCGGCATTGTTTTCCGCAGGACTCGCAGTGGTGGATACATCACGCGCTCCTCAACGAGGAGCTTGGGCCGGAACAGGTGGCGGACGCTCTCAACTGCGCCGGCGGCAATGCGGCCGCCGAAGGCCGCGCGGCTCTCGCCCGCCTCTGTTATGAGGTGGCCATGCGCATCTCTCCCGAGTCCCAGAGTCCCGCGTGGAACGCCGGATGGCTGCGCTTTGAAACCGGCGACATCGCGGGCGCGGCGGAGTGTTTCAGGAGGATCACCCGCCACTACACCCATCAGTCGCTTTCCACCCGCTGGCCTCATGCCGGGAACCTTCCATGGCCCTTGGGGAAACTCGATGCCGCTCGTTTCACCCTGCCCGAAGGTGTCAACACATGGCCGCGCATCTCGGTGGTCACTCCATCCTACAACCAGGGATGTTACATTGAGGAAACGATTCTCTCGGTTCTCAATCAGGGGTATCCGAATCTTCAATACATCGTCGTCGATGGCAATTCCACCGACAGCACGCGCGATGTGCTGGAGCGTTACCGCGACCGTCTCGACCATCTGATCATCGAATCCGACAACGGACAGACCGAGGCGATCAACAAGGGCCTCCGGCTGGTGGATGGCGAGATCGTCGCCTGGATCAACAGCGACGATGTTTACGCGCCGGGCGCGCTGCACGTGGCCGCGCTGCGGTGGCTGGAAACCAGGGCGGACCTCATCGCCGGTGTGTGCATCGAGCATGTGGACCGCCGCATGCGGCTATTCAACAGGCCGGCCGCGGACGACAGCGACTTCAACGCGCCGCAGCTTGCGCGGATTTTCAAATACTGGCTCAAGGGTTTCTATTTCTATCAGCCCGAGCTGTTCTTCAGCAAACGTATCCTCGACAAGGCGGGGCTGCTCGACGAATCGCTTTACTACTCGATGGACTATGATCTGTGGATGCGCTTCGCCAAGGCCGGCGGATCGCTCAGCGTGGCGGACTGGCCCTTCGCGTTCTTCCGCAAGCACGAGAACCAGAAGACCGCCAACCTCGTCGATTGCATCGAGGAACAGGCGCGGGTGCGCAGCCGCCACCACCGGCTGGAACCGGGCGAGGAGCGGGCCCATCGCATCGGGCGACTGCTCGCCACGCTCGGGCGCATGGAGAAACCTCTCGTCGGCGTGCTCACGCGCCGCAAGTCGAAGATCTTCTCACCGGCGGTGCAGGTCGAGCTGGATCGCTTCGGCAAGGCGGGTTTCGGGTTTCATCTCTCCGATGACGAGAAGGATCCGCGCATCGCGCAAGCCGATCTCGTGATCCTGCTCGCGCACGTGCTGGAGGATCCGAAGACCGTCGCATGGCTGCGCGAGGCGAGACCCGGCCGGCCGATCGTCGCATGGTTCTGGGACAATCATCATCACTTGTTCGAGAACCAGGAAACCGCGGGGGCGGTGGATGTCATCTTCCCCGGCCATGCCATCTACGGCGAGTATCTGCGCGACGACCAATCGCTTTATGGCGGCCATGTGCCCTTGTGCGTCACCCAGTGGGCGCGGCAGGATGTCGCCGAATGGTTCAAGGAACACGGTGGAGGAAACCGCAGCCCGGACCTTTACGGCGGATTCGTCGAGTATGTCTTCGAGCCCGCGCGCACCGGGTTTCTGCGCAAGGTGATGGAGATGCTGCCCGGGCACGCGCTCACCATCCTTTCGGAAACCAACCTCAAGAGTTACTTCGGCCGCGCGGAGAAGGACCGCTTCGCCGAGTGGTGCGGCTATCAGACCTCGCTGATCCTGCCCTTGCGAAACGATCTTTCCCAGCGCGTGTTCGACGCGCTGCTCGCCGGACTGATTCCGCTGGTGCCGGAGGAAATCAAGGATCTGGACGAAGTCGTGCCGCGCGAGTTGCAGGAGTCCCTGCCGATCATCCGCTTCCGCATGAAGGATCCCGCCAGCGCGGTGGAGGCGCAACGCGTGGCGGTGCAACGCTTTGCCGAAGGCGGACCGGACGCGGCGCGCGCGCGTCACCTCCATGCGCTGGAAAACCACATGTTCGCCTCGCGGATCAACCGGATCCTTGATCTCCTCGCGGAGAGTCGAACCGGCGGCGGGCTGCCAACCGATACCTTTCCATGATTTGATGAATTCATCTTCCAAAAACGAGAGCATCGCAAACACAGATCACCGCATTCTGGTCCAACAACCGGTCCACGGCCCCGAGGGTTTCTCGGCGGAACTCGAGGCCACGCCCCATCCCGGTGATGGCGGGACCTATCTAGCCCTTCATGCCCGGAGCAACGACATCGTGCTGTATTTGGGCATCCAATGGCAGGATGGCGAAGTGGTTTTTTCGCGTTGTATTGGTGGCGAATGGATCGACAGGATGTCCCGTCCATCCGCCTTTGGCTCCGGCCCTGTCCGGATTTCCTTTGACTTACGCCCAGGTGCGATTCTGGTCAAAGTGGGTGATGGGGGAACGGTCGAGTGGCGGATGGCGGATTTCCGAAATGAGGTGTTCTCACTGCATGCCTGCGGCGATTGGAAAATCCTCGCAAGCGGCACCTCGGACGCCGATGTCAACGCGCCGGAAGTCATACTTCCCGATCTCCCGGCCGGTGACCGGTTGAACGAGCCGCCGCGCCGCGACCTGATCTTCGACTTCGGCATGCACAACGGTGACGACACCGATTTTTATCTGCGCAAGGGTTTCCACGTCGTGGCCGTGGAAGCGAATCCGACGCTTTGCGCGCTGGGTGTCAGCCGCTTCGCAGCCGAGATCGCCGAAGGTCGGCTTACCATCTGCAACGTCGGCGTGGCCCCCGCCCGTGGCGAGCTGACATTTTACATCAACCGCGCGATCACCGAATGGAGTTCGTTCGACCGTGAGATCGCCTCGCGCGGGCATCCGGTCTCCGAGGTCAAGGTGCTGGCCGCACGGCCCGAGGATTTTTTCAAGGCCTTTGGTGTTCCCTACTACTGCAAGATCGATATTGAGGGTTTCGACCGCCTGGTGGTGGACGCGGTGGCAAAGCTGCCGGTCAAGCCGGGTTATGTTTCATTTGAAAACGGCGCGCCGAGAGACTTCGAACTGCTCGCCGCCGCGGGCTACGACTCGTTCCTGCTCGTCGAGCAATCGGCCATCCCGCAGGTGAGCCTGCCGATTCCCTCACGCGAGGGAATCGGCATCGAACACGCGTTTCCCTCCGGATCCAGCGGACCCTTCGGATTGGATCTGGCAGGCGAGTGGCTGGGCGTGGAGGAAACCAGGGCCATGCTTGAGAAGCATCACCACGAGTTGGCGGAACGCGCGGAACGCGGATACGACTGGTGGGACCTGCATGCGCGTCACCGCGTTGTCTGAAAAATCACCCATGGCCGAGGAACAATACTTTTGCATGATCCATGAGGGGCGCTGCGGCAGCACCGTGCTCGCCTCGCTGATTTCCCAGCATCCCGGAGTCGTTCATTTCAACGAGATCCTCACCCGCGGCTCGTGGATATCTCCGGACTTCGCGGGCAGCGAATTGGAAAAGCGCCGGGACGCGCTTGAAATCCGGCTTCCGGACCTCTGCGGATTCGTTCGCGGGGTGGCGCGCACGCGTAAGGCCCGGGACAAACCGGGTCGGCTCTTCGCGGGCTTCGAGATCAAGCTCAACCAGTTGCCACACCTGCAGCCCGCCTGCGATTTGCCAACTTTGGTCGAAACGCTGGACGCGGGTCTCGGCCGGGTGCGCTTCATGTTTCTCACGCGCCGCAACATCCTGCGACGCCACGTTTCCACGCTGCGCTGCCTCTACAAGGACGTCTCCCACGCCAAGGAAATCGAGAGGGTGAATTTCGAGAAGGTCACCGTGGCGGGCGACACGATGCGCGATTGGTCCTACGATTCCACTTGCGTGCATCCGTCGCTGCCCGCGCTATTGGAAACCTCGGAGGCCAAGCGCCGCAAGGTGCGCGAGTATGCCTCGGCGCACGGCCACCTCTACATGGAGTACGAGGACTTCGAACGCGACCCGCTTTCCGGCGCGCGGCGCATCTTCGATTACCTCGGTGTGCCGCGTATCGATGCGAGTTCTCCGCTTTTGAAAACCGGCGACCGCCCGCTGGCCGATCTGATAGATAACTACGACGAGGTTTGCCGCGCCCTTGCCAACACCCGCTGGGAAACATTTCTCGATTCCCCATGATCCTCTGGCTCGCCTCATTTCCCCGTTCCGGAAACACATTGCTGCGGCAGATGCTGAACGGCTGTTTCGGCATCCGCTCGTACTCGGTTTACAATGACTCCGCGGACATTGCCGGTGTTCCGGAGGTGTGCGAGCGGGTTGGCCATCTCAATTACACGGGGGATTGGTGCGATTTCCAGGCCGCCGCCGGGGAATCCGCCGAAATGTATCACATCAAGACGCATGACGGGCCCGCTGACGATTCGAGGGCGGTCTATGTGGTCAGGCACCCCATGTCCGCCGCCAGATCCTACATGGAATACCTCAACCGGATCGCAGGATGCCAGGTGGACATGATCGATTGCCTATGCGGCATGGGTTCGCCGTTTCCATCCTGGGGCACGCACCTGGATCTGTGGGATCCGCCCAACCGGCAGGGAACCCTCCTGATCAGGTTCGAGGACATGGTGACTCAGCCTGAAACGGAATTGGGGCGGATGGAAGAGTTCCTCGGATGCGCGCGGACCGCTGCCTGGAGCAATCCGTTCGATGGTTTGCAACAGGCGATGCCCGAGTTTTTCCGCAAGGGGGATCCGAGACGCGTTGAGGGGGACCCGGGACTCGGCCAGCTCTGCCGGCTCCTGTTCGAATCTTGGATGGAGCGGCTCGGTTATGGGCACGCCGACCAGCGTGGCACTGAAGCCGGATGGACCGAAATTCTTGAAACGGTCACCCGGCGCTACCATGCGGAAACGCGGAGACTTCACGATGAGGTCAACTTCAGGGCAGAGAACGCGCGGGAGTGCCGCCGGTGGGCGGAGAAAGCCGAGAAGCGGTTCTGCGATCAGAGGGATCTGGCGCTTGAATATATGGAGCGGGTGCGGGTTGCGGAAGCCTCGCTCTCCTCTTGGGCAAACAATGGTGAAATCTCATGAAGTCCGCGTAGTCCGGATCCTGCGGCCGGACGAGACCGGCCGGAGCCGCTGTCGCCAGGATCATCCAACCCCTACACAAAATCAACATGAACGGAAAAGATGGAGGAGCCTGGACGGCCGACACACATAACCGGCTTTACCCGAACACCCTAAACGAAGGTCTGGCCCGGTTCATATGCCAACACATACAGCCCGAGAACCTGTTTGAGTTCGGAAGCGGCATGTGTGATCTGGCGAACCTGATCGCGCGTTCCATCCCTCTTGGGGAATCCTACTGCGTCGAGCCGGAGATCGTCGTCGGCGTGGGCGGAAACCTCCGGCTGCTGAATGTTGATGTCTTCGCCGGGCCGGCTCCGCAGGTTCTGAACCGACGCTTCGATCTCGTGCTCAGCATCGAAGTCGCGGAACACATTCCGCGTGACAGGCACGAGTCCCTTTTCGATTTCCTTGTAGCCAGGGCCGGCCGGCTGATCGTCTTTTCCGGAGCGCGTCCGGGCCAGGGCGGGCATGGTCATGTGGCGGAGCGCGCCGAACTCGACTGGCGCTCCGAGTTCACCAGTCGTGGCTGCGTGTTTGACGCGAGGCTCTCCGCCCTGGCCCGCACCATGTGCGATGAGAAGAACATCAATCACCGCCAGAACATCCAGGTGTTTCACGCCCCCGTGAGAAGCGCCGGGCTTGAGGAGATGGAACGGGTGGCCAAACCCCATCTGAAAGACCTGTTGTCCGCCGTCCAGGCATCCGGAAACCATCTGACAGGAAATCTCTTCTATGTCGATCTGGCCGGCGCCCGGAGCGGAATGCCCGAACACTCCCTTCTGTGGAAGCGCGAGAACCTCCTGGCGCTGGGGCGGCACGCACGGAACATCCTGGAGATCGGATTCGCGGGTGGGCACTCGGCCCTCATTTTCCTGCTGGCCAACCCCCATTCCGCAATCACGGTGATTGATCCCCTCGAGATGCCCTACGCGCGCGCGTGTTTCACCTATCTCGACTCGGTTTTTCCGGGAAGGTTATCATTACTCGAAGGCTATTCCCAGGACCTGCTTCCCACATTGTCCGGAAGGACATTCGATTTGATCCACATCGACGGAGGCAAGGACAAGACAATCGAGGGAGACTTGTCGGCCGTTCGTCCGCTGGCGGCCCCGGGACACGTTCTGGCCATCGACGACACACACAACGCCGGTGTCAACGAAGTGGCCATGGCATGGCAGAATAGGGGTGACATCGAAACCTCGCCTTTCGAGGAAATGAACAACCGCTCACTGATGTCAAGGTGGACCCACCGGGTGGCCAGGTACGCGCTTGCCGAGGACGATCACATGCGGATCATCGGCCAAATGCAGCGGATTTACGAGGGCAGCCGCCACAAATCCATCTATTTGGAACGCGATGCGAAAGGCATGATTCTTGGCAGGGCCCGGGCTGACGCGTTGATCAGGGCGGTGCGGGATGTCGAGAATCTGGGTTTGGACGGGTCGTTTGTCGAAATCGGAGTCGCGGCGGGACATTCGAGTGTTATCGCTTCCATCGCATCATCGTGTTTCATACCCCGCGACTTTTATCTCTATGACACCTTCAGCGGCTTCCCCGAGGATTTGCCGGACGAGCGCGATCTGCGGAACGTTTCCATCAGGGATTACGATCTGGCGAAGTACAATGTGGAGGAGTGCGGGAGGGAGATTGTCCGGGAGAGGATGCTTCGCACGGGTATTGCGTCCGACCGGTTGGTTCTCATCGAGGGTCCGGTGGAGACGACGCTTGACCGCATCGCCCCTTCGTCCGTTTCCATCCTCCGTCTGGACGCGGACCTGTTCGCGCCGACCTACGAAGCCCTTGTGAAACTCTACGACCGTGTCCAGCCGGGTGGATATCTGATAGTCGATGACTACGGCCACTGGAAGGGATGCAGGGACGCGGTGGATCGTTTCTTTGCCGAGAGGGGCGGCGTTTTCGAGGGGACAAGGATCGACTATACCTGCCATATCGCGCGCACATGACCACGACCATCGTAACATTTGTCAGTGAACCGTACATCCCGGTGGGCATCAACTGGTTGAAAACGATATCGTCGCTGGAAACCGGGGCCGATATCAGGATCGTATCGCTTGATGAGGCCACGAGAAACGCATTCCCCCCTTCGGTGATTCTTCACCGTCCTGTGGAGTCCGGCGGTTTGGCCGGCCTGTGGATACACCGGACCGCCGTGCTGCGCGAGTTGCTCGACCAGGGGCACGGAGTGGTTCATTCCGACGCGGACGCGGTATGGGTGAGGAATCCGCTCCCCATGATGGAGGAGTGCGGCGCTGAAATGGTGTTTTCCCAAGGTACGGTTTGGCCTCCGGATGTCCATGCACGGCGCGGCATTGTCGTGTGCTGCGGCCTGTTTTACATGAGAAGCACTCCCTCCGTCCGTGAGTTCATGGCCAGGGCCCAACGACAGGTGGTGTTGGATTTGGAAACCGACAAAGGTCTTGATGACCAGGTTGCGATCAACCGCCTGATCGACAGGGATCTGATCAAATGGGTGATTACCGGTGAAACCTACAACATCGGGTTCCGTGATCTGAGGTTCACCGCTTCATTGGAAACGATGAGGGGTGAGTCGGCATGCGGGCCAACCGTCGCGGTACTGCCCCATCACCGGTTTCCACGGGTTGTAACAGAGATCGGTCCGGAGGTGATGGTTGCACACCCGTTTTCCGGAAAGACGTGCGCGGACAAGGAGGCGGTGCTTTCCAGGCTCGGCCTCTGGCATATTTGAGATCGGATGATTGTTTCTGTGTGGCATCGTTCCGCACGGGTGCGAACTGCCATCGCGGGCAGCCATTCGTCCGGGAGGGGATGGAACCCTTCCATGCGGGCATTGTGGCGGCGGTCGGCTCATCCCCTCAGGAGCAGGGCGGCCTGGGCGAGGACCAGGCGGCCGAACTCCGGGCCGGGATGCAATCCGTCCGGGTTTGGCATGAGTTCCGGCGGAGTCATGTGGTCGGGGCGCGAAGCCTGTTCGGGGTAGGGCAACAGTTCGGCACCGAGATCATCGCAAAGTTGCCGGAGGAAATCGTCGCGGGTGGTGCTGAAGAAGCGGTGGGCCCCAACGGCGTCCCGATAGATATTGTTGAGGCACCAGTCCGCTCGATCTGCCGCCGCAGCCGTGACGCGTGGGAAGGATTGGATGAAAATGCGTCCCGAGTAGGCAACGCGCAAACGTCTGAGGAATCCGATTCCCGGCTGGGCGGACAGTTCCGCGGCGATGATGTGGCGGTAACAGGCGGAGGAAATCAGACCCGCGCCGACGGTGGTTTCCCTGGGGCCAAAAGCGTGGAGGACACCGCGCAGCATCATGTCGGACGGCGATCCGAATCCGCCGCCGATTCTTCCAAGGCCGCTGACGAGAATCGCATCGTATGAAGCCAACTCGGTCTCCGGTGTGTCCGGCGGATCGGCGAAGGGTGGGTGGTCGGGATTGGTGCGCACGCCTTTGAGTGACAACCTGCCGTTTTCGATGGCAAACGCCGGGCCGTGGCCACCCGGTATGCAGTAAAACGCGACGGCGGCGGTTGCGGCGAGGATGTCCGGATGGATTCGGTTGGCGGCCTTCAGGCAAGCCGCCTGTGAGTTGCCTGTGATGAGGATTCTCATGTCGAATCTTTCTTCCTGAACGCATCGAGCAGCACCTCTTCGCAGATCAGGTCGTCGTCGGCCGATTCAGCGGGGTTCTTCCGATCATGCTGTGCGGGTATCTTCAGGATGCCGGCATCATCCCCGGCGTGTGCCGCGAGGAAGGTCCGCATCACCTCGTTCACTCCGTGCCCTGTCACCGAACGTAGGTTGGCTTCGTAATAACAGGTGTCGGACCAGGGATTGGCGATGATCTCATAGGATGGAAAATAGTCGATGTCCTCGTGATCGGCGGCCAGTTGTCCTGCCACCGCGCGCAGCACGGACTTGGAATAGACGGTGGCCTGCATGACATGCGAGCCGCTGGCGGTGGCGGTCAATGGCACCGGGGAGACCGTTAGCAGGAAGCGGGGATTGCGGCCCTCGCGTTTGCAGCTAAGCAGGGAGCGGAATTCCAGGAAGTCGTCGTGGATTTCCCGGAAACCGAAATTATGAAACCGATGGACGGCCGGATCGAAGCTGCCGGCGAGAGTTCCCGGTGCCGTCGGGAATACCGTGCCACTGGTGCGGTGAATCCACGCCTCGGTGAGGCCCAAGGTGAAGATGATCAGGTCGGCGGATTCCAGCAGGGTCCGCACGCGGTGCAGGTGCTGGTCAGGGCTGACGCATCAAAAAACGCGGAGGAAAATAATCGGCAGGTGTGACATTT
>CAZKQK010000106.1:0-19456 GCA_964554865.1 uncultured Luteolibacter sp. | reverse complement strand
CGATGCCGATGCAGTAGGTGTTCACGTCGCAGGTGAGGAACTGCATCGTGTCATACATCGCCAGTCCGGCGGTGACGGAGCCTCCCGGGGAGTTGATATAAATGTGGATGTCCTTCTTGGGATCCTGCATCTGCAGGAAGAGAAGCTGGGCGATCACCGAGTTTGCCACGAAGTCGTCGATCGGGGTGCCGATGAAGACGATGCGGTCCTTGAGAAGGCGCGAGTAGATGTCAAACGAGCGTTCGCCGCGGCCATCCTGCTCGATGACGACCGGGACGTAATAACTGTTGCGTGGGGCGGGTGAAGTCATGGGAAATCGGGTTGTTGGTCTTCCGGCAGCGGCACATCGGCCGCTTCGACAAGCTCCGCCCGCTCGACGAGGAAGTCAATGGCCTTGCCGATGGCGATGGAGCTGCGGACGGAGGGCAGGCGTCCGGCGCGCTGCATGTCCTTGATGAACTTCTTGGGCGACTCCTTGCGGCTTTGGGCGATGCGGGCGAGGTGGTTGACCAGTTCCGCGTCGCTCACGGCGATGTTTTCCACGCGGGCGATTTCCTGGAGGATGAAATTGGTGCGCAGATTGGTGACGGCCTGGTGGCCGGCGCTGGCGAAGATCTCGTTTTGCTGGGCCTGGATTTCCTCCTCGGTCATTCCCGCCTGGACGCCCCGGCGCACCATGGCGTCCGCCTGGGACTGGGTTTCCCGGGTCACGAGATCCTCCGGAAGCTCGAAGTCCGCGAGGCTGTTGAAGTGGGCGACGATCTGGTTGACCTTCATGTCGTCGATGCGGCGGGCGCGCTCGGACTTCATGTTCTCGCCGATGATGTCCGAGATTTCGGCCATGGTTTTGCCGGGGGCGAGCTTGTTGGCGAGCTCGTCGTCCAGGTCCGGCAGCACGGCCTCCTTGATTTCCTTCAGGGTGGTGGAGAAGACAACCTCGCGGTTCCGCAGATCCGCGACGGGGAAATCCTCGGGGAGGGTGATCGCGATTTCGCGGGAATCGCCGGGGTTCATGCCTTCCATTTTCGCCGCGAAACCGGGCAGGAAGGCCTTTTCGTCGAGCCGGATCCAGAATCCCTCGCGGCCGGAGATGTAGCCCGCGGGTTTGCCGAGAAACTCCTCGATGGGTTTGCCATCGACGGTGGAGGAGTAGTCGATCACGGCGAAGTCGCCCATCGCGACCGGGCGGCCTTCGACGGGATTGAACTCGGCGAAGCGTTCCTGCAAGGCCTTGAGTTGGGCCTGGAAGTCCTCATCGGGAACATCGAGCGGCGGAACGGTGACCTTGATGCCCTTGTATTCGGGGATTTGGACTTCCGGGGCCAGGGTGAGGCGGGAAACGAACGAGAGGCCTCCGTCCGGCAGGCTGGTGAGACCTTCGGGAGTGCCGAAATCGAGGATCTTGAGGTCTTCCTTCTTCAGCGCCTCGTCAACGGCCTCGCTGAAAAGCCGTTCGTTGAGTTCCTCGGAGATTTCCTTTTCGAAGCGTTTTTCAACCACCGACTTCGGGGCCTTGCCCGGACGGAAGCCCGGCACCCGCGCCTTGTTGGCGAATCCGCGGACGATTTCATCGCGGCTTCCTTTGACTTTTTCCGCCGGAATTTCCACCCGCAGGGTGGCGACGCATTTGGGCTGCTTCTCGACAACAATGTTCATGATGAGATGATGCCCGGCCTTCACCGCCGGGGCAAGGGACTCTGGGGACTCCGGCCGCCCTTGTCAAACGGGGTCTTTGAAAACGCGGCGGGGGGCGCGTCTTCGGCAGGATATGCGGAATCGCGGGTATCCGTTGCCTGCGGACGATGGTTTTCCGGGGACCGGGGGCGCTCGGGCTTTGCACCCGCTGACCGCCCGGGGTTGTTGTGCGGCTTTGGAGCCGGCTTCGAACAGCCGTTGTGTGGGTTCGCGCTTCAGCGTGCCCGCGAAGGGAGTTGTCACAGCCCGGTCTCAGTGACGGGACGCGGAATCAACCAATGACCTCCGGCCAGTCGGTGTGGAACATCTCGCCGCGCGGTTTGTCGGTGCGCTCGTAGGTGTGGGCGCCGAAGAAGTCGCGCTGGGCCTGGAGCAGGTTGGCGGGGAGGAAGGAGGAGCGGTAGCTGTCGTAGTATCCGAGCGATGCGCTGAAGGCGGGCACCGGGATGCCGGCGAGGGTGGCCATGGAGATGACCTCGCGCCAGTTCTGTTGGAACCCGTTGAGCAGGTTCTTGAAGAAGGGGGCGAGCATCAGGTTGCTGAGGCCGGGATCGGCGCGATAGGCGTCCGTGATGTCATTGAGGAAACGGGCGCGGATGATGCAACCGCCGCGCCAGATGGCGGCGATCTTGCCGAGGTCGAGGTTCCAGCCCTTTTCCTTGCTCATGGCGGTGATGAGGTCGAGTCCCTGGGCGTAGGAGATGATCTTGGAGGCGAAGAGCGCATCATGGACCTTTTTGACGAGCGCGGCCTTGTCGGCGGAGATTTCCGCCTTGGGTCCGGTGAGTTCCTTGCTGGCGGCGACGCGCTTGTCTTTCATCGAGGAAAGGATGCGGGCCTCGACGGCGGCGTTGATGGTGGAAATGACGATGGTGTTTTCCACGGCGTTCATGATGGTCCACTTGCCGGTGCCCTTCTGGCCGGCGGTGTCGAGGATCACATCGACGAGCGGTTTTCCGGTTTCCGGGTCCTTCTGCTTGAAGATCTCGGCGGTGATCTGGATGAGATAGCTTTCGAGGTCGCCCGCATACCAGTCGCCGAAGACCCGGCCGAGTTCGTCGGCGGAGAAACCGGCGGCCTTGAAGATGTTATATGCCTCGCAGATGAGCTGCATGTCACCGTATTCGATGCCGTTGTGGATCATCTTCACGTAGTGGCCCGCGCCGCCGGGGCCGATGTGGGTGACGCAGGGTTCGCCTTCCGCCTTGGCGGCGATGCTTTCGAAGATGGGCTGCATGACCTCCCAGGTGGAGGCGGGGCCGCCGGGCATGATGGCCGGGCCCTTGCGCGCGCCCTCCTCGCCACCGGAAACGCCCGCGCCGATGAAGCGGAAGCCGAGGTCGCCGAGCCACTTGTCGCGGCGCTCGGTGTCGGTGTAGAGCGAGTTGCCGCCGTCAATGATGATGTCACCCTTGTCGAGCAACGGGATGAGGGACTCGATCACGGCGTCCACCGGGCCGCCGGCCTTGACCATGATCATGATCTTGCGCGGGGCGGCGAGCGAGCGGACGAAGTCTTCGAGCGACTTCGCGCCGACGAGTTTCTTGTCGGGATGGGCGGCGACGAATTCGTCGGTCACCGAGGTGGTGCGGTTGTAAACCGAGACCTGGAAGCCGCGGGATTCCACGTTGAGAACGAGATTCTGGCCCATGACGGCCAGACCGATCAGTCCGAAGTCGCTTTTGCTCATGAGGGTAGATGCCGGGTTGGCGGCGGCGCGGGTGTAGAAGAGGCGGCGATTTGGTGCAACCCCTTGTTGCCATCGGGTCATCGATTTCCCACATTCCGCCCGTGAACCTGCCGAATGCCATCACGCTTTCCCGCCTCGTGCTGACCGCCGTCTTCGTGGCGGGCACGGCGATGGAAAGCGCGGTCGGGCACTGGATCGCGCTGGTTTCCTTCGTGATCGCGGCGATTTCCGACTTTGTGGACGGCTGGCTGGCGCGCAAACTCGGGCTGGTCACCGCGATGGGCAAGCTGATGGACCCACTGGCGGACAAGGTGTTGGTGAGCGCGGCCTACGTTTACCTGAGCGCCCGCGGGCTCTGCCCGGTGTGGGTGACGGTGCTGATCATCGCCCGGGAGTTTCTGGTCACCGGACTGCGGCAAATCGCCGTGGAAGCGGGCCGGGTGATCGCCGCCGACCACCTCGGGAAGTGGAAAACCGGCTTGCAGCTCACGTTTTGCATCAGCTGCCTGGTGTGGTTCGCCTTCGAGCCGATCCGGGCCGGGAACTGGTTTGTCACGCTGATCCGCCACCTTTCGTCGCCCGAGGGCTGGCTGATCCCGGCCTCGATGTGGCTGGCGCTGGGGCTCACGCTGCTCTCCGGGTGGAATTACCTCTGGAGCAGCCGCGGTCTGCTGAAATCCGGCGGTGCCTGAGCCGGGCCGCGTGTCCCAAGATTTAGGGACAAGACAGGAAACCGGAAATCCGCCATTCTCGTCCGCGTCGAGGGGAGAGGTCCCCGGTTTCAGCATCATGACAAGCTTTGCGGGGCCGCACGGGTGTGCGGCCCCGTTGCTTTTCCGGGATCAGCGCAACAAGGGGGCGGCCGGGCGGATCTGGATTGGCGGCGGCATGGTTCAAGTGCAACGACGCCCGCCGCGACTTCCAGCGTTTCCTCGTACGCATCGCCTGCGTTCCGGTGACGGTGCTCGATGCGCCGGATGGCTTAACCGCCGGCGAAAGCCGCTGGTGAGCTTTGAGAACAGAGAAATCCCACTTCGGGCTCCTGTCGCTGGCAGCCGCGCTGATTTGCCGGCGGAAAACCATCCCTGTTCACGGATAATTCCCAAGCCTCCCGCACCGCCATCCGTGTCAATCACAATGCCCGGAAAATCCGAATCTGAAATTCCGACAACATGAGCGCCCAACATCACAATGCGGTTCCCACCCCGCGCATTTTGCGATTCGCCGCGCCCGGTTTGACGGCTGCCGGGAAACCGGTTGCACGGCCCATGCGGCACGCCTAGAAATGCCCTGCAAAGCCATGGCCGACAAACCGTTTTTCTACCAGGACCCCTTCCCGCTCGGACCGGACACCACCGAATACGAGTGCATCAGCACCGGGCACGTCTCCGTCTCGGAATTCGAGGGCCAGCCCGTCCTCAAGGTCGCGCCGGAGGGGCTCACCCTGCTCGCCGCGGAGGCCATCAAGGCGATCAACTTCACGTTGCGCCCCGCCCACCTCGCACAGGTGGCGGCCATCCTCGACGATCCGGAGGCATCGGAAAACGACCGCATGGTTGCCCTGATGATGCTCAAGAACGCGGAGATCGCCGCCCACGGCATCCTGCCATTCTGTCAAGACACCGGCACCGCCACCATCGTCGCCAAGAAAGGCCAGCAGGTGTGGACCGGCTGCGATGACGCCGGGTTTCTCTCCAAGGGCATTCATCAGACCTACACCCGCGAAAACCTGCGCTACTCGCAAACCGCGCCGCTCAACATGTATGACGAGGTCAACACTCGCACCAACCTGCCCGCGCAGATCGACCTCTACGCCACCACCGGCGATGCCTACAGGTTCCTCTTCGTCAGCAAGGGCGGCGGCTCGGCCAACAAGACCTTTCTCTATCAGGAAACCAAGGCCCTGCTGAATCCGAAACGCCTCAAGGAGTTCTGCCTTGAGAAAATGAAGTCGCTCGGCACCGCCGCCTGCCCGCCCTATCACCTCGCGTTTGTGATCGGCGGCACCTCGGCGGAAAACTGCCTCAAGACGGTGAAGCTCGCGTCCACCAAATACTACGACGCGCTGCCCGCCGAGGGCAACGAACACGGCCAGGCCTTCCGCGATCTCGAACTCGAAAAGGAACTGCTCCGGATGGCCCGCGAGATCGGCATCGGCGCGCAGTTCGGCGGCAAATACTTCGCGCTCGATGTCCGCGTGGTCCGGCTGCCGCGCCACGGCGCATCCTGCCCGGTCGGCATCGGGGTTTCCTGCTCGGCCGACCGCCAGGCAAAGGCGAAAATCACCAAAGACGGCATCTTCATCGAGAAACTCGAAAAGAACCCCGGCCGCTTCATTCCGGAGAAATACCGCGATTGGAAGTTCAAGGGTGTCGAGATCAACCTCGACCTCGGCATGGAGGAAACGCTCAGGACGCTCTCCAAGTATCCCGTCACCACCGCATTGTCCCTAACAGGAACGATCATCGTCGCGCGCGACATCGCCCACGCCAAGCTCAGGGAGATCCTGGAAAAGGATGGCGGACTGCCGGAATACTTCAGGAAATACCCGGTATACTACGCCGGTCCCGCCAAGACCCCGGAAGGCATGCCGTCCGGTTCCTTCGGCCCCACCACCGCCGGACGGATGGACAGTTATGTCGATCTCTTCCAGGCGCACGGCGGCTCAATGGTCATGCTGGCCAAGGGCAACCGCAGCAAGGCGGTCACCGACGCCTGCAAGGCCCACGGCGGATTCTATCTCGGCTCGGCCGGCGGCCCCGCCGCGCTGCTGGCCAAGGAACATATCAAATCCCAGGAAGTCGTCGCGTTTCCCGAACTTGGCATGGAGGCCGTCTGGAAAATCACCGTCGAGAACTTCCCCGCCTTCATCCTGGTGGACAACAAGGGCAATGATTTCTTCACCCAGTTGAACTCCTGCCCGGTCTGCACCTGAGATGCGGTGCCCCGGCTCTTTGAATTTCACCAAGCCTTTGGAAAACCCGTCATGACGGCAGCGCTCCGGCAACGCCGGTTCCCGCCGCGATGAGAGCCACGTAGGCAACCTTGCAAGCGAGATGAAGGCATTGGTCGGTGAGAAAACCGAAGCGTTGCTCGCCTTTTCCGAAATCGATCAGGAAATGCAGGACAAACTCGGCGGCGAAGAAGGCCAGCGAGCCGGAGACCAGCCACACGCCGCCCGCGTGGATCAGGCAGTGGGCCGTCAGCGCGACAATCCAGACATGCGTGCTTTCGGCCTGTTTGCGGGCCTTTTGTTTCGCGATGTAGTCGCCCTGCAGCGGAAAATCCGCGAGGGCGTGCATGACGGCGAATCCCGCCAGCAGGGCGAGCGGCCCTTGATCGACGAGACCGGTCACCGCGCGTCCTGAGTCCAGAAGTTATGGAGAGACGCGCGTTGCTCGGAGGTGGCGAGTTTCTCATTCATGTTGCGAATGCGCCGCGCCACCTGGCGGAGCAGGCCGCGCAGAACGGACACGCCGGCGGCGGGATCCGCTTCGAGAAAACCGTCGAGTTCCAAGCGGGAAATCACCCAGATCAAGCCGGGTGAGCGCACGATCGCCGTGGCGCTGGCCGTGGCGGGATCAAACAGGTTGATCTCCCCTATCGAGTCACCCTCGGCAAAGGCCGCGAGCAAAACCGGGCGCTCCTCCACATCGGCGACGATATGCAGGCTGCCGGAAAGCACGACATAGAGCGAATCCTGGGGGTCGCCGGCCTGGATCAGCCGCGATCCGGCCTCCGGGCGGAGGAAACGGCCGAAGCAGGCGAGAAAGGCGCGGTGCTCGGAGGAAACCTCGGACAGGAAACCGACGGCGGGAAGTTCGTGGGCGGGGGAGGGGTCGGGTTGCATGGATGTGGACGGGATGGGTTGGCGCGGAAACTGCCGGGCGGCCCGCACGTTCGGATTGCGCCGTGGCATCCCGGACCTATCAGGATCGCGGCCGAATCCAAGGCGAATTTAACACTGCGGAACCAGAGCCGGCAAGTCGCGGAGAAAATCCCGTGAGGCGATGGGCTTCCAGCCCGAACATCGCGACTCACACTCGAATGTGTAAGGCATTTGAACGCGGGTCGGACTGGTGGCGGAATAGTGTCGCTGAACAGGCTCCATGACCTGCGGACCGGGCCATGCCGATCTCAATCTCCTTGTGGAAGTTCCTGTACGCCCCCAATCGGGCGTCCACCAGCCAGGGCTTGAGGCAAAAAAACACAAGACCGGACGGCGGCATGAGAAGACGTTTGAACATTTCCTGCGGATCTTGGCGGCGAATGCCTTTACGAAACCCGCCTTCAATCGCATTCGCTCATTTTCATTCCTCCGGGACATTCATGTATCCGAATTCCATCAAGGTGTCGTTCCACGGTGCCCGAATCCCTTCGTCCGGAAACAGTTCGCCAACAGCGTCGAAAGCTTCGCCGGCCGCCACCGGGTCGCCCGCCTGCATGGCTGCGACCACTTTCGTGTATTCCGCAAGCGGGGTGCCCTTGTCTCGCAAGTTGGTCTCAGCCAATGCCCCGAATCCATGCCGGTTACCTCGTCCGATCTCGCAAAGCATCAGCTTGAAATCGATCAACTGCCGGATCATCTCCGAGTCGGGGCCAAATTTCTCCCTCGCCTGGCCAAAGGCATCAATTGCCTCTTCCCACCTTTTCGAAACAAAGTGAACCTCCGTTTTCGGGCCGAATCGGACTCATGGACAGCATCAAAAGCCGCTTGCCAGGACATCGTGCAAGCCATGGCGTTTTCGTGGAATTTCGTGTTCCGTGGTTGGGAAACCGGTGCCGCAGGTTGAGCCCATACGCGGCCACGGGAAGACGGCATATGCATCGGTGTATGAGCGATGCCTGGATCGAATATCCGCATCCATCGCTCATCCCGAAGGAATCAAAGCCTGTGGCAGGTGGTTGAGCGCAGCGACACCACCGGACGCGTGACGTGTAATGAAACGCACCCCGGCAGGGGTGGCGGCGGGGAGACGGGCTGATCTCGGTGTCCTCCCGTTTCGAGCCATTTCGCCCGTTTCGTTGTTCCAACCTCTGTTTCCGGGTCAAAGGTTGGAACCTGGACGGGATCCGGCGGATCCGGCGCTTTACTCCGATTTCATCCACATCGGCGCGGTGACAAACCACACGATGCAGGAGACGAGCATCGTGGTTTTCATCGGGGCCGGTTCCATCCGCTGGAGCATGTGGAGCACCGGAGGAACGATGGTCCCGAGCAGGGACAGAGCGCCGAGCGGGAGAGCGATTGTTTTCATGAACGGGTTTTGTTAGATGGTGTCAGGCGCGGGCGGCCTTCGGATTGAGGAGCTTGGAGAGAACGACGTAGAGCACGCCGCTGCCGATCCAGACCGGCAGGGTGGCATACGTCGGCAAGGGCATTTTGAAATGGCTTACCGCCCAGAAACCAATGGCGGCAGGAATCACCCAGGCGAGCATGGCGGCGATGTTGAACGACGAACCCGATGCCACGGCCGGATCGCGTGTGATGCCGAGGCGGTCGGCAAGGAACACATCCACCACGATGATCGCCCCCACCGGCGCGAGCACCATTCCGTAGATACCGACAAAGTCCAACAGCTTCATCGCAAAGGCGGGAAACAGCCCGGCGATCGTGCAAACCACGCCGGCCGCAAGAGTGGCGGTGGTGCGGGAGATCGAGGGAATCATGCCTTGGAACGCGAGACCGGCGCGATAGATCGTCGGGTTCGCGGTGGTCCATCCGGCGATCACCACGCAAATGAGACCGGCAAGGCCGACCGCCTCGTAGACCATTGGTCCCGGCGCCACGCTGGCCTTGTCTCCGAACTCCTGCACCTGATAGGCGAAGAGCAGCGAGGCGGATATCCACGCGATGCAGTGGCCGAGATACATGCCGGCGGCGGGAGCCCAGCCGCATGACGGTTTCTTCGCGTAACGCAGCACCGACATGTCGCTCATGCCGAGGTGCATGGCCGCGTTGCAGAACCAGGCGAAGAAGAAGACTCCCCAGAAACCGATCTTGGGGTTTCCGCCCTGCGGCACGCCGGTCCAGATCGCCGAAAGCTCGGTGGAGGACAGCTTGGGAATGGTGGCCAGCGCGCAGGCGATGAAGACCAGAAACATCCACGGCGCGGCATAGTTCGCCACGCGGGCCACCATCGCATAACCGCGAACCGCCACGGCGGTCATCACCGCGCCGATGGCGATCACCACCACGCTCCAGGCAATGCCGGTGGGCATCATGTCCTCAAAGCCCGGCATTTTCACATCCGGAAACGGCACGCCGACCGCGGTGGCGGAAACCGTGACCATCGCTCCGGCGAGGAAGCAGAAGAGCAGGCCGTTGGAGAGATTGTAGATCGAGACCAGCCGGCGGCCGCAGATTTTCTCCAGCTTGTTGTAAAGCGTGAGGCGCAGGCGCATGGACACCGGCGTGGTGAGGTGGCGCCAGGTCAGCACGGCGGCGAGGTTTCCTAACAGAAGCCCGAGGATCAGGTCCCCCGCCCCGACGCCGTAGGCGACGAAAAGCGGCCCGATCATGAACTCGGTGCCCGCGGTGTGCTCCCCGGCATACATGCCCCAGAAGGAGGCGGGCCCCTTGAGCGCCTTGTCGGGCACCGGGATGTTTTCATATTCGTCGGCGGAGTGCCGCTCCGTTTCCGCTTCGGTGGATTTCATGGGTTTGATGGGTATCCGGGTGGAAAAATCAGCGCTTGGAAAGAACTTTGGTTTCGTAGTCGCGGACCGCGGCCATCCAGTCGTTGCCGGCCGGCACGCCCCGGCGCTCGCAGTAGGCGTCCCACACCGCGCCCCAGGGCAGGCCCTTGGCATCCTCCATGAGCGCGAGGCGGGCGGTGAGATCTCCGGATTTCTCCGCCTCGCGGATCGCGGGAGGCTCCAGAAGCGCGATGAGCAGCGCCTTGAGCGTGTTGCGGGCGCCGATGGTCCAGGCGGCGATGCGGTTGATGGAGGCATCGAAGAAATCGAGCCCGATGCGGGTGCGGGCGAGCAGGCGGTTTCTAACAAGCTCATTGGCGATGGCCCGCAACTGGTCGTCCAGCGTGACGACGTGATCCGAGTCCCAGCGCACGCCGCGGCTGACGTGGAGCAGTATCCCGGGCACATGCATCAGCACCGAACTGAGCTTGTCCGCGATTTCTTCGGTGGGATGGAAATGGCCGGCGTCCAGGCAAATCAGCTTCCGGTTTTTCACCGCATATCCCATGTAAAACTCGTGGGAACCCACCACATAACTCTCGCTGCCGATGCCGAACAGTTTGCACTCGACCGCATCGAGATGGTGCTTCGGGCTCAGCGGCTTGGCGAACACCTTGTCGAGAGAGGCCGCCAGACGCTGGCGCGGCGAAAGCCGGTCCACCGGCGTGTCCTTGTAGCCGTCCGGTATCCAGACATTCGTCACGGTGGGAGAACCCAGGCTTTTGCCCATGAACGCGCCGATTTCGCGGGAACGGACGCAGTGCTCGATCCAGAAATCGCGGATGCCCTTCTTCGCATGGGAAAGCGTGAATCCGTCTGCCGCTTTCGGATGGGCGAAACAGGTCGGGTTGAAATCCATGCCCATGCCATTGGCCTTGGCCCAATCGATCCAGCTTTTGAAATGCTTCGGTTCGATCCGGTCGCGGTCCACCTTCCCGCCGCCGAATTCGCCATAGAAGGCATGGAGATTCAGCCGGTGCTTGCCGGGAACGAGGGACAGGGCCTTTTCGAGGTCGGCGCGAAGTTCATCCGGGGTGCGGGCCTTGCCGGGGTAGTTGCCGGTCACGGCGATGCCTCCGCTGAGTCCTTCACCGGTGTTCTCGAATCCGCCAACGTCGTCGCCCTGCCAACAATGCAGGGAAATGGGAATGCGGGCCAAAGCGTTCATCGCCGCCTCCGTGTCCACTCCCATCCCGGCATAACGGGCCTTCGAGACGGAATACGATTGCGCGACAATTTTGGAAGACCTGGCCATGATGGGTTGAATGGATTCCGCGGATTTTATCCTGACATCACGAAAAAAACCTCCACGGATTGGCCAAAAACCAGCACGATTTCGCCAAGTGAAACGCATCCTCCGAATCAACGAATGGTTCCACCCGGACGGCTTCCCGATCAGCATCGAGCGGCGCGAGCCGCAGGAAGCCTTCGGCCCGCATGCCCACGAGTTCGCGGAACTGGTCATCGTCACCGGCGGCAAGGGGCTCCATGTCACGGGCGGTGACGAATGGGAACTCACGGCGGGCGACGTATTTGTCATCGCAGGTCCACGCGAACACGAATACCGGAACCTTCGAGAGCTGCGGCTGGTCAACATCCTCTATCAGCCGAAGCAGCTCAAACTCCGCCTGATGGACTTGCCTTCCGTTCCGGGTTACCACGCGTTGTTCACACTCGAACCCGGCCGCCGCCAGAAGAACGGAGCAAAGGCCCCGCTCCATCTGGGCGGCGGGGAACTCGCGAGGATCACGGCATGGGTTGACCGGCTGGAAGAGGAACTCAAGATACGCGATCCGGGTTTCGGATTCATGGCGATGACCGCCTTCATGCTGGTCATCGGCGAGCTATCCAGGGCTCACGGACGCGGACGCACTCCGGACGGCAAGGCCATGCTGCGGATCGGCGAGGCGCTTTCCCATCTGGAACGCAACATCCGGAACGAGGTGCATCTGGAGGAATTGGCCAACATTGCCAACATGTCACGCCGTAGTTTCCTGCGCGTCTTCCAATCCGCCACCGGCACCTCGCCGCTCGCGTGGCTGATCGGGCGCCGCATCGGACGCGCGGCCTCCCTGCTGCGCCACACGGACATGCGAGTCACCGAGATCGCTTTTGAAGTCGGCTTCAACGATAGCAACTACTTCACGCGTCAGTTCCGCAAGGTCACCGGCCGGTCCCCCAGGGAGTACCGACTCAAACGGGACGGCAATCTGTGAAACGACGGCCGTAATCCGGCCGTATCGGGATCATCACATCATCCGGTTTTCCCCATGAAACCCACCACCACCCGCAGAGCGTTTCTCAAAACGGCCGCCGCTTTCGGCATGCCCGCCATCATCCCCGGCAGCGCGTTGGGCCTCAACGGCACCGTCGCCCCCAGCAACCGCATCACCATGGGAGCCATCGGCATCGGCCCTCGCGGCAGGCTGGTGCTTTCCACGTTTCTCAAGCAGCCGGACGCGCGCTTCGTGATGGTTTGCGACGTCCAAAAGGGCAACCGCCGCGCCGCGAAGATGATGGTGGACCGCGCTTATGAAAACGAAGACTGCGCCGCCACCGGAGATCTGCTGGAAGTGCTTGCCCGCGAGGATATCGACGCGGTCATGATCGCCACCGGCGACCGCTGGCATGGCGTGGGAAGCATCCTCGCCGCCAAGGCCGGCAAGGACATCTACTCGGAAAAACCCTGCGCCATCACCATGGCCGAGAGCCGCGAGATCGATGACGCCGCGCGCCTCTACGGCCGCGTGTTCCAGGCAGGCACCCAGCGCCGCACGGTGCCGAATTTCGTTCACGCCGTGGAACTCGCCCGCGGCGGCAAACTCGGGAAACTCCACACCGTCCACGCATCCATCAACCACCTCCAGGAAACCTTCGAGTGGAAACCCGGACAACCGGAACCCGCCGCCGAGGACGTTGACTGGGACCGCTGGCTGGGGCCGGTGCCATGGCGGCCCTATCATATCGATTACGTCCGCGGCGGTTGGCGCGGACACCATGACTTCGATGCCGGCGGCCGCCTGCTCGACTGGGGATGCCACACCGTGGACCTCTGCCAGTGGGCCGCCGGAACGGATGGCACCGGCCCCGTCGAGTTCGAGCCCGATGGCCAGACGATCCGCGCCCGCTACGCCAACGGCGTCAAGCTCGTCATGCGCCTCGGCGGTTTCAACAACGAGGGCGACTGGCTCGGCCTCGGCACCTGCCCCGTCCGCTTCGAGGGCGATGCCGGATGGGTGGAAACCGGCGACGTCGGCAAGATGGCCGCCAGCCCCGCAGGTCTGTTAGATGGTGCGAACATCCCGGAAGCCCCCGGCACCGATCCCGACCATCATGTCCGCGAGTTTCTCGACTGTGTGAAAACCCGCGGCACCACCTCGTGCAACTCCGCCGCCATGCGCAGCACCCACGTCGCCTGCCATGCCGCCGCCATCGCCGTCAGACTCGGGAGAAAACTCACCTTCGATCCCGCCACCGAGTCGTTTCCCAACGACCCGGATGCCAACCGCCTCCGCAGCCGCGCCCGCCGCGCCCCCTGGCACGCCTGACACCCGCCACCGCCATGAATCCCGAAACCTCATCCGCCGCCGAACTCACCGCGCTCCTCGGCACCGACGCCGACATCCAGCTCAAGGCCCGCGCCTGCCAGCAGCTCGCTCTAACAGGAACCGCCGAATCCGTTCCCGCGCTCGCCAAGCTGTTAGACGATCCCAGGCTCGGCGACCGCGCCCGCACCGCACTCGAAAACATCCCCTCGCCCGCCTCAGCCGAAGCCCTGCGCGCATCGCTCGCCAAACTGAACGGCACCCCACAGGCCGGCGTCGCAAACTCCCTCGCCGTCCTGCGAGACACCGCCGCCGTGCCCGCCCTCGTCCCCTTGGCGAAGTCCCCGGACTCCGGCGCACTCGCCGCGCTCGGCCAAATCGCGGACACCACCGCCCTCGCCGAGATCCGCGCGCAACTCGCCGGCCCCTCTCCCGTCCCCGCCGCCCACGCCGCGCTCAGCGCCGCGCAAACCCTGCTGCGGGAAGGCGCGAAGGAAACCGCACTCCCGCTGCTCGACGCCATCGCCGACGCCAAGGTTCCCGCCTACCTTGCCGAAGCCGCGCGCGAACTGCGATGGCATGCCCTCGCCGTCTCCCTCTTCGACGGCCGGTCCCTCGAAGACTGGCAGGGCGACCTCGCCTGTTTCCGCGTCTACGACCGCTCGGTCATCGCCGGATCGATGGAAAAACCGATCCCTCGCAACGAGTTCCTCGTTTTCCAAAAAGACTTCGCCGACTTCGAACTCCGCCTCCAGGTCCGTCTCATCGGCGGCAAGGGAAACGGCGGCATCCAGTTCCGCAGCCAACGCGTCGAAGGCAGCCATGAAATGAGCGGCTACCAGGCGGACGTCGCGCCCGGATACTGGGGCGGTCTCTACGATGAAAGCCGCCGCAACCGTTTCCTCGGCACCCGCTGCCAGGCCGATGCCCTCGCCGCCGTCCTCCGGCCCGATGGCTGGAACGACTACCGGATCCGCTGCAAGGGCCCCGCCATCCGCCTCTGGATCAACGGCCTGCTCACCACCGAATTCACCGAAACCGACCCCGCCATCCCCCGCACCGGGAAAATCGGACTTCAAGTCCACTCCGGCGCTCCCACCGAGGTTTGTTACCGGAATCTCCTGCTCCTGCCGCTGGATTCCTGATCCCCGGAAACGCGGCTGCCGGTCGCGCCGGTCCCGCATGACGACTTTTGCCTTTGCCACCGGCCGCGATAGCGCTTACCAAGTGCCTCCGCCGCGCCAATGAGGTTGTTCCGAATCCTGACATTCAAGGAATTGAAGGGGTATTTCCTTACCCCCTTCGGTTGGGTCGTGCTGGCGTTCGTCGCCATCATGCAGGGCATTTCGCTCTCCGCGGCGATGAAGGGCTTCCGCGACACGCCGGTGAAGGACAGCCTCGTTTACGTCACCTTCAATTCGCCGCTGTTCTGGTTCTACTTCCTGTTCATTTTCCCGCTCATCACCATGCGGCTCTTCGCCGAGGAGGAGCGCAGCGGCACCCTGGAAACCCTGCTCACCGCCCCGGTCCGCACCTGGCAGGTGGTCCTCTCGAAATATTGCGCCGCGATGATGTTCTACACCGTCCTGTGGGTGCCTGCCCTGGTGCAGTTCCACATGTTCGGCTGGGTGACCGGCCTCCCGCCCGCCTACAGCGCCGGCTCTCTCATCGGCACCTTCGTCATCGTCATGCTGATGGGCTCCGCCTTTACCGCCGTGGGCTGCCTCGCCTCCGCCCTCACCTCCAGCCAGATCGTCGCCGGCCTCATCACCATCGGCCTGCTCGTCATCCAGTACTTCTTCGGCTACGTCACCGTGATCTGGGGCGAATCCTTCGCCGGCGCCTCGTTTTTCCACCACATCTCCTGCCACCGCCACCTCCACTACTTCTCCAGCGGCCTGATGGACACCCGCCCGGCCGCCTATTTCCTCGGCGTCTCCCTGTTCGTCCTGTTCCTGACCTATCAGGTGGTCGATTACCGCCGCTGGAAGAGCTGATTTCCCAAGCATGCCCGAAGAAACCCAAGCACCGGATCCCAAGCCCGCGCGCCCGCTCAACCGCTGGAGCATCGGCACGCTTTCGGTGATCCAGATCGTTCTGTTGGGGATCGCGGTGATCGCGCTCAACTACCTCGCCTTCCATCACTACCTGCGCGCGGACCTCAGCCGCTCGGAGGATTACTCGCTCGCTCCCGCCACCCGCCGCTACCTCGCCTCCCCGGCCATCCGGGAGCGGGAAAAACCGGTGAAATGGATCATGGCATACCGCCGCGTCTCGCCCTTCTACGAACGCGTGCGCGCCATCGCCGAGGAATATGCCCGCCGCTCCAGGGGCCACATCGAGCTGGAGGTGGTCGATCCCCTCCGCAGCCCGGACCGCATGCAGGAAATCAACGCCGCCTACGGACTCACCCTGGTGCGCGACCTGACGATCATCGATGCCCGCACCGATGACAGCCCGGTGATCCGCGAGGACGCCAACAAGGTGAAAAGCCTCAACCCGAATGTGAAACTCGTCGTCGCCGAGGACATGGCCGTTTATGCCACCGCCGACGGCACGCGCCGCATCACCGGCTTCCAGGGCGAGGACATGTTCACCGCCCGCCTTGTCGAATCCATCGAGGGAAAACCCCGCAAAATGGCCTTTCTCGCCGACAAGAGCCGCCTTGATGACGATAGCGAATCCTCGCCCCGCCGCAAGCTTGAGGAGAAACTCCGTTTCCAGAACATCGAACTCGCCGAACTCCATCTCTCCGGACTCGAAAGCATCCCCGCCGACTGCTCCGGCATCGTCATCGCCGCTCCGCGCTACGACCTCGACGAAAAGGAAATCGCCGTGCTGGAGACCTATTGGAATCAATCGCGCGCCGCCATTCTCATGCTGACAAACCCCACCGGTGTGCCCGACCGGCTGCGCGCCTTCCTTCGCTCCAACGGCATCACCCCGCGCCAGGACCGCGTCGTCGCCCGCACCGAGAAAGGCCTGCAAACCCGCGCCTCCGGCGTCTTCACCAAGGGCGTCGATTTCACCCGCGACCTCGCCGGCCAGGTCACCGAATTCGGCGGTGCCACCGCTTCCATCGACGTCCGCGAGGGCGCGGACGATCTCCTCAAGCGCCGCATCTATCCGATGGGACTCATCCAGGCATCCCCCGGCTTCTGGGGCGAAACCAAGTTCGGCCAGGGAGAGGAAACCTTCGACGGGAAGGAGGACCAGAAGCCTCCCTTCTTCCTCGCCGCCTGCGCCATCCGCGGCGCGGAGTCAAACGACCGCTTCGCCGCCGATACCTCGCGCATGCTCGTGCTTTCCAACACCGATTTCCTCGAACCCGAACACCAGCGCGCCGAAAACCTCGACTTCCTCGCCTCCGGTGTGAACTGGCTGGTCGGCCGCGAGGCCCTCGCCGGCATCGGTCCCCGCCCGCTCGGCGTCCACATGCTGCCGCTCCTGGATGCCCAGGTCTCCTTCATCAACCGCGTGAACCTGTTTTTCCTCCCCGCCTTCCTCCTCATCGTCGGGGCCTTCGTCTGGTCATCACGCCGCGCCTGACCCGCCATGCGCTCCATCGGTGCCACCATCCTGCTCCTCCTGGCCACCGCCGGTCTCTGCGCCCTCGCCGGCTGGCAGTGGAAATCCGGCGGCTTCGAGGCACTCTTCGGCGCGCCTCCCCTCCCCGTTGGCGGCAAACCATACGGCTCCATCAACCCCGCCGAAGTCCGCCACATCCACATCTCCGGAAATGGCGCGAACGCCGCCTTCTCCCTCGGCGATGACGGCTGGCAGACCGCCGTCCCATGGCAGGACCGCATGGACCCGCGCGCCGCCACCGGCATCATCGCCTTCACCATCGGCATGCGCGTCGAGGACATCGCGGACATTGATGACATCGATCCCGCCAAGTGCGGCCTCGGCGATACCGCCGTGCGCATCCGCCTGGAGGACGCCGACCGCAAGACCCTCGCCACCTACCGCCTCGGCCGCCCCGCCCCATGGAAAGCGGAGGTCGAGGGTCTCGACGAACCGCAGGCCACCGTCTTCATCCAAGCCAGGGAGAAAACCCGGCGCGGCCATGTCTACGTCTGCACCGGAGACATCAATCCGCTCTTCAAGGACGGACTCAGATTCCTGCGCGACCACCGCCCGTTTTACTTCAATCCCCTCACCCTCCGGAAAATCCGCATCCGCTCGCAACAGGGCGATCTCACCCTCGGCCGCGAGTCCGCCCGGGGGGCATGGCGCATCGTCAAGCCACTCGACCTGCCCACCGATCCCGCCGCCATCAAGGCCCTGCTCGAAGGCATCTTCGAACTCCAGGCCCTGCGCCTCCACGACCGCGCCGCCGTCACCCTCCCCGCCGCCGACAATCCCGTCAGCACCCACCAGATCGCCCTCGTCCCCTTCGGCTCGGAAACCGAAACCGTACTCGAAATCTATCCGCCCGAGAGCCCGGACGCACGCGAGGTGAAAGCCACCGTATCCAACCGGCCGAACACCGTCTTCGACCTGCCGATCAAGCCGGAACCCAACCTCGTCACCCTCGCCAACCTGCCCTTCGCCGTCAACGAACTGCGCGACGCCACCCTCACCCACCTCAACATCCAGTCGCTCCGCGCCGTCTCCATCCAACCCGCCACCGGCCGCGAAATCCTCGTTTCCCGCGAGGGCAAACGACCGTGGACGGCCACCACCGACGGCGTCACCCGCCAGGCCAACGAGGAAAACCTCTTCTCCCTCCTCAAGGCCGTCACCACCACCCGCGTCATCGGATTCGAGAGCGACGCCGCCACCGACTTCACCCAATGGGGGCTCGACCGCCCCGTGCTCGTCCTCCGTTTCCTCGGCGGCGACAACCAGGCGCTCGAACTCCGCTTCGGCATCGATTCCAAGGGCGGAACCTTCGTCAACCGCCTCGGCACCTCCACCATCATGCGCGTGGACCGCTCCCTGCTCGCCGAGATCGCCGTGCGCCCCTTCGAATGGCGGCACTCCCGCCTCTGGTCGCTCAGCCGCATCTACCTGCGCGGCATCCAATGGTCACTCGGCGACGCCCCCCCGCTCGAACTCAGCTATCAGGACAACCTCGAACGCTGGCAGGCCCGCCGCGATGGCAGGGACATCACCGGCTCCCTCGATACCAACCAGGCCAACTTCCTCCTCGGCGCGCTTGAGGAACTCAAGGCCGGCCGCTGGCTCGCCGCAGACGACCCCGGCGCCATCCAGGCCTTCACCAAGCCCTCCCTCCGCATCAAAACCCTCGAGGAAATCCGCAACGACGACTTCGAACTCACCGGCCTCAGGGAACAAACCCTCACCTTCGCCCCCTCCCCCGGCCCCAACCCCGCCTTCTACTACGGCCGCCTCGATTCCGAAAACCATCCCTTCCTCCTGGACGCAGACACCTACCGGAAACTCTCCGCCAATCTGCTGGATTGAGACCGGATGCCGGATCCGCGACCGCAATGCCAAAGGAGTGGCGAACTTGTTGTGGTGCCCGCCCGGGAGCCGTAGGCGCGGGAGCTTCAACACGCCCTTCACGGTGAAGCCGGTCTTGTGCCAGAACGTCGGCTGTGGCGCGCCTGGCGTATTGCCGGAACGGTTCGCCGAACCGCGTTTCCGCGCCAACGCCTCCGATATGGCCTTCGCGGTCGTTGGATCAGCCTGGACCTTGGAACAAATTTGAATTGGGAGGCTTGAACCTAATTCACAGCCATCCCACAGACTGGGCATGGCGCGCCCTGAGCCTTGAGTTTGCAAGGCCTCGAGGTCGTTTCCGGGAAATGGCGATTGCGACTTTTTTGCGGGAGATTGATATAACTCGGTATTTATG